>NZ_JBMFQS010000005.1:0-151838 GCF_049968475.1 Calditerrivibrio sp. | reverse complement strand
TCCTGTTGAGCAAAAACAATACAAGAGGCACTTCTCCATACTCAAAGAAAAGCTCGTTGCCTTTCCTGATATAGAAACAGGTGAACAACAAAAAATCGCCGACTGCCTGTCATCGCTGGATGAGCTGATCGAGCTTCAGGCGAAGAAGCTCGAGGCCCTCAAAGCCCACAAGAAAGGGCTGATGCAGCAACTGTTTCCAAATTGTGAATTATGAATTACGAGTTATGAGCTGTCAGATGCTTAGAGGTGTACAACAATGAAAAGGAAAAACGAACAACCGAACCATTCATCATTCACCACTTATAATTCATCATTAGGCAAGACGCTCTGGGCCATCGCCGACCAACTGCGCGGCGCGATGAACGCCGACGACTTCCGCGACTACATGCTGGCCTTCCTCTTTTTGCGCTATCTCTCGGACAACTACGAGGAAGCCGCCAAACGGGAATTGGGGAGCGACTGGCCCGAGCCTGCCCCAGGCGACCGGCGTTCGCCGCTGGCGGTGTGGTACGAACAGAACCCGGATGACATCCCGGCCTTCGAGGATATGATGCGCCGCAAGGTGCACTACGTCATCAAACCCGAGTACCTCTGGAGCAGCATCGCCGAGATGGCACGCACCCAGGACTCGGAGCTGCTCCATATGTTGCAGAAGGGCTTCAAATTCATCGAGAACGAATCCTTCGCGAGCAGCTTCCAGGGACTCTTCTCGGAGATCAATCTGGATTCGGAAAAGCTCGGCAAGAACTACAAGCAGCGCAACGACCGGCTGTGCGTCATCATCAAGACCATCGACAATGGGCTTGCCGAGTTTCCCACCGACCGCGACCTTTTGGGCGATGCCTACGAGTACCTGATCGGGCAGTTCGCCGCCGGTAGCGGCAAAAAGGCCGGCGAGTTCTACACCCCGCAGCAGATTTCGAGCATCCTCTCGGGCATCGTCTCGCTCGACTCCCAGGATCCGGCGAACGGCAGGCGGGAGAAGCTCGGCAAGGTGCTGGATTTCGCCTGCGGCTCGGGCTCGCTGCTCCTCAACGTGCGCCACCGGATGGGCAAGGACGGCGTGGGCAAGCTCTACGGCCAGGAGAAGAACATCACCACCTACAACCTGGCCCGCATGAACATGCTGCTGCACGGCGTGCGCGATACCGAGTTCGAGATCTTCCACGGCGATACGCTCACCAACGAGTGGCCGCTCCTGCGCGAGGAGAACCCGGCTAAGAAGATCGAATTTGACGCGGTGGTGGCCAATCCTCCCTTTAGCTACCGCTGGGAGCCCAGCGAAGCCCTGGCGGAGGATTTCCGCTTCAAGGGGTACGGGCTGGCCCCCAAATCGGCGGCGGATTTTGCGTTCCTCCTGCACGGCTTCCACTTCCTGCACCGTGAGGGGACCATGGCCATCATCATGCCGCACGGGGTGCTCTTTCGCGGAGGTAGCGAAGCCAGGATCCGGAAGAAACTACTGGAGGACAACCACATCGACGCGGTCATCGGCCTGCCGGCGAATCTGTTTTACTCCACCGGCATCCCGGTGTGCATCCTGGTGCTCAAGAAGTGCAAGAAGTTCGACGACGTGCTCTTTATCAACGCGGCGGAACACTACCAGAAGGGGAAACGGCAAAACATGCTGCTTCCCGAACACGTGGAAAAGATCGTCGAAACCTACCAGCACCGCAGGGAGGAACCGCACTATTCCCGCCGGGTGCGTATGGAGGAAATCGAGCAGAACGACTTCAACCTCAACATCACCCGCTACGTGAGCACGGCGCAGGCCGAAGCCGAAATCGATCTGAAGCAGGTGCACCGTGAAATTACCGATCTCACGCACAAAATCGAGGCCGCCCGGACGCGGCACAATGCCTTTCTCAAGGAATTGGGGCTGCCGGAGTTGCCATGAACACCGGTGACACATTTCGGATACCAAGGCCAAAGCGCTCCTGGACTGGCTCTACCGCCTCCAGTCCGAGGAGAGCGACCCGGAGCTCAAGCCGCGTAATGACTTCATCGGTGAGAGCGATGCGGCGCTATCGAGGTCGACCAAATCTGGTTTGGGAAAAGGTCATTGAAAAAGAGGATGCAATCAAGCGTCTGCTCGATTCATGTCGCGAGATTGGTAAGGGGTGGATGGGATCGGCATTGAAATCCGTTCTCGACCGAGAAAAACAAAGCGGGACTTTCGTGGGCGAGGATGTGGCGATCCCTCATGCGTAGATAGCAGTTTATTTCGCCCTATAATGGCTATTGACGAGGTAATCCAAGACCAAGAGACGGATCGGAAGGTTAGGCTAATGATTTTGCTGTTATCCCCCATTGATCCGCCGGAAAGCCACTTGGAGATGCTTGGACAGATCAGAAGGATGGTTCGGGATGAACAGTGACATAAGGATGTGCTTGCCGCCTCGAGACCCGCCGAGATCAAGATGTCTATTCAGATGTGGGAAGATGGTCAACAGGATTCCGCCGAGACATCATCATGATAATCGGAGCGAATGTTTTGTCCTACTGTTCCGGGGCACGACTTGTTGAGCACTCAGAACTCCGGGGATGGTGTCCCTCGATGCTTTAAATCCGTCGTGAATTCACAGAAATAAGACTTTACGCCGCTTCCAGCCCATGGGGGCCTCATGCTCTTTGATAACCCGTTGATATTGAAGGTTTTCGGTTAACTGCCGGAGAAAGAGAACGGTTATGAAGAGGGTTGCACAAGGGGAGTTTTACAGGGTGGAACTTCTAAAGATGTTCTGCCTTTTTTTTCTTTAAACATACTAAGGAAATCAAAGATACTTTAATACTGCAGATAAAAGTTTGAATATGGTGGATCTTTCAATCCACCACAGTACAAAGATATTGGATTTTTAGCTTACCCTACACTTATAATCCTGATAACCAAATCTTCTGACCACTTTTAGTTTACCATTTTTTAAATTAAACACAACAAGAGATGGCAGATGTATCCCGTTAAACATCGTATTTTTCACAAATGAGTAGAGGGCCATATCAGTAAATACAAGTTTGTCACCTATTTTTAAAGGATTTTTAAAAGAGTAATCCCCAATCACATCACCCGCAAGACAGGTTACTCCACCCAATCTGTAGGTAAATGGATATTCACCCACTAAACCAGCACCAAAAATCTCTGGTCGATAAGGCATAGCCAGAACATCCGGCATATGATTTTCGGCGGAAGTATCAAGTATCGCAATCTCCATACCATTTTTTATGATATCAAGTACGGTTGACACCAATACACCGGCATTGAAGACCACAGCCTCCCCAGGTTCCAGATAGATTTTTTGTATATTAGGATAATCACTATAAAAATTTTTTATTATACTTACAAGTTTTTCTCTATCGTAACCATCCCTTGTAATGTGATGTCCACCACCAAAATTTACCCATTTTACCTTTTTTATAACATCATCAAAACGTTTTTTAAACGACACAACGATCTTTTCCAAAACATCTGCATTTTGCTGGCACATGGCGTGAAAATGCAATCCATCAAGAGAATCAAGGTCAGCATTTTTAATGTCATCACTTAAAACACCAAATCTTGAACCAACCTGACAGGGGTCGTAAAGAGGAATCTCAACTTCAGAATATCCAGGATTTACCCTCAAACCGATCTCCTTACCGGCATCTTTTACCAAATCTTTATATTTATAAAACTGGTTGAGGGAATTAAACAGAACATGATCACTGGTGGCAATGACATCTTTTATAGTTTCGTCAGTATAGGCAGGTGAAAAGGTATGTACCTCTTTACCAAACTCTTCTCTGCCAAGCCTTGCCTCATAAGGACCACTGGCACACACACCATCGAGATATTTCCCTATTATAGGAAATACTTCTGGCAGGGCAAAAGCTTTGAGTGCAAGAAGTATTCTTGCTCCGGATCTTTCTTTAATATTGTTTAGTATCTTACAATTTTCCTCTATCAGATCTTCACTTATTAAATAACAGGGTGATTCCACCTGATCGGTGATAGCACGGGGAAAATATTCTTCTAATATGGGTAAATATTCTCTTGGTTCTTTCACTCTGGCAACTCACCATTAAAATCTTCCACAACCCAGGGAAGTCCCTGTTTGTTTAGCTGATTCATAAATTCATCCGGATCGAGTTCTTCAACATTGTAAACACCAGGTTTTGCCCAGATACCTTTTACCATCATCATAGCCCCAATCATTGCAGGAACCCCTGTAGTGTATGATATCGCCTGGGACTGCACCTCTTTGTAACATGCAGCATGATCACACACGTTGTAGATATATTTCTTAAACCTTTTCCCATCCTTAATACCATCAAAGATGTTTCCAATATTAGTAAGCCCGGTATAATTTTCTGCCAATGAAGCGGGATCTGGTAGCAGACACTTAAGAAACTCCATTGGAACAACCTTACAGCCCTTGTAATCCACCTCATCGATCCTCGTCATCCCAACATTTCTCAAAACTTTCAAATGAGTTAAGTAGTTTTCAGAAAATGTCATCCAAAACCTGATCTTTTTTATTCCTGGGACATTTTTGGCTAAAGACTCCAACTCCTCATGATACAAAAGGTAGCTCTCTCTGGGCCCTATCTGGGGATAATTAAAAGTAAAATGAATGGATCCCTCTTCTATAATCGGAGGTGTCTCCACCCATTTACCGTTATCATAATGACGTACAACTTGGGTGACTTCCCTAATATTGATCTCGGGATTAAAATTTGTGGCAAACGGATAGCCATGATTTCCAGCATTGCAGTCTAAAATATCAATCTGATAAATCTCATCGTATAAATGCTTCAATGCATAGGCAGTAAAAACACCGGTAACACCTGGGTCAAATCCACATCCAAGTACTGCCATCAGTCCAGCCTCTTTAAACTTTTCCTGATACGCCCACTGCCATTTGTATTCAAACTTTGCCGTATCCTTTGGCTCATAATTTGCAGTGTCAAGGTAGTTTACTCCTGCCTCAAGGCAGGCATCCATGATGGTTAAATCCTGGTAAGGAAGTGCCACATTAATGACCACTTCAGGTTTAAACTTATTAAACAGGGAAACCAACTCAGAAACATTATCCGCATCCACCTGAGCAGTCTGTATATCCACACCAATATACTTTTTTATCTCATCCCTGATTTTGTTACATTTTTCTATAGTTCTACTGGCAAGCAGAATATCGGTAAAAACATCAGAATTCATTGCACATTTTTTGGCAACCACATTTCCAACACCGCCAGCCCCAATTATTAACACCTTAGCCATCTTTCACCTCGTAAAAATTTTTGTGATTTGTTTATACTTAACAAAAATGAATTAGTCAAGGATGTTAAAAAATTATGACAAAAAATTTAATGAAATTTCACTTGACTGTTCAATTTTTTGAACATATAATCAGATTACAAAACATTGAACAAGAGGTGGCCTATGAATTACAATAATGCAATAATCAATGTACCATATCCACAGAATGAACCCCAGTACTCTTATGCCCCGGGCACAAAAGAGAGGGAACTTTTAAAAAACGCACTTAATGATCTTAAATCGCAGGTTATCGATATTCCATTGATCATAGGGGGCAAAGAGATAAGGACGGGTGAAAAAGGTAAGGTTGTATGCCCACACAACCACGCTCATGTTTTAGCAGAATATCACAAAGCAGGGGAGAAAGAGGTACTCCTTGCCATAGAAGAGTCCCAAAAAGCCTGGAAAGAATGGCAAAAATTAAGATATGAAGAAAGGATATCCATATTCTTAAAGGCTGCTGATCTGTTATCCACAAAATACAGATATCTTCTGAATGCTGCCACAATGCTTTCCATAAGCAAAAATGTCTATCAGGCAGAAATAGACTCCGCATGTGAACTGATAGATTTCTGGAGATTCAATAGCTACTACGCCCAGCAGATATATAAAGAACAACCCCTCCATAGTCCAAAAGGAACATGGAATTACACTCAGCAAAGACCCCTAGAAGGTTTTATTTTTGCCGTCACACCGTTTAATTTCACAGCAATAGGTGGCAACTTACCAACATCACCTGCAATAATGGGAAATGTGGTTCTGTGGAAGCCAGCATCTTCGGCAATTTATGCGCCTTATTTCATCATGAAGATACTTCAGGAAGCTGGACTTCCGGATGGGGTAATAAACTTTATACCTGGTTCCGCATCAATTGTGGGGGATATATGTATCAAGCACCCACTTATGGCAGGGATCCATTTTACTGGAAGTACTGCTGTATTCCAGAAGATGTGGAAAGATGTGGGGGCAAACATCGCAAAATATAAAAACTACCCAAGAATAGTAGGTGAAACAGGTGGCAAAGACTTTGTATTTGCCCATTCCTCTGCTGATATCAAAAAATTGGTGGTAGCTCTTGTCAGGGGGGCATTTGAATATCAGGGTCAGAAATGTTCCGCTGCATCAAGGGCATATATCCCAAGATCAATATGGGATAATACCTGGGAGATCATGGAGGCAGAGCTGAAAAATCTTAAAATGGGTGATGTGGAGGATTTCACAAAATTAATAAATGCTGTCATTGATGAATCTGCATTCGAAAGTATAACTGAATACATTGACTACGCCAAAAATTCGAAAGATGCCGAGATAATATTCGGTGGAAAATACGACAAATCATATGGTTATTTCATCGAACCAACGGTAATTCTTGCAAAAGATCCACATTTCAAAACTATGGAAGAGGAGATCTTTGGACCAGTTCTTACTATATATGTATATGACGACGAAAAATTTGAAGAAACACTTGAGATTTGCGACAAAACATCCCCTTACGCCCTTACCGGTGCAATATTTGCAAATGATAGAAAGATAATATCAAAAATGATGGAAAAACTTGAATTTGCAGCAGGAAATTTCTATATTAATGATAAGCCCACAGGTGCAGTTGTAGGTCAGCAGCCATTTGGTGGTGGTAGGGCATCAGGAACAAACGACAAAGCCGGAAGTATTTTAAATCTTTACAGATGGGTATCCACAAGGGCTGTAAAAGAGAATTTCATAGCTCCGGATGAAGTAGGCTACCCTTTTATGCTCGATAAATAGGAGATATTTCATGTCGCTACTAAATTTTTTAATTTCAAAAAGTATTATGCATATCCCCGGTCCACTGGTGGGAATATTTGCCAAAAGTTATATTGCAGGGCCAGAATTAGAGGATGCAGTAAGAGTTACAAAAGAGTTAAACAGCCAGGGGATCATGACCACCATAGATATACTTGGGGAATTTATCAAGAATCTTGATGAAGCAGAATACTACAGAGAAAGATGTATAGAAATACTTGACACGATTAAAAAAGAGGGTCTTGATGCAAATCTCTCTTTGAAACCCACCCAGATGGGACTTAATCTAAACAAAGAAGTGGCTTTCGATAATATACTCAAGATAGTGGATCATGCAAAACAACTTGGAAATTTTGTAAGGATAGACATGGAAGATGTAACCTGCACCGACGATACGATCGACTTTTACAGAAGATTGAGAGGGAATTATCATGGGCATGTTGGGGTAGTCTTACAGGCATACCTCAGGAGAACTCCAAAAGATGTGGAAAATCTTTCAGATGGCCCAATGAATTTCAGACTTTGCAAAGGGATTTACAACGAAAAAAGGGTACATGCTTACAAAGATCCATACATAATAAACCAAAGCTTTATTTATATTCTAGAGAAAATGTTTCAGAAAGGGGCATACGTAGGGATAGCCACACATGATGAAAAACTGATCTTTGAGGCCACGAGATTAATAGAGAAATATGGATTGACAAGAGATAAGTATGAATTTCAGATGCTCCTTGGTGTGGATGAAGAGTTACGAAGAATAATAGTAAATTCAGGTCATAGACTCAGGGTGTATGTACCTTTTGGGAAAGACTGGCTTCCATACTCCAGAAGAAGATTGAAAGAAAATCCAAACATCGCCCGCCATGCCCTCAGACAGCTGTTTGGTATTCACGGTAATAACTGATTCATTGATAGCTATTAAGGGGTGGTTCTTCTTTTTAAAGATGAACCACCTTACTCTTTTCTAATTTTTTTTACTGTTCATACGTTTTAATATTTTTAATATAGCTTATGGCCTCTTTTGCTATTTTATCCGAAATTATCCTTACAGAAGTTTCATTGTTTTTAGAAAAAGCACTGTTTGTGTAGTTATGGCTTCCGATATAAACTATCTTTTCATCAATTATCATAAGTTTTGAATGTAGTTTTCTAAGCGGGGAATCGTATTTCACCATTATACCATGATTCGAGAGTTCCTTCCCTGTAGACGTATTTGCTTCAGTTGTAATGTCTTCCTTTGCCACATCCATCACAACATACACCTTTACCCCCCTACCAGCCGCCCTTATAAGGGCATCCTTAAGCTGGCCAGCATCCCCGGTACCATCTGTCTTAAACATATATATGGATATAAAAATCGATTCCCTGGAAAATTCTATATCTGAAAGCATCTCTTTTATCAAGCTATCATCAGCTAAAAATTTCACTCCATCATCTGCCTGGTTATTTTTCAAAACCCAGACTAAAATTGTTAAAATAAAAACCAATCCAATTAAGAATCCCTTATTTAGTACAACACTCAACAATTTTTTGGTAAAGCTCATCCTTCCCCCTTTTTGTAAGTGATGAAAAGATGATACAATTATCCATATTTATCATTGGATGAATATACAGTTCCTTTAATCGGTTGGCAATCTCATTATTAGAGAGCTTGTCCGATTTGGTGAGAAGCATAACGAAATCTTTATTGTAAGATTTTAACCACTTAAACATCACCTCATCCTGCTCATCCGGATTCCTCCTTATATCAAGGATAAAAACCACCAATTTAAGGTTGTTTCTGAATTTCAGATAATTTTCGATCGACTTTTTCCATTCTTCCCGCTCTTTTTTGGATACCTGAGCATAACCATAGCCAGGTAGATCCACAAGGACAAAACTGATATCTTTTGTTTTAATAGAAAAAAAGTTAATTAGCCTCGTCTTACCAGGAGTCTTCCCCACTCGGGCTAAATCTTTTCTATTTATTAATGTATTTATAGCAGAAGACTTCCCAACATTACTTTTACCAACAAAACAGATTTCAGGAAGATCGATTATGGGGAAATCTTTTGGATAAAACGCAGATTTTATAAATTCTGCCTGCACTAATATACCTCCAGATTCTTCAGAAATTGATTCAGTCCAAAATCGTAATTGGTACTAAAACCGGCGGCATTTTTGTGCCCACCACCACCATTTTTGACAGCAATTTCGCTCACGTCAAAATCCGGCTTTGATCTCATGGAAACTTTGCCCCTCTGGGCGTTAATAATGAAAACATAGTCAAAATCGTGTGTCTTTATAAGATGATTACCCAGCTCCGAATTGTACTTTTCCGCAAAAATAGCTCCAAATTTACGATTATTTTTATCCACAAATGTCTTAACCATCTTTTCTGCATTTTTTAGATATTTATCAAGAGACTCTGATTCAAGATCCAGTAGCAACAACTCCACTTCAGTAAATTTCGTGGACGGATTATTCAAAAATCTCTCCCTGAATCTATCAAGCCCCAGAATAGTAAAAAGCATATTCATCTTCAGACTGTCATCTCTCTTCAGATGCCACATATCAAAATCATTGACACAATCCACAAAATCATGGTATTCAGAAAGGTCAAAACCGCTCTCCTCAAGCCATTTCATAGTAAGATAAGTGGCAGAAACTGTTGTATCCAGATAAGATAAAGCATATTCCCCAAGGTGCAAAGATGTTTTATGATGATCGATAAAAACAATTTCAATATGATTTTCTATATACTTAAAAGTTTCCTCTGATGGGGAGATATCAGATATGATAAGCTGTTCGTAATTGGCATAATTGTTCTGAATAAACGAATCCACATCATCATAATTGAGATAATATGTATCCACAAAATCATAGCATCTCTTCACAAGAATAGCGCAACCCACCCCATCCAAATCATTATGTGTAACGTGCAGTATCATCTAAATCTCCTTTATTCACCTATTATTTTTATTAAAACCCTCTTTCTCCTACATCCATCAAACTCACCATAAAAGATCTGTTCCCATGGACCAAAATCAAGCTTTCCATTTGTCACAGCCACCACCACTTCTCTACCCATTATCTGTCTCTTTAGATGGGCATCGGCATTATCCTCACCGGTGAGGTTATGTCTATATTTGGAAATAGGCTCATGGGGAGCTAAAGATTCAAGCCATATTCGAAAATCGTTGTGTAGCCCTGATTCATCGTCATTTATAAAAACAGATGACGTTATATGCATAGAGTTTACAAGACAGATCCCCTCTTTAATACCGCTTTCATCTATGGCTATTTGTACTTCCCTCGTAATATTTATAAATTCCACACGATTTTTTGTCTGAAAAACAATCTCTTTTCTAAAACTTTTCATTTAAACCTCCTGAGGTATCATAATAACAGTTTTAAAATAAATCAATACTATATTTGCTCATATTGGTGTATTCCTCTTGACATAATCTATAATTATAATATAAATTATATTAATGGTAAGACTATTATTAGATACCACCAGCCAATATGTATCATTAGCAATTTCAAAAGATCAAAATATTATATTCAAAGTTTTTTTAAACGCAGCAAATAGAATATCCGAAAAATTGATTGATATTATTGAACAATCACTGAATATAGCATCATTACAACTTAAAAATATCGATGAATTTATAGTTGTAACCGGTCCAGGTTCATTTACCGGAATCAGGGTTGGTGTATCGGTTGCTCAGGGAGTTGCGGTATCTATTTCTAAGCCTGTGTATGGTATATCGATTCTTGATGCTTTTGCTCTGGCTGATGATAAAAAGACAAAAAAAATAGCCCTCAAGTTAAGGGGTAAAGAGTATGTTTGTAAAGAGTACGATTTTACAAAAATGGTATTTTCCGATTACTATACAATTTATGAAAATGAGATTACGAACGATATCGATTTTATAATGTACCACAATATTTACAGCTGTTTAACCAACAAAATGCTGGAAAATTTTAAAACAGAACCGATCCCCTTTTACTTTAAAAAATCAGAAGCGGAAATACAATTTGATAAGAAAAGCTGTTGAAGAAGATCTGATGGAAATTTTGGAGATAGAAAAAGAGCTTTACGATAGCCCCTGGAGTTATGAAAGTTTTTTACACGAGCTTAATAATGATGTGACGAAATTTTTTATCTATGAAGAAGATATTATAAAAGGGTACCTTATTTACTGGGAGATCTACAACGATTCAAAGATGTTAAATGAACTTGAAGTGGTTAATATTGCAGTAAAAAAAGATTGCCAATCAAAGGGTATAGGTAGAAGATTGTTGAACTATATGATTGAAAATAGCTTAAAACCATTTGTTTGTTTTCTGGATGTTCGTATTGACAATTTACCTGCAATTCACTTATATAAATCATTGGGATTTGAAGTGATTGGCAAAAGAAAAAATTTTTATGGCTTAAACAAAGATGCATATACAATGAGACTAAATTGCGAGGTGGAATATGATAAAGTATGAGTCAAAGCTTATTCAGGAGCTTTATAGTAATAATGAGGAATTTAAAATGCTTTATGATGAACATATCCAGCTGGAACAGGATCTAGAAGCATTGTGCAGTTTAAAATATTTTCCACCAGAAGTTCAAGTAAAGATTAAAGAGATAAAAGTAAGGAAATTGCAGGGTAAAGATAGAATGGAACAAATAATTGCAAGCTATAAAGATAAAAGGGATAATTGAAATGAAAAACCGAAAATATGTTTTTACTTCAGAATCAGTTACAGAGGGACATCCGGATAAAGTGGCTGATCAGATCTCTGATGCCATACTTGATGCAATGCTCAAAGATGATCCCAATAGCCGTGTGGCGGTTGAAACTCTTGTCACCACCGGATTATGTATTGTTGCCGGCGAGGTCACCACTTCAACCTATGTGGATCTTCCGGAAGTGATTAGAAATACCATAAAAGATATTGGCTACACAAGAGCGAAATACGGCTTCGACTATGAAACCTGTGCCGTTATATCCACAATTGATAAACAATCACCCGATATTGCTATGGGGGTGGATACAGGAGGCGCCGGGGATCAGGGGTTAATGTTTGGATTTGCCTGCGATGAGACGGAGGAGTTGATGCCTCTTCCCATCATGCTTGCCCACAAAATCTGTATGAAATTAGCAGAAGTCAGAAAAAAAGAGATTTTACCTTACCTCAGACCAGATGGAAAATCCCAGGTCACCATAGAGTACAACGGATATACACCATTAAGGGTAGACACAGTGGTTGTTTCAGCTCAGCACTCCCCTGATGTAAAGCACAAAGATCTAAAGGAAGATATTATAGAAAAGGTTATAAAAGAGGTTATACCATCTAATCTTCTGGATGAAGAAAATATTACCTATCATATCAACCCCACAGGTAGATTTGTGGTTGGTGGACCTATGGGGGACTGTGGACTTACCGGCAGAAAAATAATAGTAGATACTTATGGTGGATCTGGCCGTCATGGTGGTGGAGCATTTTCTGGTAAAGACCCATCAAAAGTGGATAGAAGTGGAGCCTACGCCGCAAGATGGGTGGCTAAGAATATTGTTGCAGCCGGATTGGCAAATAGATGTGAAGTTCAGATAGCTTATGCAATAGGCGTTGCAGAGCCTGTTTCATTGATGGTAAACACATTTGACACAGGAATCATCCCAGATGAAGAGATTTCCAATATAGTTAAGAAGATTTTTGATCTTACCCCCAAAGGTATTATCACAGCCCTTGACTTAAAGAAACCTATTTACAAAAAAACTGCCGCCTACGGTCATTTTGGAAGAAAAGGGTTCAGCTGGGAAGAAATCAATTATGCAGATGAGATAAAGAAAATGGCAGGTAAACTGGGAGCTTAACAAAATTAATCGGAATATCGTATAATGTCAAACACGATCAAAAGAAATATCGACATTGTGATAATAGGCGCTGGACCTGCAGGTTCCAGTGCTGCCATCGAGCTTGCCAAGGCAGGGAAAAAAGTAGCAATTATCGATAAAAATCTCAATTCTCCTACAAAATTCACCGGCAATACAGTATCCAATACACTTTTGTACCTGAGCTATCTATACAATCGATTAAAAACCAAAACTTCCTATTTTATAAACTTTTGCACTGAGAATCCACCAGAGTCTGCGTTTGATCTCAAAAAGATGCGAAAATATATAGAAAATGTATCCAATAAAATCTTCAAAGCTTACAAGGATGATCTTTCAGAATATAACGTTGAACTCATAGAAGGTTTAGTTTCCTTCAATTCGGAACAGTCTATCCTTATTCAATACTCGAATAAAACTGTGGAAGAGGTATCGTTTGAAAAGGCGATTATTGCCACAGGTTCCTTACCCAAAACCCCCCCTTTTGCCACAGGTAAAAAATTTTTAGACCCCCTAAACATAATAAACTTAGAAAAGATTCCAAATACTGTAACGGTAATAGGTGGAGGTTTTATAGGGGTAGAATATGCCACAGTTTTTAAAAGGATCGGTTGCCAGGTAACCATAATAGAATCAAGAGATAGAATACTTTATACTTTTGATGATTTTATAGTAAAAAAATGTGAAGAGTTTTTGAAAAAAGATGGTGTGAATATAATAAAGGGGAAAACGGTAACAAATATTGAAAAGATAGGAAATAAAACACTTATATTTTTGGACAATGAACAGATCCAGTCGGATGAAGTTTTTATAGCTGTAGGTAGAATTCCTAATATCAATCATCTCCATCTTGATGCCGCCAATGTTCAGATCGAAAACAATCTCCCTCTACTAAACAAAAACCTCAGTAGTTGTTGCAATCGAAACATCTACTTCATTGGGGATGCTGCCGGAAAATTTATGTTTCTAAATTGGGCTTACCTTTCTGCAGATATCGTTTCTAGTGATATACTTGGCAAAAATCACGATGAGAATCTTTTTGTATTTCCCAAAGTGTTATACATAGATCCAGAGATCGCAACTGTAGGGTTAACCGAACAAGAGGCTATTGAACAAAAATACAATATTCAAACTATAAAATACTCCTTTGCAGATCTTGAAATGTCTATAATTACAGGGCATTCTAAGGGATTTATAAAGGTTATTATAGAAAAGAATACAAAAAAGGTCTTAGGTGCACATATAATTGGCAAAGGTGCCAATGAACTTCTTCCAATTTTTTCTCTGATTATAAAACTAAACTTGGAGATAGATAATATATCCAGACATATTTTTTCCTATCCTACCTTCGTGGAAGCACTTGTTGATATCAGCAACAAAATAAAGAGTTGAGTATGGCTGATGTTTTATTAGGACTGGGCAGTAATATACCACCAAAATCTAAAAACCTAAAAAATGCAATTAAATTACTATCTCAACAGTGTCTCATAGTAACAGTTTCCAACATCTACTCTTCCCTATCACTTCTAAAAGATAACCAGGAGGACTATTTTAATATTGTCGTAATGGTCAAAACCGATCTTTCCCCTCTTTTTCTATTAAAACTTTTGAAAAATGTAGAAATATCTTTGGGCAGAATAGATACAGGAAGGTGGAACAGTAGAATAATCGATATAGATATATTAGACTATAATAACCAGCTAATAAATATGAGAGAACTAATAATCCCACATCCTGAAATGCATAATAGAAGCTTCGTATTATACCCTCTCAGGGATATTATACCCGACTACAAACATCCTTTACTGAAAAAAGATATAACCACCATGATAAACGAATTGGATGATGATCTGAATATCAAAATATTAGGGAGGCTACATTGGCGATAGTTACCATTTCAAGGCAATACGGTTGTTCTGGGGAATACGTAGGAGAAAGGGTTGCAAAGGCTCTGGGATATCAATTTGTAAATAACGAAATTATTCAATACGTCTCCATCCTCACAAGTACACCTGCACATGTTGTAAAAGGTTTTGATGAAGATTACCATTCAAATCTTTCTGCCATCCTTTCAAAGTATATAGATATAAACATCTTCAGTGATATCATAAAGGATGACCCATATCTAAAATGCTCCACGCCTGAATGTATTGAAATACCGGAAGATGAATCACTTTTTGACGAAGGGATCAAATACAATCCAATTTTTGATAGTGAATCTTTCCAGAAAATGGTGGAAAGGGTTATTTTTAAGCTTGCCCAGAAAGGGGATGTGGTCATCATAGGTAGAGGCGCCCAATGTATCCTAAAAGATCATCCAAAGGCTTTTCATGTTCGGATATATGCACCTTTTGAGTCAAGAGTAAAATGGGTTCAATCAAAACTACAGATAGATGCCAGATCAGCACAGCAGAAGATATTAGATATTGAACATAGAAGAAAAAACTTTATTAAACATTACTACGGTGCAGAAATAGACGATCCAGAGCTTTATCACACACTTATCAATATTGAAAAATTTAACATCGAAAAAACGGCAAAAGCAATAATTAATATAGTAAAATCAAACTTTTAGGAAATTTTAATTGACTTTAAAAAAAGATACTGTTAACATGTTAAATTTAGGAGGTTTTTTTGTTCACAAGAGTTAAAGGTTTTAGGGACATATTTGGTGATGAAATCCCTTATTGGCACAAAGTTGAAAAGTCATTCCATAAAGTGTTTAAAAGATATGAATATACTGAATTTAAACTACCGGTGCTTGAAAAAGTTGAGGTTTTCCAGAGAGGGATTGGGGACACCACTGATATAGTTGAAAAAGAGATGTTTGTATTCGATGACAAAGGTGGGGATAGACTTGCTTTAAGACCGGAAGGCACAGCATCCATTGTAAGGGGATACATAGAAAACAGACTATATACTGGCAATGCAATAGCAAAATACTACTACTATGGACCTATGTTCAGAAGAGAAAGACCCCAAAAAGGGCGCTTCCGACAATTTTACCAGGTCGGGATAGAGGCTTTTGGTTCTTCAGCCCCATCACTGGATGCAGAGGTTATCAAAACTATGCAGGACATATTTGATGAATGTGGTATTTTAGATATAGTTTCACTAAATATCAATTCTATAGGTTGCCCAAAATGCCGACCTCTATACAAAGAAAAGCTGATATCATATTTGACCGATAAAAAAGACCAGCTCTGTGATGATTGTTTAAACAGACTAAACAGAAATCCATTGAGGGTACTTGACTGTAAAATAGACAGATGCAAATCCGCCACCAGAAATGCTCCAAAGATGGTGGATCATCTCTGTGATGAATGCAATTCACATTTTGAAAAGACAAAACAGTTCCTTACATTTTTCAACATCAAATTTAATATAGACCCATTTATGGTAAGAGGTCTTGATTATTATGTAAAAACTGCATTTGAATTTGTGACAGACAGGTTGGGGGCAAGTAGTGCCGTTGGTGGTGGTGGAAGATACGACGGTCTGATAAAAACATTGGGAGGACCAGACATACCTGGTATAGGTTATGCTATTGGCGTCGACAGGCTCGTAACGCTTATGATGGAAAAAAATATCCCGGTGAATCGCACTAAAAAAGTTTTCGTTGTCTTTTTTGAGGAAACATTTAAAGAAGGTTTTGAGATGATTGAATTACTCAGAAAAAATGATATATCCACAGGTTTTGACTACGAATTTGGTAATTTTAAAAATCAATTTAAGAAAGCCGATAGAAACTCAGCAGATTGGGTAATAATAATAGGGACATCAGAGAAAGAACGTGGGATTGTTCAGTTAAAAGATATGAAAACAGGTGTTCAATTTGAAGTCAAAAAAGAGGAAATTATAGAAAAATTAACATTATAATAGATCAAAGGAGGCAATATTATGTTATCACTTTTAGGTGATTGGAGAAGAACTCATTATTGTGGTGAATTAAATGGTAGAAACGCAGGGGAGGATATCTGCGTAATGGGTTGGGTACATAGAAGAAGGGACCATGGTGGAGTAATTTTCATAGATTTAAGAGATAAAACCGGATTACTTCAGTTAGTACTAAACCCTGAAATCAATCCTGAAGCCCATTCAATCGCAGAAGCGGTTAGAAGCGAGTATGTTGTGGCGGTAAAAGGTAAAGTGGAAAAAAGACCTGAAGGGACTATTAATGAAAATTTACCCACAGGAGAAATAGAGATCATTGTAAAAGAGATAAAGATCCTGAATAACGCCAAAACTCCACCTTTCCAGATTGAAGAAAACACAAATGTTGGGGAAGATGTAAGGTTAAAATATAGATATCTTGACCTTAGAAGACCAAATCTTCAAAAAAATATCATTTTAAGACATAATCTTACCAGAACAATGAGAGAGTATCTCTACAGCAAAGGCTTCCTTGATATTGAAACACCATTTCTCACAAAAAGCACACCCGAAGGGGCAAGGGATTATCTCGTCCCAAGTAGAGTAAATCCTGGAAAATTTTACGCCTTACCTCAGTCACCCCAGATGTTTAAACAGCTTTTGATGATTTCAGGCTACGATAGATATTTTCAAATTGTAAGATGCTTTAGAGATGAGGACCTAAGGGCTGACAGACAACCTGAATTTACTCAGCTTGATATGGAGATGTCGTTCATCGACAGACAGGATCTTATGGATCTTATTGAAGGGTTATTTGTTGAGATATTCCAGAAAGTTGCAGGGATAACAGTACAAAGACCCTTTCCAGTTATGACATATGCCGAAGCAATGGAAAAGTACAGCCATGATGCACCCGACACAAGGTTTGAGCTTTTTACCAAGACCATAAATGATCTTGTAAAAGACTGTGATTTTAAAGTGTTTACCGATGCAATTAAGGAAGGTGGCATCGTAAAGGCCATCAACGCAAAAGGTGCTGGTAAATTTAGCCGAAAAGAGATCGATGAAATAACAGACTATGCGGTTTCCCTTGGGGCAAAAGGCTTGGCATACATCAAAATCAATGAAGATGGTCTACAGTCCCCCATCATAAAGTTTTTAGGTGAGCAACTTACTAATAGGATTCTTGATGCTATGGATGCAAAAGTTGGAGATATTGTATTCTTTGGTGCAGGGGAAAAATCCACTGTAAATCTATTTATGTCAAAAGTTCGTCTTGAACTTGGAAGAAGACTTGGACTTATAGATAAAAACAAGTACAACTTCACCTGGGTTATCGACTTCCCGCTTCTGGAATGGGACAAAGAGGAAAAAAGATATGCTGCAGTACATCACCCATTTACTGCACCTGTGGATGAAGATATCCCACTCTTTGATACCGATCCACTTAAGATAAGGGCAAAAGCCTATGACCTGGTACTTAACGGATCTGAAATAGGCGGAGGAAGTATCAGGATTCACAGAAGCGATATCCAGGAAAAGATGTTTAATATATTAGGACTTACAAAAGAGGAATGCGATCTAAAATTTGGATTTTTCATTGAAGCACTGAGATATGGCACCCCTCCCCACGGTGGAATCGCTTTTGGAGTGGATAGGATAGCCTCTATTTTGGCTGGAGCAGATTCCATAAGGGATGTTATAGCCTTTCCCAAAACCCAGAAAGCCACATGCCTTATGAGTGATGCTCCAAACAAGGTGGATGCAAAACAATTAAAAGAGCTCAGCATAAAGCTTGATATAATAGAAGAAAAATAAAAAAGGCGGGATAACCCGCCTTTTTTTAATTTTAAAAACTACATTTAAATCTATTCCTATTTGTAGGCATCTTTGAAAAGTTTATACTCGATGGAATCCACAAGAGCCTGATAGCTGGCATCTATTATGTTGTGGGCAACCCCCACTGTTCCCCAGATATCCTTCTCATCCTTCGACTCAATTAACACCCTCGTAACAGCCTTGGTTCCATCTTTGCCGGAAAGTATCCTTACCTTAAAGTCCACAAGCTCCATAGTCTTAAGGGATGGGTAAAATTTTTCCAGAGCCTTTCTCAAAGCAAGATCGAGGGCATTGACGGGGCCATTTCCAATTGCAGCTGTATGCTCAATCTCACCACCCACCATCAGCATCACAGTGGCCTCAGCAAAAGGTGGCTCAAGGGCACTTCTTTTTTCGTCGATAACACGGAAGCTCAAAAGATCAAAAAACTTTCTAAAGTTTCCTAGCCCTTTCCTCACGAGCAATTCGAAGGATGCCTCAGCTCCTTCAAACTGGAACCCTTTATTCTCAAGCTCTTTTAATTTTTCCAAAATAGTATTGAGATTTGGGTCGTTTTGATCTATTTCCAGACCGAAATCTCTTGCCTTATAAATAAGATTGCTTTTACCAGAAAGATCAGAAATAAGTACTCTTTGCTTGTTCCCCACCAATTCCGGTTCGATATGCTCGTATGTCCTGGAGTTTTTGAGTATCGCACTTACGTGCACACCCCCTTTATGGGCAAAAGCAGACCTACCAACGTAAGGCTGATGAATGTTATGTTTTAAGTTGCCTAATTCATTAACAAACCTTGAAATCTTAACAAGTCTTTTAAGCTGATCTTCGCTGACACATTGATAGCCATATTTTAATTGCAGGTTTGGAATGATGGAGCAAAGATTTGCATTCCCACATCTTTCCCCATAACCATTTATAGTACCCTGCACCTGCACTATGCCATTTTTCACAGCTAATATAGAATTGGCCACAGCACATTCACTATCATTATGACAATGAATACCAAGTGGATAATCCCCTATCTCTTTTTTCACGTTATTGATTATTTCCACCAGTTCATCCGGCATAGTACCGCCATTTGTATCACAGAGCACAAGGCAGTCTGCTTTGGCCTCAATGGCAGCCTTTAAGGTTTTTATAGCATATTCAGCATTGGCCTTATAACCATCGAAGAAATGCTCTGCATCATAGAAGACTGTGTTTACCCTCTTTTTGAGATAGGCAATTGAGTCAAAAATAATTTCAAGATTCGCTTCCAGAGATATCTTTAGAGCCTCTTTTACATGCAGATCCCAGGTCTTACCAAATATCGTTACTGTTGGAGCACCACTTTGAAGCAAAGCCTGAATATTATCATCACTATCACAGGATAGTTTTGCTCTTCTGGTGCTACCAAAAGCAGCTACATAAGCGGCGGCTTTTTTGGATTTCTTTACCTCGTTGAAAAAATCTATATCACGGGGGTTGGATCCAGGCCAACCACCCTCTATGTAATCTATACCAAAATCCACCAATGCTTCAGCAATTCTAACTTTATCCTGAACGGTAAAGTTTACATCCTCCGCCTGAGTTCCATCCCTTAATGTTGTATCATAAAGATATATTTTACGAGACATTATCTCCTTCCTCCACAAATTTTTCATGCAATACTCTCACTGCAAGCTCAGCAAATTTCTCATCAATTACACATGAGATTTTAATTTCACTCGTGGAGATCATCTGTATGTTTATATTATTTTCAGAGAGAAGTTTAAACATCTTCGCAGCCACACCTGCATGACTCTTCATACCAACACCAACGATGGAGACCTTAGCAATATTCTCATCGCTTACAACCTTTGATGCACCAATTGAGGTTTTTACAGCTTCACAAGCATCTATTGCCCTTAAAAGATCTGTTTTTGCCACAGTGAAGGAAAGATCTGTCTTTCCATCAAGCCCCACATTTTGAATAATCATATCCACATTTATGTTTGCTTCAGCCAATTTCCCAAATATTTCAGCTGCAATACCTGGTCTGTCTGGTACACCAACTATTGTAATCTTTGCCTGATTCTTATCAGCAGTAACACCTGAAACAATAACTTTTTCCATATCTTTATCCTCCTTAACTACTAAAGTTCCTGGTTTGTCTTCAATTGATGATAAAACTAAAATAGGTACATTATACTTCATTCCAAGCTCAACAGATCTTGATTGTAAAACTTTAGCCCCAAGAGATGCAAGCTCGAGCATCTCTTCATAAGAGATTCTGTCAAGTTTTTTAGCGTTTTTTACTATCCTTGGATCTGCAGTGTAAACTCCATCCACATCTGTGTAAATTTCACAAACATCGGCTTTTATTGCGGCAGCAATAGCCACAGCAGTGGTGTCAGATCCACCTCTTCCAAGGGTGGTGATATCACCTGTTTCAGGAAAAATACCCTGAAAACCAGCCACAACACAAATCTTCCCTTCTTTTAGAGCTTTGAAAATTCTCTCCGCTGTTATCTTTACGATACGTGCCTTAGAGTGTGCTCCATCTGTGATCATCCCGATCTGAAAGCCGGTAAAAGATATTGCATCATGCCCCAACTCTTTAATAGCCTGAGTAACCAATGGGATTGCGGCTGTCTCTCCTGTGGAAACAAGCTGGTCATACTCTCTGAGGTCATATTTTGGGGAAATTTCCTTCAGAAGATTGATAAGTCTGTCTGTTTCCCCTGCCATTGCAGAAGAAACCACAACCACATCATGCCCCTCTTCTTTCTTTTTCACTGCAATCCTGGCCACATTCTTGATCCTTTCAATGGAGCCAACACTGGTGCCACCAAACTTCATAACTACCAAGCTCATTTAAGCCTCCTTATCCAATAGACCTGCTCTTTATAAAATATTCTGCTATCTTATAACCTTCATTTATCACAAAAGATGGATTCAATTTTTCATTATAACAAATATTTCCATCCGATATCACCCCGGTTCCAGCTATAATTGCTGGCACAAGCTCTGCCGCATGTGTTCTAAGGGAGATCGGTGTTGGGTGATCCGGCGTAATAAGTATTCTATATTCACCAAAAGCTTTTAACCCTTCCATTATGATAGGCAACATCCTATTATTTATATCTTCCACAGATCTTATTTTTAGATCTACTCTCCCCATGTGGCCGGACTCATCCGGTGCCTCCACATGTACAAATACGTAATCACACTGTTTCAAAGCTTCTATTGCATACTGAGCTTTACCCTCATAGTTTGTGTCTATAAAGCCAGTAGCTCCGGGTACATCTATCACCTTCATCCCCGCAAGCTTACCAATTCCCCTTACAAGGTCAACCGCAGAGATAACAGCCCCATCAAGTCCGTATACAGATTTAAAACTCTTCAAAGATGGTTTCTTCCCTTCCCCCCAAAGCCATATGGCATTGGCGGAACTTTTAACCGATTTTACGACCTCAGCTCCCTTTTCCATAATATCCAACAGAATATCAGCCCCCTCACCTCTGGGCAGGTAATCGTCAATCTCTTTTCCAATTATATCATGGGGTGGTGTAGTTTTTACTCTAAAATCGGCATTTCTAATCACCATAAGATTTCTATATCCTACCCCGGCATAAAACTCTATGGCTTTATCTTTGAATTCTTCCTGTAATTTATCGATGATACCTCTTGCGGTATCGTTATCTATGTGATGGGCGGTAAAATCTTCCATGACCTTCCCATCATCAGATAGGGTAATGAGATTACACCTGAAGGCAAAATCATTTTCTCCAAGCTCCACCCCGATACTTGCTGCCTCTATTGGACTTCTCCCGGTGTAAACCTCTGCAGGATTATACCCAAAAACTGATAAATTGCATATATCACTTCCTGGATACATTCCATCAGGAGTGGTCTTTATAAAACCACAACATCCATCTTTAGCAATAAGATCAAAATTTGATGTATTGGCAAACTCAAGTATTGTTTTATTACCTAACTCTGGTATTTCATAATCACTCATTCCATCACACAAAAGCACAAAATATTTCATATCAACTCCTATGAGCCCCTTCTACCCGTATTACAACGGTCTTACTTTTCACATAATCCATAGAATCTATCTCTCTTACGGCATCTGATACATACCGTCCAATAGTCTCATGAGTCATAAAAACAAGCGGAACTACATCACCAGGAGAATAGTCACCCGGCTGTATGGCAGCACTGATGCTTATGTTGTATTTACCAAGAACCCCCGCAATTTTCGATAATACACCAGGCTTATCCAGAGCCATAAATCTTAGATAAAAAGATGACCTGATGTCATCAATATTTTTTACAGGGAAATATGACCTGTACTCTTTCGTAAAACCAAGCACCGGAACCCTTTTCTGACAACCACAAACAATATCTCTTGCTATAGATATAATATCCCCCGCCACCGCACTACCTGTTGGCAAACCACCTGCTCCTCTACCATAATGTATAGTTCTATCCAATTTATCAGAAACAAGATAAATGGCGTTAAAGACATTTTCAACCTTTGAAAGGATATACCTTTCGGGTATCATCGTTGGGTGAACTCTCACTTCAATGTCGTTTTCATGCTTTTTAGCTATTGCTAAAAGTTTAATCTTACAGTTTAACTTTTTTGCAAAATCGATATCCACCTGTTTTATACTTGAAATCCCCTCCACAAAAACCTTATCAAAAGGTATTATGGTATTAAAGGCAATGGATGATAAAATTGTGATTTTGTGGGCGGTATCGATCCCCTCAATGTCAAAAGTAGGGTCAGCTTCAGCATATCCGAGTCTCTGGGCATCCTTTAAAACCTCATCAAACTCCTTACCCTCTTTCTCCATTCTTGTAAGTATATAGTTGGCGGTACCGTTTATTATACCATAAATCTCCTTTACGTTATTAGCCGCCAGATCCTCTTTTAAAACCTTTATGATAGGGATTCCACCACCAACGCTACCTTCAAAACCGAGTTGAACAGATTTCTCTTCAGCTTTTTTGAAAATCTCTGTACCGTAAACCGCCAGAAGGGCTTTGTTTGCAGTCACAACATGTTTCTGTTTTTCAATCGCATCAAGTATAACCTTTTTGGCAGCATTATAACCACCTATGAGCTCCACAACTATATCGATATATGGATCATTAATTATCATATTGGCATCGGTGTATTTATTTGGAACCTGCCTCAAGAATTGGTCGTCAAATTCATTGATCTTCAAGTCTGCCACTGATTTCACAAAGATATCGATTCCAGTTTTCTCTTTTATAACATTGGCATTATCTATAAGAACATTAACCGTCCCTTTTCCAACGGTTCCATAACCTACAATACCCACATTAACACGTCTATTTGACATAAACCATCTCCAGATAATTTTAAATATATCTTTTATATTCATAATAAAATAATGTCAAGTGAAGTTGAATTTTTTTTTAACGCAATTGATATTAAAAAACTGTTATCCTGTTAAAATATGAGCAACTTTTCACTTGATTTAAAAATAGCCGATGCAACGGAAAAATCATTTTCTAAAAAAAGTTTTTCTTCCTGATCGAAAACTAAAATAATACAATCATCAGAAGGTATAAAATTTACATTTTCAGATATATCGCTAACCTTAAAAAAATCATATTTTGAAAGATATATAGACAAACCATTATCGTTAACCAATTCAAGTGTTCCATCCAATAAGATGGCATAATCATAATCAGTTTTTAATATTTCTACCGTAACAGATTTGCCGTGAAAAACTCTATTTTTTAGTATCATGGAGAAAAACTTCACTAAAATAGATTTTGGATTATTAAATGCACTCTCGAATAAAATCCTGATTAAAACACCTTTATAATTATTTTTCACAAAACCATATTGAGACCAGAAAAGAAATGTAAGAAAAAAGATATAAACATAAGCAAGTGTGATGATTAAGGAACTTAATGTGCCATAAACTGCATTATAAAAAGAAATGTTGTAAAAATACTTAAATGCAATATTAAAACAATAAATTGTAAACCCGAAAAGGAGAGATATTTTTATGGAATCTATCCAGCTTAACCTTCCCAATGACAAAAAATGATAGGAGATCGAAAGCAATGCGAGAAAAAACACTAAAGGCAAAAAAGAAAATTTCTCAAGAATCAAAATTGGATAAGAAAGATCAATATCAACATAAAAAACCAAAAAGTTTTCCAAAAAAAATAGAGCTGCTTTCGACAATAAAAGAATGATTATAATCACTAAAAATAAAAAATAAACGAAAAATGGCATTAAACTATGCAAAATCGTTTCTTTCACAGACTTAATTCTAAATATTTTTTTGAAAACGCGATTTATGGACCTCAAAAAGATCGTTGACGTCAAAAAGATCGAAAGAGTACCAAATATACCAAATCCTGAAACATTAGAATCCTTTATTAACCCTACTATATTGACATTTTCTAAGATTTCAATATTTACAGATACCATCATCTCTTCAAAATACTGAACAGACTGAGGGAAATACAGAAAAACCTTCCTCAAGACCAATCCAAACATCAATAACATAGGGATAAACGACAAAAGTGCATAATAGGTAATTGCGGAATTAAAGATAAGAATATCATTGTTAACTACATAGAAAAAGGTAAGAACAATATTCAAAAGGAACCTTTTAAAAACATTCAAAGCTTTCATATCGGCATTATAGTAGAAAAATCTATAAAAATAAACTCTTTTTAAATAAACACTTGAATTTTATCCCAAAATATTCTACTAATATAAAAACAGTGTTTTAGGAAGACAATATGATATACGACAGAATAAATGAAATTAATCAGCAATATATAAGAAAAGTAATTACCAGAAACATATTAGAAGATCTCTACAGGTTAGATACCATAAAACTTTTTGATTACATAGGTGAAAAATTTCTTATCTGGGAGACCCCATACAACACTATACTTGACATAAAACATAACCCCAAATTTTCATTTTACGTAAATGGTAAATTGGATCCTATCCATAACCTTTTAGGAAAACATCTAAATTCAAATAAAAAAAATAAAGCTGCCATTATATGGCGCGGATCTGATTACACCGAAAGGATATTCACCTACCAATCGCTTCACTTTGAAATGCTCAAATTTGCCTATGCATTAAAAAAACTGGGAGTTAAGAAGAACGATGGAATTTTAATATATCTGCCAAACGTTCCAGAAGCTGTAATTTCAATGCTCGCAGCCATAAGAATTGGAGCAGTGCACACGTTATATCATTATTCCTACTCACCTGATTCCCTTGCAGATAGGATAAATGATTGTAAACCATCAATAATTATTACAACTGACTATAGTCTTGCAGGCACTGAGATAGATATAAAATCTAAAGTGGATGAGGCCCTCATAAAAGCAACCCACCAACCAAAACATGTTGTTGTTGTGGAAAGGATACCCAAAAAAACGCATATGAAGCCCATCAGAGATTTGTGGTACCACGATCTTTTAAGCGACACAGATTTCAAAGATGCATCCTCTTTAGAAAAAAATATCGTGGATAGCAATGATCCTCTTTTTATCATGGTTACTTCCACACATTTCAATGAACCAAAAGGGATGGTATACAATATTGGAGGCTACTTAGCCTGGACACATTTTATTTACACTGTTCTCTTTGATCCTGATGACAACGACACCTTCTGGAATACATCCGATATATCCTGGATTAATGGACATTCTTACGGTGTCTATGGCCCACTATTGACCGGCTCCACAACGGTAATGTTTGAGGATAATATAACATTTGAAAACGCCAAAAGGTTTTACGGTATATTAGAAAGGTATAAGATAAATAAGTGCTATACCACCCCCCGAATAATGAAAACGTTGATGAATGCCGACATGAAAAAGAAAGTATACTCCCCCACATCCTCTCTTGAACTACTTTTTCTTGGTGGTGAACCTATTGAAGAAGAGGTGCTGGATTGGACTTATAAAAAGATTGCAAACAAAAAGACCCCAATACTTAATATCTATTCTGTTACAGAGTTGGGTGGAGCAATAACAGCCCAGATTCCAGGATTTTCTGAAATCAAAAAAGACTCTGTGGGAGTACCCTTCCCTGGTGTACATCTGGGTGTTTATGACAGCATAACAAAATCTAAAATTGAATACCCAAATTTGAAAGGTTTACTGATGCTTGAATACCCAATCCCATCCATGTGTATGAAACTATGCCACGAAGAGGATCTATTTTTTAAAACATTCTGGAAAAATTACAGCAATAAATATGTCTTTAGAACCGGTGATAGTGCGTATTTTGACGAATACAACAATTTTTATCTTGCAGGAAGGGTAGATAATGTAATACATATATCAGGTAAAAGGATAAACCTTTCACAGGTGGAAGAGGCCATAAACAAAAATAGATTTGTGAAAGAATCCGCCATAGTTATCCTGAATGATGAAAAACGAGGGGATACAATGGTGGCTTTTTGCGTCCTACATAGAAAAGTTGATGAGAGTTTACATAAAAGGATTATGAATGAAATACATGAAACGATATTAGAAGAATTAGGTGAAGTGGTTCTTCCTCAGGAGATAAAATTTGTCAGGGTGCTACCGAAAGGTGCAGATGGTGGTATTCTGAGGGATTTATTAAAAGAGATTGCAATGCAAATGTAGTGGAGGATAGATGAAAGTAAAAGAAATTATGAAAACAAATGTTATTACAGCCCATGAAGATGAATCGATCAGAGAAGTAACATTAAGATTGAGAGAAAAAAAAATCACCGGAGTACCAGTTTTAAATGATAATGAAGAAGTGGTGGGGGTATTCAGTGAAACCGATTTACTAAACAGGCTACCCGATATTTTAAATGATGCCGACAAAATCCCACTGGTGGATGTGAAGGAGCTCACCGATCCACCTGTCAAAACTGTAATGTCTTCGCCAGCCATTACGGTAACTCCCGATACAGACATAAAAGATGTGGCGAAAATTTTCCTCTACAAGTACATACACAGAGTTCCCGTTTTGGAACGGGGTAAGCTTGTGGGGATAGTTTCGTTGGGAGATCTGCTAAAAGCATTTAGTGAATCATAATCCCTTTTTTTGTTGACATTTGATTATAAAAGTTGATATTATGAAAAGGATGATAAAAACTTAAAAGTTTGAGGTGTATTAATGTATGCAATAGTTTTAGGATTTCATATCTTTTTTACCATTTTATTGATCCTTGCAATACTCATACAATCAGGGAAAGGATCAAGTTTGAAAGAGGCATTCGGTGGAGGTTCATCCGACATGTTTGGACCTGGAACGCCAGAAAATATAATGACAAAAATTACAACTATTCTTGTAATACTTTTTTTTACCACATCCATAATGCTTACCATAATGTCATCATCTGGTAAAGCAGGTAGCTCAATAGTGAATAAATTGCATGATACTCCTGTAAAAACTATACCACAAAATAAGCCGATTGTCCCCACAGAAAGTAAATAAAGCTTATTCAGGTTTTATAAATGCTTAAAAAACTTTGTATTTTAATACTGCTGGCATCTACTCTCATTTCGGGGTGTGGCAAAGAAAGGGAAGATGCTGTCAAAAGAAAAACCGATTCTGCAAAATTTGGAGATTCAATAATCGAAGGCAGCATAGGAGAGCCCAGTAATCTCATACCGATACTTGCCACAGATTCTTCATCCCACGCCATTGCAGGGCTCATATACAATGGTCTATTAAAATATGACAAAAATCTCAATCTAACAGGTGATTTAGCATATAAATGGGAAGTTTCCGATGATAAGAAGATAATTACTTTCCATTTGAGAAAAGGTGTAAAATGGCACGACGATACAGAATTTACTTCAAAAGATGTAAAATTCACTTATGAAACGATCGTTGATAACAACACCCCCACCGCCTACGACTCTGATTTCAGAATCATAGACAAAGTGGAAACCCCAGATGATTACACAGTAAAAGTATACTATAAAACAGCCTATGCCCCTGCCCTATCCAGCTGGACAATTGGGATCCTTCCATACCATAAATTAAAAGGTGTCACCATCACAAAGTCTGAACTTCAGCGTTCTCCAATTGGAACTGGACCATATAAATTCAAAGAGTGGAAATCCGGGCTATCCATTACACTGGAAGCCAACGATAATTACTACGAAGGAAGACCAAATCTGGATAGATATACGATGAAGATAATCCCGGACACATCCACGATGTTTTTAGAACTGTTAAATAAAAACATAGACATAATGGGGCTATCCCCTCTGCAATTCGCAAAACAAACGTCAAACCCAAGATTTGTAAGTGATTACAATAAATATAGCTACCTGTCAAACTCATATACATACATTGGGTATAACTTAAAGCATAAATTTCTTCAGGATAAAAGGGTAAGGCAGGCATTATCCTACGCCACCCCAAAAGAGGATATTATCAAAGGGGTCTTATTTGGTCTGGGGGTACCTGCAGATGGCCCTTTTAAGCCCGGAACAATCTGGTATACCGACAACGTCACAAAATACAACTACGACTTAGAAAAAGCAAAACTTTTACTAAAAGAAGCTGGATTTGATGATAAGAATGGGGATGGAATACTGGAAAAAGATGGTGTCCCATTTTCAATCACGATAACGACAAATCAAGGGAATACCACCAGAAGCTCAATAGCAGAAATTATCCAGCATACCTGGAAGAAGATCGGTATAAAAGCTGAAATAAGGATACTTGAGTGGGCAACATTTATTACGGAATATATCGACAAAAGAAATTTCGACGTGGTAATTCTTGGCTGGACCATCCCAATGGAGCCAGATCCTTATGATGTATGGCATTCTTCAAGATGTGGTGGGAAAAATTTAAATTTTATATGCTATCAGAACAAAGAGGTTGATAAATTGATCGAACAAGGAAGAATAGAGTTTGACTTAAAAAAAAGATCAGATATTTATCATAAGATATCCCAGATACTTGCTGAGGATCAGCCATATACGTTCCTCTTTTACCCAAAAGCACTCATAGCATTGCACAAAAGGTTTAAAAATGTGGAGGAAGCTCCTGCCGGTATAATGCACAACTTTATCGACTGGTATGTGGAAAAAGACCAGAGAAGATACAAACTTACAAGGTAGATATGCTAACCTATATAGTTAAAAGATTATTTGAAATGATACCGATGCTCATCGGTATAACTCTGATATCCTTCATAGTCGTTAACCTGGCACCGGGTAACCCTGCACAGTTTTTATCATCAATGAACCCCAAAATATCCGAAACGGCCTATCAGAAATTTATAAATATGTACCAGCTTGATAAACCGGTTTTAGAAAGATACTGGATATGGTTGAAAAAATTATCAAGATTGGATTTTGGAAACTCCTTCGCATCTGATCAGAAACCTGTTTTAAGTAAAATAGCCGAAAGGCTTCCGGTGACTATATACCTTAATCTGGTATCTATGATACTTATAATTATCATCTCCATCCCAATTGGTGTCCTCTCAGCCGTCTACAGGAACTCATTATTTGACAGGATAACTACCGTAATAGTTTACATAGGTTTTGCAATTCCCACCTTCTGGCTGGCGATACTTTGTGCCTACTATTTTGGAGTCATCAAAGGCTGGCTACCCATCTCTGGACTTACATCATACGAATTTGAAGATTTTTCCACTTTAGAGAAGATCTACGATGTAATCTGGCATTCTATACTACCTGTCGGAATATCTGTATTTGGTAGTATAGCTGGATTTAGCAGATTTATAAAAAGCAGTATGATGGATGCAATAAACGAAGATTACATCACAGCCGCCTACGCAAGGGGATTAAGTAAAAATACTGTAATTTTCAAACACGCTTTAAGAAATGCCCTTTTGCCGGTAATTACCATATTAGGTCTATCCATACCGGGGCTGATTGGCGGAAGTGTAATTTTTGAGTCTGTATTTTCTATACCAGGTATGGGGCAGCTCTTCTATCAGTCGGTAATGATGAGGGATTATCCGGTAATAATGGGGATACTTGTAATAGGATCTTTTCTAACACTTTTAGGAAATCTAATAGCCGACATATCCTATGCAATTGCAGATCCAAGGATAAGGTATGGTAAAAAGAAATAAACTATTTATCTCCGGTATATCGATAATAATCTTTTTCACAGTTGTTGCCATTTTTGCCCCTATTATAGCACCTTATGACCCGTCAGAAATAGATCTCATGAATATCTTAAACCCACCATCTTTAAAAAATCTCTTTGGTACGGATGAACTGGGCAGAGATGTCTTCAGTAGAGTGGTATATGGCACCCGAATCTCCCTCTCTGTGGGATTTATATCTGTGGGGATATCTGTTTTTATAGGGACGATAATTGGTTTAGTTTCAGGTTATTTTAAAGGTTTGACCGATTTGATTTTGATGAAGATAGTGGACATCGCCCTCTGTTTTCCAACATTTTTTTTGATACTTGCGGTGATTGCTTTTTTAAAACCATCCATCTACAATATAATGATCGTAATAGGCATAACAAGCTGGATGGGGGTAGCCCGCATGGTAAGGGCTGAAACGATGAGTATCACAGAGCGGGATTATATCACCGCCGCAAAAGTTGCGGGGCTAAAAAAAAGAGTGATACTTTTTAAGCATATATTGCCCAATGTTGCCTCCCCAATACTCGTTTCTGCTACGCTCGGTGTCGCCAGCTCCATACTTGTAGAATCTGCCCTCAGCTTTTTAGGACTGGGGGTACAGCCCCCCACACCATCATGGGGAAACATCATCACATCCGGAAAAGACAATATCATGTTTGCCTGGTGGCTGTCATTCTTCCCCGGGATATGCATCCTTCTTGCCGTTCTTGGGTTTAACCTCACCGGAGAGGGTCTAAGGGATATTCTGGATCCAAAATCAAAGGAATAAGCAAACCTCCCAGAAAAAAAGAGAATTACGATAAAAAATGAAAATGTTTTATGTTCTACGTTTTACTTTTTCACGTTTCACGTTTTACGTTCCTACTTTCTAACGTTTCAACGTTCTAACGTTCTAGTGAAATGGTTTACAAGAATCATCCTTTTTTCTTTATAATTGCGATTATCAATCTATCTGACTGTCTTGCGGGATAACTGCCAGAGGAATTTGTCGTTAAGCCAAAACTATTTATCCTTGCCATTGGAGTGAGTAAATATAAAGATGAAAGCTTAAGATTGCAGTTTGCCCACAAGAATGCAGAGGACTTTGTAAAAACGATGCAGATGCAGAAGGGAAAACTCTATCAGGACGTAGTAGTTAAACTTCTTACAGATGAGAATCCAACAAAAGATGATATCCTTGATCGGCTTGAATTGTTACAGAAAAAGACAACAATCAAGAATGTGGCAATGGTCTTTATAGCAGGAAACGGAGTAAAGGCAAGGCAGACACAGACAGAGATGGATTTATAAAAACAATTGAACTTGCAAACTATGTGGACAGTGAAGTTCCATCCCTTGCAGAAAAGATATTAAAAAAAGCCCAGTATCCAACATCCACCCACTGATCAGTCATTACCTGTGGTAAGATGAGGTAAAAGATGAATTTAATAAATTATTTCAGACTTTTAAAATTTATCAATTATTAGGAAATGGTAAAAGATTCGAATAAGATTATGACATTAAGGAATTAAAGATTATCATATACTCAAAAAAATAGCGGGCATATAGCCCGCTATCGTTGCAGAATTTTATACAGATTATTTAATTTCACAATTACCAGAAGAATAATCTACTTTTGCATCAAGGAAGTAAATATTTTTCATATCATATTTGCAATCATCTTTAAGCCCAAACCACATCTCACCTGCCCTTGCACCTGTCGCACACATAAAGATAATATTTTTATCTTTTGGCAATCTTGAAACAACAGAATCGCAACCTTTTTTGTACATATCATCCACAGGGATATTTATAGCACCTTTTACGTGGGCATTCTGAAATTCTGCAGGGGTTCTTACATCTATAATCACTATGTTGTCGGGTCTTGAATATAGAAGTGTTTTGAAGAACTCTTTGTCCACTGTTCCTTCATCTTTACCAGGTTTAATTGCACCGGTATCAGCTTTAGTATCCTGTTTAGCTTCTTCTTTCTTCACCTGATTAGCTTCCTCCCCTGGTATTACAATAGGCAACCCTTTTTCTTTCCACTCTGGCTCACCTGCAGAATAAACCATTACATTTTTATATCCTTTGTCATATAAAATATCAGCAACGATATGAGATTTTATACAAGCATATCCAGCACAGAATACAACCATTTTAGTGTTTTTATCAGCAGGTAGAAGCTTAAGATAAGGCTCCTGATTAATAGAAAACTTTGTATCAGGTATATTTATAGAACCAGGAATCGTTCCTTTTTTGTAAACATTTTCAGGTCTGGCATCTATAAAAATTACACCTTCTTTATTAAGTTTTTGGGCATATGAAGTGCTTATCTCTAAATAAGATTTAGTGGAATAATCTGGATCCCCTGCGAGATATATTTTAAGATTAGTATAACCTTTGTCTCTCAAGAGCTTTGCAACGTTATAACTTTTTATACAATCATAACCAGCACAATAAACGATAATCTCAGTATCTTTTGTAACTTTAAACTGCTCAAGTTGTGGATAAAACTTATCAAATTTAGTATCAGGAATATTGATAGCACTTGGGATGTGCCCTGAGTCATACTTTAACTCAGGCCTTGCATCGATAACAACTACCTGATTAAATTTCCTTAATTTGTCCCCTAACTTCCCTTTTACATAATCATAGTCCACAATCTGAAACTTGGCTTCTTCCACAATCTGCTTGACAGTCTTACCTTTTGATTCACCAGCTTGATTGGCCTCTTGCTTAGCTTCCGGTTTTGCCACCTGCTGTTTCTCTGCACCAGCGCAACCAAATAGAGCTAACACAACACATGCCATAAATAAAGTTAATATTTTTTTAAACTTCATAACATAAACCTCCTTCTTTTAGTTGTATACAGAATACCAGAGAAAATCCTACCTGTCAAGACATTTCAACCAATAAAATCATTTATTATCAGTAAGATACATCAATATATACATATATACATATATTCAAAAAATCTAATATATTTTATTGTGAATTAATTATGTCAGAAAATTTACAAAATAAAGTTCATTGAAAGTACCACCCGATTTCAATGTTATAACCATTTTTTTCAAAAATTAATGAGTTAATTCCAATTAAAGTTTTCTTCACATTTTCATTTTTTTTTGTATAATATTATTAAGAGTTGTAAATAACACAATGGAGGTTGATATGTTTAATGTGAAAAAGATATTGGTGCCAACAGATTTTTCCGAAGCATCAGATAATGCTTTAAAAAAAGCGGTAGATATTGCAGAAGCTTTTAATGCTGAGATCATTCTCCTTCACGTAAAAATGATGGACGTAGCCATAATCGAGCAGTACCTATCAGAGGAACTGATTAAAGAGCTAAATGAGGCTACAATGAAAGATATCAACGAAAAATTAAATACCCAGATATCTAAATATTCAAAACCGAACATAAAAATCACCACTGCCATTAAAGAGGGAGTTTCATACAATGAAATTTTAAAAGCTGAAATTGAATATGATATTGATTTAGTGGTCATAGCATCCCATTCAAAAACCATATTTGAAGATATATTTTTCGGAAGTACCACAGAAAAAGTGGTAAGAAGATCAAAAAAATCTGTACTGGTGGTGAGGGATTGAATACCAAATGGGGTGGAGTACCACCCCATTTAACTTATACATAAAAAAGTTTTCTTTTTCGATAATACCCAAAAAGCCCTATAGATATAAAAATGAAATACCCCAGAAAATTAGACCAAAATGGTGGCATTACACCAGATTTTCCCATTGAAAAAAATGTTGACTGGGCAATGAAATACAAAAATACGATCACAATACCATTTCCAGCAGCTCTGATATAAGAAAATCCCCTCGAAAGATCTATTAAAAATGGCAGCACCACTATAACAAGCAATACGACATTCAGGATATTGGCTATTTTATTGTAATAGTAGCACATGTGCAGTGAGTAGCTTAATCCTTTTGACTTATAAAACTTTACTATCTTTTTTAACTCAGAAAAAGTCAATTCTTTAGGTTGAAAGACAAGAGACACATCCACCAGTCTAGTGAAAAAATCGTTGTCTTGGATAAAATTCTTCTCTTCTTTTACTATTTTTGGGACATCCGTCGTATCAACATCTTTATAGTCTAAAATAGACCATTTTTTACCTTCTATGTAGTCAGCCTGACTTATATATCTTACTTTTACAATCTTTCCATTCTCATCTAAATCTATAAACTTTATATCAAAAAGCTTTTTATTAATTATATCTATTGTGCCCACTTGAATGAAGCTATTTTTATCTTTTATCCAGAAGTTATTTAAAGTGGTCACCCTAACCTCTTCCCTTTTTTCAATATACTTTATCTTGTAATCGTTACTTTTTGCCTGACTCTTTGGAACTACAAACTCAGTAAGAAAAAACATAATCACACTAACAAAGATAGAAAGGAATACAAGTACCTTTAAGATAGATAAAAGACTGCCTCCGATGCTCACGTAAGCTGTGATTTCAGTAGTTCTAATAAGAATAATGAATGTGACTACGACTGCAACTATAAAACTGACAGGCAACGTTTGTGAAATAAACACAGGGGATCTCATAACATCGTAAATAAAAATATCCTTAAAAGTGGCTCCATACCTTGCAATATACTTTGACTGTGTGAAAAACATAAAAAACATGTATATGATGTAAACAAAAGCCTCAACAACTATAAAATTTCTAATTAGTATCTTTAAAAAATAGATCTGAAATTTATTCATTTGAGCACCCTGCCAATCCTTATTAATGATAAAAATGCAAAAATAGCGTTGGCGATCCATGGAGCAAAATATGGATTAATCTTTCCGGCAAGGTTTTCAGACATAAACATTATTACATTGTAACTAAAGATTATTCCCAGAGCTATGATCCAATTTATCGATCTGTTTGTCCTGTGAAAAAATACACCCATATTTAAGCCAAGTAGCGCCATTATCAAGGTAGAAAATGGGAGTGCCACCCTTTTTGAAAATTCAAATTTATAAATATAACCATCATCCAACCTGGATATCAGCTCATCCATAAACATAAATCGTTCTGACTTAATCTCCCTATTCAGGTTAGAATCCACATTCACAACAAAGTAAAACCTTTTAAACTCTATCTTACCATATCGATCGTTTTTACCCTGAATTATGGATCCATTTTTTAGATCAAATACCACCGCCCCAAATTTCTGATAAGCATCCGCCTCTGATGCTGTTATGAGACTTCCACCTTTTTCATCTATCAGCGTAACCTGCAAAAATCTATGTTCATCCACCTTTTTTTTAACATAAATCGTAATAGAAGGGATCTCCTTGTAAAATTCATTCTCCTTCACATCCTTAAGGGAGACGTACTCCACTGTTCTCTTCAAATTATAAATAGCATATTTATTCCCATACGGCAGAAGATAGAATGATGTCAAAAAAGCGAGCAATGTAGCTAATATCCCAAAATAGATCGTTGGTTTTAAAAGATTTGCAGGGGAAAGCCCCAACGATTTCATCACCACAAGCTCCGCATCAGCGGATAACCTATTGTGGGCTGTCATTACTGCTAGAAGTGCAGAAGTGGGTATCGTAACCATCAAAAAGGAAGGAAGGTAAAATATAAACGTTTCAATAATTATAATTGTTGGAACATTTTTTGAAAAAACCAGATCAGTAAGATCTACAACTTTGTCAAAAAGTAAAATAAAGACAAAGAAGATGTTTGATATGATAAAAATTGGATAGATTTCATCTAATATATATTTTGAAAGCTTATTCATCTCTATCTTTTACAATTCTCAAAAGAGGCTTTTCCTCTTCTTCATCTATCTCATCTATTCTTATTATATGTCCAATAGGTATGTAAGTTTTAACAACATTTTTAAACTCAATCCTACTTTTATCATCTTCAGGCGTTATGACTAGACTTGATTCCTCTTTGTGTAGAATGTCGCTAATCTCAATAAGACCCAGAAAAGAAGTGGGTAAAACAGATTTTGCTTTAAGAGTAAAAACCTCTTTTTTGGCATCATAAAACTGAATCTTGTAGTATTTCATCTTATAGGCCTTATCCTTAATTTTGGTTTACCCTCTTCTATATCTATTTTAACGTCGATATCTTTATAACCCTTCTGTTTGAATTCGTCTATCTTTGATAGGATAAGAGCTTCTATCTTATCCCTATTAATATTTTCCGGAAGCTTTTTCAATTCCTCCGCAAAAAAGTGACCACCCATATCTGTATCTTTGACTTCTTCAAATGTTTTCAGAATATCTGCAGCACTTTTCTTCACACCCTCATATTCAAGCATCTTTTTATTCCATTTATCTCTAAAAGTAAGGTATCTTGCCACAAGATTGTTAAATCTAAATCTCAAGGTAGTATTTGTAATCTGATTTAAATTATACTTGGCTATCAACTTATTGACTTCCCTTTCATAAACTATTGGTGGATGTTTTAGCAACTTTGCAAAAAACCTTTCGTAATCAAAATTTATCATTTTTATAAGATTTTCAAATTTATCAAGATCATCTTTGATCTCCTTAGAATCAATAGCCATAATCAATACCTATCAATCCTTATTTTGACTTTTGGCTTTCCGTAAAACATATCAAAAAAAAGGTTTATGATACTCACCACCAGACTGACACCTATGGCCGTCCACAATCCATCCACCCAGAAACCCTCCACTAGAGATGATACGAGCAGAATGATTATTGCATTTATGACAAAGTAAAAAAGTCCAAGTGTAAAAACATGAAGCGGTATTGTTATAAAAACCAGAAACGGCTTTACAAAAAAGTTCATTATCGTCAAAACAAATCCTGCCACAAGTAAAGCCGCAAAGGAATCCACCCTTACATGTCTAAAAATAAATGCAGAAACACCAAGCCCAATTACATTGACAAAAATTTTATATAGTGTAAATTGTAAATTGCCCATAGCATTATTATATGGAAAATTTTCTTATAATCAAGGAGAAAATACAATGGTGGATTTGCATTGTCATTCCAGGTATTCAGATGGATCTCTTACAATCGAGGAGATTTTAAAATTAGCTGAAAAAAACAGTATAGATGTTCTGTCCATTACAGATCATGATACCGTTGATGGCATTGATCATTTCATAAATACTGATTCAAACGTCCAAAAAGTAGCAGGTGTAGAAATAAGTGTTGACTGGGAAAAAGGAACGTTTCATCTTGTGGGGCTGTTTATCGATCATAAAAATGCAAAACTAATAGAAACATTGGACAAACTCAAAAATTATAGAAGAAAAAGAAATATCAACCTAATAAAAAATCTCTCAGAACTTTTAGGCAGAGAGATCAAATTGGAAGAGATATCAGATGAAAATTATGGGGAGCTTGGAAGACCCCACATTGCCAAATTTATGGTAAAAGAAGGTCTTGTGAAATCGATCGATGAGGCTTTTGAAAAGTATCTGGCCAAAGGGAAACCTCTTTATGTCCCAAAAAGTAGACTTTCCCTTGAAGAATCGATATCTCTGATCAATTCTGCCGGAGGAATATCCATAATTGCCCATCCCATAACGATCATTACGGATGATATGGATCGATTTTTTTCTAAAATGAAGGATATGGGGATAGATGCATTGGAAGTTTACTGCTCGCTGCACTCAGAAAATGATGCAAAAAAATACCTTTCAATTTCCGAAAGATATGGTTTTTTAGTCAGTATGGGCAGCGATTTTCATGGTGAAAACAAAAAGGACGTCTTTTTGGGTAAACATGGTTGCAATAACGAAGATGCATATAAATATTATAAAAAATTAAAGGAATACCATGAGTCTAAATTTTTATAATAAATTAATTCTCCTGACTGGTATATTAAATTGCGTAATATTCTTGATAATCGTTTCCCTTTACAAAAGAAACATCTTGATAAATTTTGTAAATTTGGTAAAAATGGTCTATAAAGGTTTCGACCCGGATAATGTACAGGGTATTATTAAAGGGGTTATCTGGGCATTTGTGGATGGAATAATAACTGGAGTATTGATAGCATTTATCATAAAAATATTCAATGAGTGAGGTAAAGATGTATAACATCGACTCTTTTTTGAAAGGATCCACTAATTTTATCGCCATTATTGGGCTTGGGTACGTAGGTTTGCCCCTTGCGGAAGTTTTTGATAGAAGATACAACGTAATAGGTTTTGATATCAACAAAAACAGGATAGATGAATTAAAACGAGGATACGATAGGACGAAAGAGGTGGACTCCGAAACACTTAAAAAGTGTACTATAGATTTCACCTCAAACCCAGAATCGATCTCAAAAGCTAAAGTGATAATCGTAACAGTCCCCACACCAGTGGATGAATACAACATTCCGGATCTCAGACCGGTAAAATCTGCCACAGCTACAGTTGGCACTTATATGCCAAAAGGTGCCATTGTGGTGTATGAATCTACAGTTTACCCGGGTCTTACGGAAGAGGAATGTATCCCAATTTTAGAAAAGGAAAGTGGATATAGATGGAAAAAAGACTTTTTTGTCGGATATTCCCCCGAAAGAGTCAATCCAGGGGATAAACTGCATACAGTGGATAAAATAACAAAAGTGGTGGCTGGAGATACTAAAGAAACCTTGGACTTCTTATCTGAACTTTATGGTGGAGTTATAACGGCTGGTGTACATAGGGCATCTTCCATAAAGGTTGCCGAAGCTGCCAAAGTCATTGAAAATACCCAGAGGGATATAAATATCGCATTGATGAACGAACTGGCGCTAATCTTTGATAGAATTGGTATCTCCACCAAAGATGTTCTGGATGCGGCAGCCACAAAATGGAACTTTTTGCGATTCGAACCTGGTCTTGTGGGGGGACACTGCATAGGAGTGGATCCATATTATCTTACCTTCAAAGCACAGGCTCTGGGGCATCATCCGGAAGTTATTCTTTCCGGTCGTAGAATAAACGATAATATGGGGAAGTTTATCGCTGAAAAGACGGTAAAAAAACTCATAAAAGCAGGCAAAACGGTAAAAGATTCAAAAATATTGATTATGGGGCTCACTTTTAAGGAGAATATCAGCGATATTAGAAATACGAAGGTGATAGATATAATAAACGAGCTAAACGAGTATGGTACAAAAACATTCGTTTATGACCCAAAAGCCTATCCCGAAGAAGTGAACGACGAATACGATATAGATCTTATTGATGATTTTAAGATGTTTAAGCCATATGATGCAGTAATCGTTGCGGTGAAGCATAAAGAGTTTATAGATTTTGGGTTTGAAAATATCAAATCGCTGATGGATTATCCAGTAATAATAGATGTTAAGGGGATATTCTCAGATATACCAAAAAGGGATATAATCTATTGGTGCCTGTAAAATAGAATCTACAGTGTTCTAAGGGCATTTATAGGATCTGTCTTTGAGGCTGTGTAAGCTGGATAAACACCGGATAGCATCCCCACAAAAAACGACATAATACTTGATATTAAAAGCCCAATAATCGATACCACCACTGGCAAATCAGCCACCCGGAAAACTATCAAACTTATGATTATCCCCAATAGAATACCTATACTGCTCCCCACAAGACCTACAATCCCTGATTCAAGCAGAAATTGACGGAAAATATCCCTCTTACGAGCCCCCACAGCCCTTCTGATCCCCACTTCCGTTTTTCTAAGACTTACAGAGAGTATCATTATAGAAAAGATCCCAAGCCCACCTATAAGATAAGAAATACCCGCCGTGATGATACCAAGAAATGTAACAATTCCAACAGTTTCATTCTGTATCTTTAACGCATCCACAGGGTTTATAATAGTAAAATCATCTTTTGCATCTCCATAAAGCTTATGATTATCCCTCAAAATTTTAGTGATATTATTCTTTATCATTTCAAAATTATCCCAGCTATCGATTACGACCTCCATCCCATCAATGTAATCCACGTTAGTTGCCCGTCTCATGAATGTCGTCAAGGGGATGTAAACCATATCGTCAAGATTTGTGCCGTTTAGATCTGAACCTTTCTGTTCCAGAACACCCACCACAATAAAAGGTGCCCTATAAATCAACACTGTTTTCCCCACAGCGTTATCCTTACCAAACAGTTTCTCTTTCACTTCACTACCCAACACACATACACGATCATTATTATTTACATTCTCAATGCCAAAAATCGACCCATCAGAAACGGATAATTTTTTTAATGAAAAGTAATTATCATAGACACCCAATATATTTGAAGAGATATTATTAAATTCATACCTCAAAACACCACCCCTTTTAATAAATGGAGAAACCATCTTGACACCATGCACATTATTCTTAATCATTTCAACATCTTTTAATTTCATCGTTTTTGCCTTTTCAAAAAATCCACCCTTACCATGTCTTGAAAGTTTGCCAGAGGCTACAGTAATAGTATTTTCCCCAAACTTATTCACCTCAATTTCCACCTTTGTCTTTAAAGACTGAGATATATTGTTGACGAGTACAAGGGAGAGAGCACCAAGTAAAACTCCAAATATAGCAAGGGCAGTTCTTACTTTAAAAGCACTAAACACACCATGAACAATTCTAAGATAAATTATAAACTTTTTCAAACTTCAACTCCTGATGGCAGTTATAGGGTTAATCTCCGACGCTTTTTTTGCAGGAGCCACCCCGAATATCAAAGCTAAAGCACCGGAAATAATTATTGATATGAAGAATATGTTTAAAGATATAACCACTTCAAATACCTTAAAACTCGATATAATTTTTGCCATAGCTGATCCGAGGAAAAAACCAACTATAGCCCCCAATAGAGTAATGATGAAAAATTCAAATATAAACTGCAAAAAGATGTCCCTTTTTGTAGCCCCAAGAGCCCGTCTAATTCCTATCTCTTTAGTTCTTTCGGTAACAGAGATAAGAAAAAGATTAGCCATAACAAATCCCCCGACAGAGACAGTAATCAAAGTGATTATCGTTAAAAAAGCTATCAGGGCACCTCCAATAGCGACAAAAAACTTCAGGATATCCCCAGGCCCCACTATTGTAAAGTCATCATCCTTTCCATCCCCAAGATTGTGTCTGTATCTGAGAAATTGTCTGAGCTCTTCTATCCTGTTATTAAGATTTTCCACATCCTCAAATCTGATTCTCATGGCTGTAATATACTTGTAATCACCTGTTATAAACTTACTCAAAACAGTTATTGGAATTATAACCCTGTCATTTATATTTACACCAAAGTTGGATATTCCCCTTTCTTCCAAAACACCACTTACCTGACAGGCAAAATTATTCACGTAGATATACTTTCCTATAGGATCCTCATTGAGAAAAAGTTGATCTTTTACATAACTACCCAGCAAACATTTTCTTACGGCTTTATCCACGTCCTCTTTTGAAAAATCTGAACCTTCATAGATATCCCATGTCCATGATTTACTATAACCCTCAGTGGAGCCAACGACAAATGTTTTAACATAGTTACCTTTGTAACTTACTTTGATATCCCCTCTGGCACTCATAGGTACCAGGATGTATGCAGTGGGAAATGCATCCCTTATGGCATAAAGATCCTCGAAAGTAAGTGTTTTAGTTCTAAAACCAGTAGCCTGATTCTTCTGGGTACCACCAAAAACCAGTACAGAATCAGGTCCAAACATCGAAAGAATCTGACCGGCCTTCTGATAAGCTCCATTAACCGCACCAACAACCAGAGTGACACCTATTATTCCCAGAGCAATACTTAAAATGGATAAAAAACTTCTGAGTCTATAAGACAGAACAGATTTTAATGATTCTTGAAATATCAATATAAATTTTATCATCACCATTCCATTTGTTTAGAGTCAATATCTTTTAATAAGTTCTAATGAAATTCTATCATCTCATCTCTTACCCATAGAGGTACCTTCCCCCTCTGTCTTTCATAGCTTATTCTTTCTTTTATTGCAACAGAATCAAAAAATTTTTTCCAGCTTTCTCTTATTTTTTGCTCAGTTTCGGAGTATTCTATATCTCCCAACCATTCCAATTCACCATGAGACAACCTTTTACCATCATAATAAATAACTAATCTTCTTACTTTATCCACAATAGCCCATCGGTTGTTCCCAAATCTTTTTTTGAAATGAACACCAAGCAGTGGTAAAATATTATTTTTTGGGGATATAAAGCCCAGCATCACACCATCCTTCATTTCAGAAAATCTCAAAAATCCAAGCATTTTGTGCCTTTCGGAAAAAAGATTGTGAATATTTTTTTCTATATCGATAACAACATCATTTCTCAAATCATCCCAACCACCATCCATATCGATATATTTAAAGACTGTCATCTCAATTTTCGCCCTATCACAGAGATATGCAAAATATACCTTTTGAAGAAGTTTATCCGATTTTTTTCTCATCATCGATACAACTTCCTCAGCCTTATCCAGATCTGTCAAAATTTCGACGGAAAAAATAGAAGGTTGGTAGGTGGGGTTTATACGTTTATTAACCACCTCCTCTATGTCAACACCATTTAAATAATGATGGCAGGCTGTCAAAAAACCCTCAAAACTTCCGTCATACACAAGCTGATACATCAATCCGCCCCAAACAATTTATATATTGGAGAATGCTCCTGATAAAACTTCATAATCTCCCTTTCCACCAACTCCAGTGGGGTCTTTTTGGCAACCTTACCATTTAAAATAATAAAATACTGAGCTTTTTTAAGAGGAATCCCAAGTTTTTTCAAATGAACCCAATCGATATACCCATATTTCCGTGCTTCCAGTATCTTTTTTGCTGATTTTGGGCCTATTCCGGGTATTCTTATAAGATTATTGTAATCTGCTTTATTAAGATCGACAGGAAACATATCCATGTTATCCAGAGCCCATCTAAGCTTGGGATCCAGAACCTCATCAAGATTTTCTCTTTTGTTAAACAACTCATAAGATTTAAACTTATAAAACCTCAAAAGAAAGTCCGCTTGATAAAGCCGATGCTCCCTCAGCAATGGTGGTTCAGAAATCTTCACCGGCAGATTTGTATTCACTGGGATATAAGCAGAGTAATATACTCTTGATAGAAGCTTTTTGCTATAATATCCTTCCGCCAGAGTTATTATCGTCTTATCATTTTCCTCCGTTGCCCCTATGATCAACTGAGTGGATGTGGAATTTTTTCTTGAAAGTATTTTATTAAGCTCATCCACCACCATAAAAGATTTATCTATCTTTTTCCTATCTTTCTCCGGTGCAAGTGTTTTAAGACTCCCCTCGGTGGGCAGCTCTATATTGGCACTCACCCTATCCGCAAGGGCTGCAACCTTTTTTATCAGTTCCTCAGATGCCCCCGGAATTAACTTCACATGAAGATATCCCCCATAATGATATCGATTTCTAAGTAGTTCCGCAGTTTTAAGCATAAGCTCCATGGTATAATCCGGGGATCTCACCACCCCAGAGCTTAGAAATAAACCCTCTATATAATTTCTTTTATAAAATTCCACAGTAAGCTCAGCAATCTCTTTCGGTGTAAATATAGCCCTTTTGATATCATTTGACCTTCTATTGTAGCAATATGCACAATCATAAATACATATATTTGTCATCAATATTTTCAATAATGATACACACCTACCATCTGCTGACCATGTATGACATATCCCGGACATAGCACCATTACCTATACCACCAGGTGGGGTCTCCCTCTTACTGCCGCTACTGGAGCAGGATACGTCATACTTGGCTGCATCCGACAAGATTTCAATCTTTTGAACTATATCCATATCCATAATTTATATTAAATCAAAAAATTATTCAATATCTGCTTTTCAAGAGTTTAAAATTGGATATAAAAATAGATCTTGATTTTTTTTATAATAATTCATCAGTAACACTTGAAATTTTTAAACTAATATGATATATTATTAAACAATTTTAAGTTATATTTAACAACAGTGGGGTAGATATGAGCAAAACAGGTGCAGAAATTTTAGTGGAATGTTTGAAAAAACATAATGTAGATCTTATATTCGGATATCCAGGTGGCGTATTGTTACACATTTATGATAGACTTTTCGATTCTGACATACTTCACGTCCTACCAAGGCATGAACAGGGGGGTATACATGCCGCAGATGGCTATGCAAGGTCCACTGGTAAAGTGGGTGTATGTTTTGGTACCAGCGGCCCTGGAGCCACAAACCTCGTCACCGGAATCGCCACAGCGTATCTTGATTCTGTCCCCTTAGTCGTTTTCACAGGACAGGTTTCCACAAACCTCATTGGCGGCGATGCTTTCCAGGAAGCTGACATCGTAGGTATCACAAGGCCCATAGTAAAGCACAGCTATTTGGTAAAAGATGTGGAGGATTTAGCTCCCACTATAGCAGAGGCCTTTCATCTTGCAAAAACTGGTAGACCTGGTCCAGTGTTGGTAGATCTACCAAAAGATGTAATCGCTGCAAAATCAAAAAACTTATGTTCTACTGATATAAAGCTCGTCGGATACAACCCTACATACGAAGGGCATCCAATGCAGATAAAAAAGATGCTTAAAATGCTGGAAAATGCAAAAGCACCTGTTGTTTTAATAGGTGGTGGTGTGAAATGGAGCAATGCCCACGAGGAGCTTAAGAAATTTGTAGAGACGTTAAATCTTCCCGTAGTATCATCCTTAATGGGTATAGGAGCCTTCCCAAATCCTCACAAAAATTGGGTTGGTTGGGCTGGAATGCACGGAAATTATGCATCCAACAAGACACTAACCGAGGCTGATTTTATACTTGCCATAGGCACAAGGTTCTCAGATAGGACAACAGGTAGACTCGACGCATACGCCCCAAAAGCCAAAAAGGCCCAGATAGATATAGATCCCACTTCGATAGACAAAAATGTCAAAGTGGATATTCCGATAGTCGGTGACTGTAAAACAGTACTCAACCAGATTTTAAACTACATAAAAGACTTCAACTGGGATAAATGTAAAAATGATAGGGAAGATTGGTTAAAAAAGATAGAATATTGGAACAACGAAAGACCTTTTTCATATAAATTTTCTGATAAGATAATCAAACCTCAATTTGTGGTGGAAAAGATCTATGAGGTTACAAATGGTGATGCCATAATAACCACAGAAGTAGGACAGAATCAGATGTGGGCGGCTCAATTTTACAAATTTAAAGATCCAAGGCAATTTATAACTTCAGGTGGGCTTGGAACTATGGGTTACGGTTTCCCTGCCGCAATCGGTGCAAAGCTCGGAAACCCAAACAAAGAAGTTTTTGACATTGCCGGTGATGGTAGCTTTCTGATGAATATGCAGGAGCTATGTACAGCTGTTCAATACAGAGTTGGAGTAAAAGTAGCTATTCTAAACAATAAATTCTTGGGGATGATAAGACAGTGGCAGCATCTATTTTACAACAAAAGGTATTCCTACTCCTGCCTTGAGTGTCAACCGGATTTTGTAAAGCTTGCGGATGCTTATGGTTGTGTCGGTTTTCAGGTGGCAAATCCATCAGATGTGGAACCAGTTTTGAGGGAATCTTTAAAGATTAAAGATAAACCTGTCCTTTTTGATTTCCTCGTTGATAGGGAGGAAAATGTTTATCCAATGGTTCCGGCTGGTGCAGCTCTTAATGAAATGATATATGGGGAGAAGTAATATGAGACATATTATTTCCGTTTTGGTGGAAAACAAGTTTGGAGTTTTGGCAAGGATAGCAGGCCTTTTCAGTGGTAGAGGTTACAACATTGAAAGTCTCTCTGTAAACGCCACAGAGAATGAAGATATCTCTATTATGACGATCGTCACCAGAGGGGATGATCATATCATAGAGCAGATTATCAAACAGCTAAGAAAGCTTGTAAATACGATAAAAGTAAGAGATGTGACGCAGGTGGATCACATAGAGCGGGAATTAGCCCTTTTAAAAGTTCATGCCACCCAGAGAACCAGGCCAGATATTTTGAGCATAATTGAAACATTTAGAGGAAAAGTGGTTGACATAACAAAAGAATCTCTTGTGGTGGAGATTACCGGAGATCAGAATAAACTTAACGCCATTATAAACGTTTTGGAGCCGTATGGTATAATTGAGATTATAAAAAGTGGAACGATTGCCATCGCAAGGGGCAACAAATCCACTACAGATTTTACAAAGCAGGACATAAAAAGTCAGGAGGAATAGTAAATGAAAGTATACTACGAAAAAGATGCAAATCTGGAATTGATTAAAAAGAAAAAGGTGGCCATCGTCGGTTATGGAAGTCAGGGTTATGGGCATTCCAATAACCTCAAAGATAGCGGTGTCGATGTTGCAGTTGCCCTTAGAAAGGGTGGTGCTTCCTGGAAAAAAGCCGAAAGCTCAGGTCTTAAAGTTATGGAAATATCAGAGGCCACAAAATGGGCAGACCTTATCATGATACTGGTGCCGGATGAGATACAGGGAGACCTATACAGAGAGCAGATCGCCCCTTATATAAAAGAAGGGACATATCTTGCATTTGCCCACGGTTTCAACATCCATTTTGGACAGATAGTGCCACCTAAAAACGTAAACGTTATAATGATAGCACCTAAAGGGCCAGGGCATCTGGTGAGAGCGGAATATACCAAGGGTGGTGGAGTACCATGTCTGATCGCTGTGCATCAAGACTATTCCGGTGATTCAAGAGAGGTGGCTTTGTCATACGCAGCTGCCATTGGTGGAGCCAGAGCAGGTGTCCTTGAAACAAACTTCAAAGAGGAAACAGAAACAGACCTATTTGGTGAGCAGGCGGTTTTGTGCGGTGGTTTGACACAGCTTATCAAATATGGTTTCGAAACACTTGTGGAGGCTGGCTACGCCCCAGAAATGGCTTACTTTGAATGTATGCACGAAGTCAAGCTTATAGTGGATCTTCTCTATGAAGGTGGCATCTCCAACATGAGATATTCCATAAGCAACACCGCCCAATATGGTGACCTCACAAGGGGGCCTGTGGTGATAGATCCCCAAGTTAAAGACAACATGAGGGAAGTTTTAAGACAGATACAATCTGGAGAATTTGCAAAAGAATGGATGCTGGAAAATAAAGCCGGTAGACCGGTATTTAATGCCCTTACCAGGGCAGATGAAAACCATCCCATCGAACAGGTGGGCGCTAAACTTAGAAGTATGATGAGCTGGCTTGGAAAGGGAAAGATTGTGGATAAAGATAGAAATTAATCATAAAGGGTGGTTCCCCCACCCTTTTTTTATCCCTATTATTTTAAGAAAACCTTGGTCCACCCTTTAAAATCTCTGCATCAACCTTATCTGCATATTGTTTGAAATTATCATTGAAACTTACTGCAAGTTTCCTCAAGGTCTCGTCGTATTTATCTTTCTCACTCCAGGAATTTCTTGGATTAAGAATTTCAGCTGGCAAGTCCGGAATGATAGATGGAATATAAAAACCAAAAACCTTATCTGCATTAAACTGTATATTATCAAGCTCATTCTCCAGAATAGCCTTTATAATCCTTCTGGTATATTCTATGGAAAATCTTTTTCCAACTCCATAAGGCCCTCCGGTAAGACCTGTATTCACAAGCCAGCAGTTTACATTGTGTTTTGATATCTTCTCCCCTAAAATCTTTGCATAAAATGATGGGTGATGAACCATAAAAGGTGCCCCAAAACAAGCACTGAATACAGCTTTTGGCTCTTTTACACCTTTTTCTGTACCTGCAACCCTTGCTGTATAACCTGAAATAAAATGGTACATCGCCTGATTCTTATCAAGCCTTGCCACAGGAGGTAAAACTCCAAAAGCATCATACGTCAAAAATATAATATTTGATGGAATGCCAGCTATACCATTACTGATGATATTCGGAAGATGAGTTATTGGATAGGAAGCTCTGGTATTTTCCGTTAGTGAATCATCATTTAGGTCTATTCTTCTCGTAATCACATCAATGGCCACATTTTCAAGAATAGTTCCAAATTTTCTCGTACACTCATAGATATCTGGCTCCGATTCTTTGGATAGTTTTATCACTTTTGCATAACAACCACCTTCAATATTAAATATCGAATTATCACTCCATCCATGCTCATCATCCCCCACTAGAGCTCTTTCAGGATCTGTGGAAAGGGTTGTTTTGCCGGTGCCGGAAAGACCAAAGAAAAGAGCCACATCACCTTTCTTACCAACGTTCGCGGAGCAATGCATAGATAGGACACCTTTTTTGGGCAAAAGATAATTCATCACAGTAAATATAGATTTTTTAATTTCACCTGCATAGCTTGTACCACCTATCAGTACAACTCTTTTTTCAAAATTTATGATAATAAACGTTTCAGAATTTGTACCATCCTGCTCCGGTATTGCATGAAAACGTGGCAGATTGATCACCGTAAAATCTGGTTCAAAATCTTTTAATATATCCCTATTAAGCTCCCGGATAAACATATTTCTAGCAAAAAGACTATGCCATGCCGTCTCTGTTATCACCCTTACTTTTAACCTATACTCAGGTTCTGCACCAGCATAAACCTCCTGCACAAAAACCTCTTTTGTTTGCAAGTATGCTTGAATTCGAGAATACAGTCTCTCAAAATGCTCCTTTGAAATCTTTTTATTATCCTTAGACCAGTTCACATCTGCGCTATAAACCCCATCATCCACAATAAACTTATCGTTTGGTGATCTTCCGGTGTGATGACCAGTTCTGACAACGATAGGACCAAGATGGGCCAGCAAACCCTCCTGCCTTTTGATTATCTCTTCATAAAGTTCAGGCGTAGAGAGATTCCAGTGGATCCTCTTTAAATTTTTAAACCCATGCGATTCAAGACCGCCATGCTCTGTTTTTTCCATAAACATATACCCCTTCTAAAGTATTTCCGGGGATTATAACAAAATTTTACTTGAAATCAAACATTAATTTGTATTATACTAAGGCTAACATGGATATATTTTTTCTGACAACAGTTTCCGATGAGGAGATAAAAAAAGAGAAACAAAAGGCAAGAGAGCTGAAAAAGAAACAGTGGTGGAATACCCTTGTTTCCAAAGGTGTTTGCTATTATTGTGGGAAAAAGGTACCACCTGGTGAACTTACTATGGATCATATAGTCCCCCTCTCCAGGGGTGGTAAATCCACAAAAGGAAACATTGTCCCGGCCTGTAAAGAATGCAATAATAAAAAGAAATACCTTTTACCAATTGAATGGGAAGAGTATATACAAAAGCTAAAAAAAGATTAGGAGCTATCGAATGATTTCTGGAAAGGATATTAGAGAAAAATTCTTAAAATACTTTGAAAAACATGGGCATAAAATAGTCGACTCATCATCATTAGTGCCACAGAATGATCCTACACTACTTTTTACCAATGCAGGGATGAACCAATTTAAAGACCTCTTTTTGGGGCTGGAAAAAAGGGAATACAACAGAGCCACAACATGCCAGAAGGTTGTAAGAGCTGGAGGAAAGCACAATGATCTGGAAAATGTGGGAAGAACCGCCAGACATCACACGTTCTTTGAAATGCTTGGTAACTTCTCATTTGGGGACTATTTCAAAAAAGAGGCCATAGAATATGCGTGGGAATTTTTAACCAAAGAGCTTGGTTTACCAAAAGAAAAGCTCTTTGTGTCGATATACTATGATGACGAAGAAGCCTTTGAAATATGGAATAAAATAATAGGGATTCCAGCGGAAAAGATTCTTAGAAGAGGCGAAAAGGATAATTTCTGGTCTATGGGGGATACTGGACCCTGTGGCCCCTGCTCCGAAATACACATCGATCAGGGTCCAGAAGCCGGTTGCAGAAAACCAGATTGTAATCCCGATTGCGATTGTGATAGACATCTGGAGCTATGGAATCTCGTTTTTATGCAGTATGATAGATCCGCCGATGGTAAACTCACACCTCTACCAAAGCCAAGCATAGATACCGGAATGGGTTTAGAAAGGATAACAGCAGTTTGTCAGGGGAAATTGAGTAACTATGATACAGATTTAATTAAACCGATTATAGAATTTGCCGCAAATCTTGCAGGTAAGACCTACGGAAACAACGAAAAGGATGATGTGAGTCTCAGAGTAATAGCTGATCATAGTAGATCCACCACATTTCTCATTGCAGACGGTGTTATCCCTTCGAATGAAGGTAGGGGATACGTACTTAGAAGGATAATGAGAAGGGCAATGAGACATGGGAAAATGCTCGGTTTTGATGGATCATTTTTTTACAAAGTTTGTGAATTTGTTGTGGATTTCATGGGGGATCACTATATCGAGTTAAAAGATAAAAAAGATTACATATCAAAAATGGTGGTTTTTGAAGAGAAGAGATTTTCCCGTACCCTTGATTTAGGATTAAAACTGATCGATGAACTGCTTGAAAAAAATAAAGATAAAAAAGAGATTTCTGGATCTGAGATCTTTAAGTTATATGATACATATGGATTTCCCATAGATTTATTACAGGATATCGCCGAAGATAATGGGTACAGGCTGGATCTGATCGGCTTTGACAAAGAGATGGCTCTTCAGCAAGAGCGGGCTAAGAAACATTGGGTTGGCAGTGGTGAAGAGAAGATAGCTGAAGTTTACAAAAAACTATCCCATCTCAAAACAGAGTTTAAAGGGTATGACAATAATTCGTTAACAGGTAAAATATTGGCTTTGGTGGAAAATGGTGAAGAGAAGCAGGAAGTTCAGGAAGGTAAAGAGGTGGATATACTTCTTGAACAAACCCCATTTTATCCGGAAGGTGGCGGTCAGCAGGGGGACACAGGCACAATATATAGTAAAGAAACAATTGCCGAAGTAAAAGATACAAAAAAGTATGGTAATCTTATCGTACACAAAGCTTTTGTGAAAAAAGGTATGCTAAAAATTGGTGAAACTGTTACCGCAGAAATCGATTCGGAAAAGCGGATCGCCACAGAAAGAAACCATACCGCAACACACCTGCTCCACAAAGCACTGCAGATGGTATTAGGGGACCATGTAAGACAGGCTGGATCTCTGGTGAATGATGAAAAATTGCGATTCGACTTCAGCCACTTTGAAGCAATATCAAAAGAGGACATTATTGAAATAGAGAGGATTGTAAATAATATAATAATAAAAAATCTCAGTGTTACAAAAATATTAATGCCAATCGAAGAAGCTGTAAAATCAGGTGCTATGGCTCTCTTTGGTGAAAAATATGACAGGATAGTGAGGGTTGTGGAGGTAAAAGAGTTCTCAAAAGAGCTTTGCGGTGGCTGCCACGTGAGAAATACCGGTGAAATAGGATTTTTTAGAATCAGTGGTGAAATGAGTGTCGCTGCTGGTGTAAGAAGAATTGAAGCCGTCACCGGTATGAAAGCATTTGATGAATATGTTAAAATGAAAAATATCTTAGATGATATCATGTTAACCATAAAGGTATCGCAGGATCAGATTGTCCCAAGAATAAAAGATCTTTTAGAGGAGAATAAATCAATCAAAAAAGATCTGGATGAGCAGAAATCCAGGGATCTGATGAAGATAATGGAAGATCTTGACAGATATACTTATGATATAAATGGCGTTAAATTAATCAGCATTAAACTAAACTATCCCGATATAAATAAAGTGAGGGAACTTGCAGATAACATAAAAGATAAGATAAAATCTGGTATCGTTTTGATAGCGGCAATAAACAATGATAAGCTCACGATCCTATGCGGTATCACAAGAGATCTCACAGATAGATTTTCTGCTGATAAGATTGTAAAAGAGATTACTAAAACTACCGGTGGTGGCGGCGGTGGAAGATCAGATTTTGCCCAGGCCGGAGGGAAAGATATTTCAAAATTAGACGAGGCATTAACAAAAATAAAATCATACTTAGGAGCATAATTTGGGTGAGTATTTAGGACTTATAATATTTATAGTACTGATTATTGCATTAAGCCTTTTTAAAGGTGGCGGCTGAGCATCGAATAACTGCAGTATCGAGGATCGATACAAAAAAATAGAAAAAGATAAGAAGAATAAGAAAAATAGATAATGTCTCATAAGGTTTTATAGATATCACATGTACGAACTTATCGGTTTCTTCTCTCTTGGGTTCTTTGGAGGTTTTGGACATTGCATTTTTATGTGCAATCCATTTGTCCTATTTGTTGCAAGCAAGTTTGCCCCCAGCAATCCCGGATATATAAATTATTTAATTCCCCAACTAAAATACAATCTTGGTAGAATAATCACCTATACCTTTTTGGGATTTATTTTCGGATCTTTAAGGAATATTTCGGAGCTATTTACTGGGATAATAAGCTTTCAAAAGCTTTTATCAATATCCGCCGGCATTTTTTTGATATTATATGCTACATTTGACATCTGGGGTTTTAAGATCATATCGAAACTGGAAAACAATTATTTCACGCAGATTATAAGGTATCTAATATCAAATTTCAAATTCAGCTCACCTTTTCTGACTGGAGTTGTTTTGGGATTTCTCCCCTGCGGCTTATTATATGGTGCCCTCATTGGTGTATCATCATTGAATAATGTAATTAAATCTGCTGTCTCGATGTCCCTCTTCGGTTTAGGCACTTCACTATCCCTTATCGTAATAGCTGTTTTTGGTAATATTCTATTGAAATACCGCAAGATATTTAGAATATTAAGCTTTTTAATAATGTCTGGGATGGGGATCTTTTTTATCGTTTCCGGGATAAAATTTTAATTCTTAAAGAATTAAACACCACGAAAAGTGAACTGATGCTCATAAGAACAGCTGATACAACAGGATGAATCTTCCCCATCATCGCCAGAGGAATGGTCACAAAATTGTAGGAGAATGCCCAGAAGAGATTTCCCATGATTATCCTTCTTGTTTTTTTTGCAATTTCAAAAAACCTTTTCAACAACGATATATCGCTATTAATAAAGACGGCATCAGCGGTCTCCAGAGCTATATCAGTACCTTTCCCCATAGCAATACCGATAAAAGCCTGTTTTAGAGATGGAGCATCATTGATCCCATCCCCAAGCATCATAGGAAACTTATCATAATTATTTTTAATTATTTCAGCCTTCTGGAGGGGTGTAAGAGAGCTATATATCTTTATCTTCTCAAAATCTTTAAGAACAACAGAAGTGGTCTCATATATGTCACCGGTGAGAACAGACACCCCAATCTTATTCTTCAAAAGAAAATCATAAATATCTTTAAATGAACTTCTTACACTATCAAATAATGATATAATACCTATAATGCTATCTTTATATGCCACTATTATATTTGTCCACCCATTTCTGGAAAAGCTTTCTAAATCCTCCAATATGTTAGCATCTATATTAAAGCCACAATCCTTCATCAACGAAAGATTCCCCACCACTATTTTATCTCTACTGTTTACAAAACCACAAATACCATACCCTGGAATCTCCTTCACATCCGACACCGGGAATAGCTCGCCAGTGTAGCTATTTACAATACTTTTAGCTAACACATGCTTTGAGTATCTTTCTAACGAAGCCGCAAGCTTTAATATGTCAACGTCACCATTGTACTGTTTTACGTTAACAATAGAAGGAACCCCTTCAGTAATAGTACCTGTTTTGTCAAAAAATACCGATCTCACCTTGTTGGCATTTTCTAAGATTGTCCCCTCTTTAATCAAAATACCAGATTTGAAAGCTGTGGATGTGGAAATTAAAATTGCCAAAGGTGTGGCAAGACCCATAGCACAAGGGCAGGCAATCACCAATATTGAAACAGAAACCATAAAAGCATCTTTGAAACTAAAACCCGCCTGCAGCCAGTATAAAAAAGTCCCAAATGCAACGGCAATAACGAATGGAACAAAAAATACCGTGATTTTATCAGCCAATCTCTGAAAGTAAAATTTGGTTTCCTGAGCAGCTCTTATCGCTTCTGCAATCTTATTTAAGCTTGTTTCTTTGCTACTTACAGTGGCTTTTATAATTATTGTACCATTTAGATTCATAGTCCCCGCAGTGACAGTGGATCCTATTTTTTTAAATACAGGGATGCTTTCCCCGGTGAACATCGACTGATCCACATCCGAATCCCCGTATATAACTTCTCCATCCACAGGTATATTTTCCCCCGGAAGCACTTCAATGATATCCCCAGCTTTGATGGATGAAGATTTTACAATCGTTGGGGTTAATAAACCTTTTAAATATTTATCCGCATCAAAATATGAAAAAATTTTAGCCTGCTTCGGCTGGAGATTGAAAAGTAGCGAAATCTCTTTATTGGCAACGATTTTCGCCTCTGTTTCGATATATCTACCCAGAAGTATAAGGGTAATGATCATTGCAGAAGTATCAAAATATATCTCATTTCCGGTAAAAAGTGTATAGACGCTGTAGAAATAAGCTGAATAGGAACCCATAAAAACAAGGGTATCCATATTTACAACTCTTGACTTCAAAGATTTAAAAGTATTAATTGCAAAGGGTAAGCCGGAATAAAAGACAACAGGTGTAGCAAGGATCATGGCGATAAATCTAAACATATTTTTAAGATTTTCTTCCATCCCCTGAAAATACCCGGCATAAAGGGCAACAGAATAGATCATAAGCTGCATCGAAAAAAATGCCCCCACCGCAAATCTATAAAAATAATCTTTCTTTTGCTGAACATAGAAGTCAGACGATGAAATCAACGATATAGGGACAGGTATATATCCAAGATTGGCAATACCGTTTAAAATAGATTCAAGTGAGATAATTTCTTTTTTCCATCTAACTTTTACTCTGTGGGTGGCGTAATTTACCCTTATATATAAAACCCCTTCGAGCTTTGAAAGGTAATTTTCAATTAACCAGATACAGGCGGCACATCTAATATTTGTGGCAAGAAATTCAATCTCGGAATAATCACCAAATTCTGTTACATCATCTAAAAAAGAATCTTCAGCAACCTTAGCTACAGAAACAGGGCCAGGCTTGTAATCTCTTCTTTTCTTATAAAAGCTGTCAAATCCACCCTCTTTAATTATGTGAAAAACACTCTGACATCCGGGGCAACAAAAATAAAGCTTTTTCCCCTCAATCTCTTCCACAATTGCGGTGTTTCTATTAAATTTTAGTAAACAATGGCTGCACTCCACCTGATTGTCACTATTTTTCGTCATCATCATCCAAGATTCTATACTTTATACCTTCAGAGTCATCAAACTGCTTTTTTTTAATAGCCCAAAAAAAGAAAAATAGTGCCAACCCCCCCATGATGAGGCTGATTGGCACAAGTATATAGAGGGAAGTCATACTAAAACTTCATTGCTATAAAAAGAGGGATAAAAAGCATTGCTATAATGGAAAGTATCATAATTATTGTGCCCAGTTTCATAACACACCTCTCATTTTTTTATATAAACAGACTTTTCAAGTCTTACCAACTCATCCTTTACTTTAACTTCAGCCACTATAAGGTAATTACCTTCCGTTATATCCTTAAGATTAATTATAAACTTTCCGTTTTTAATTTCAACATTTTGAGGAATATTAAGCTTCGTGGACGGTGCATCAAATTTCAATGTGAAGATATTCTCTGCATTTTTTACATCACCAGTGATACTGCAGAGTTTACCATCAAATTTTATAGAGTCTACAACGATCGATATATCATTATCTTTAATAATTTTTTTCTTTTTGTCATAGTCAATTGCTGCATTGTAAGAATCTTCCTCCAATTTACCATCAAAAAACTTCACTCCAAAGTAAAAAGAGCTAAAAAGCAGCAAAACTCCCAAAATAACAAGAGCTATCATCATTCTCATTTTTTTACTCCACTCTTTTTGCCGAAAGGTTTCCTGAAAGTTATTTTTTTACTGATAGACTTCCCCTTCTCGTCCACAATGTTTACATCAATATCTATCAACTGGTTCTTCTCGGCAATCTCCCTGGGTATCTTGATAAAAAGATCTGTCACCTTTTTCTCTTTTGGCAACAGATGTACGGTATCGGTAGGCTCAAACTTTATGGGTATAGAAGAGATCGTTTTAATACTAAATATCTTCTCTTTATTACCATAATTTTCAGCAATGAATTGAAAACCATTCACAGCCTCATCACCGGTAAATCTGGGATAAAATTTAGGATTCGTAATCATGTCCACAGAATAAGATTTAATGTTGATGGCTGCTATCACAGTTGCGACAAGAAAAACAGATGTTGCCGCCAGACCGATTAAAACGGTAGGTCTTTTGAAATTTTTGATATTCTTAAGCCCATACATATATGCAAAAAGGGATGACTTACCCCTCTTGGACATAACCTTTTCACAGGCATCTATACATTTAGCACAGTTTATGCAGGCGGAGTTTAACCCCTGCCTTATGTCTATACCTGTGGAGCAGACCTTCACACAGGCAAGGCAATTTATACATTCATCTTTTGTTTCTGGAATCATATAAACGGCAAGCGTATTTTCATCAAAAAGCACCGATTGTATCATCGAATATGGACATATAGTTGCACAGAATCGGAATCTCACTAGATATATATCTAAAAAGATTATTACAGTCAGGGAGATTATAAAACCCAATGTTACCGGATGAATATACCCTTTGGTAAAAAGTGATGAGAAAAATTTGTATGGATCAACAAAATAAAAAACCATATTTAAAGAGATAACAACACTTAACACCAAAAGATATAGCGTATAAATTGCTTTCTTCCCGGCTTCCCCTTTTTTAACTCTATCCATAAATGAGGTAACTTCCATAACAACCGATTGGGGACAAAGCCAGCCGCACCATATTCTTCCATACATTAAAGTCATAGTGATAAATAGGAATGTGAAAAAAAGGGTCAAAAGAAGGATGAAGAAAAAATTATTGATAGGAAGAGGAAATCCAAAAAAGTAGAATATCAACTCCCCCACATCAAACCTAAGAAGGCTATTACCATTAATTTTAATGAAAGGAACAACTAATGCCGTAATGATCAATATCCATCTGACGAATCTTCTTTTATCCTGGTAACTTCTACTCATCATCATCTTCCAACATTTTATACTTTGCTTTTTCCACTTTATCCTTTCTTTTGGGTAGATAGTAATAAACTATTGCCCCAATCATCAATAGAACCAGCAAAAAACCAAAAACCACGAGAAAAACATGATCCAATGCCATAGATACCTCTAATTATAATAAGGGGGCGAAGCCCCCTCACCTACATTATTTTTTCATATTTTCCTGTAATGCTTTCTCCTGTGACCAACCTGTAAAGGAAGGTGTAAAGCTATACACATAGTAGATACCAAATACAATAAGAGAAATAAAGAGAATCAACCAACCCGCAGGGAGATTGTGCTTTGTATCTTCCCTTTCAAATTTTGATAAATCGTCTAATTCCTCTTTATACTCAGCCATATTTACCCCCTACTGTTTTTTTAAAGATTTTACGTATTCAACCAGCGCCCAGATCTTTTCTCTAGTAAACTGGTTTGCATACCCTGGCATTGCCCCTTCAGATCCGTTGGCAATTAATAGGAATAACTCTTTTTCAGTTCTCTGTGTATCGGCAAATGCAGGTCCAATATTACCCTCAGCATTTTTACCATGACAGCCCACACATTCAATCTTGTAAAGTCTTTGTCCTTCAGCCACCGCATCAGACTTTCCGGAAAGAGGACTTTTTTCTTCCACAGTATTTTCATCAACACTAATTACAGTCTTTCTTGAAACAGAAGTACCAAGCTGCTGAAGATATGCCACAATAGCATCCATCTCATTTTTGGATTTAAGTTCTTCAATTTCTTCAGGCTTATAAGATATTCCTAACACCTTCAAACCTGCAACTGTCTTATCTATATCTATCTTTTTATTAGTTAGAAAATTGTACTTAGGCATGTTTGATTTCTCATAAAATGCCTGGGGATTTGCCATGTGCTGATAATGCCAGTCATCTGGATATTTTCCACCAATTCTTGCAAGATCTGGACCTGTCCTTTTGGAACCCCAGAGATGTGGTCTATCGTAGAAAAACTCTCCCGCCTTTGAATAATCACCATACCTGAGAACATCAGCCTTCAGAGGTCTCACCGTCTGCGTATGACAATTCATACAACCTTCCCTCATGTATATATCACGACCCGCAAGCTGAAGGGGGGTAAATGGCTTAAGGTTTTCAAGTTTCGGGTGCATCTCCGGTCTCATCATCGGATAAAACATTGTGACAAACGTACCAATCAGTACGGTAATTGCAGCAACAATTGTAAATAAAAGGGCCTTCCTGTATAATGAATTTTTATTTTCAGACATATCGGCCTCCTTAAGCATTTGCAGCAGCAAGTTTAGCTGCAAGCTCTTTCTTACCTTTCTGAATAGTCATAAAGACATTGTAAAGGAAGAACAACATACCGATCACAAAGATAATACCCGCAATTGTCCTCATCTGCCAGTATGGATAATTAGCAGTTACTGTCTCGATAAAAGTATATTTCAAAGAGCCATCAGGATTGGTCATCTTCCACATAGCCCCCTGCTGAATTCCGGTAATCCACATTGTGATTGAAAACATAAGCTGGCCAATTAAAACAATCCAGAAGTGTATATTTGCGAGTTTTACGCTGTATATCTCAGTTTTATAAATATGTGGTATTATGTAGTATATAGACGCACAAATTACCATAGTCACCCATCCCATGGTACCCATGTGAACATGTCCTGGAACCCAGTCGGTATAGTGGATAAGTGAGCTAATCACCCTGATCCCCTGAGATGGTCCCTGTATTGTTTGCAAACCATAGAAAGTAATACCTGCTATAAAAAACTTTGTTAGATACTTATTCTTCATCACTGACCAATCAGATTCTACAGTAAAATACCCATTTACCACAGAACCCCAGGATGGAGCAATCAGAAAAAGAGTAAATGCGATACCAAGTGTCTGTATCCAATCGGGAAGTGGAGTATACACAAGGTGGTGGGCACCTGTCCAGAGATAAGCAAAAATCAGCGACCAAAAAGAGATTATGGATAACCTATGGCTGTAAATAGGCAACCCGGTTGATTTCGGAAGGAAATAATAAAACATAGCTAAAATAGGCGTAGTAAATAGGAATCCAACAGCATTATGGCCATACCACCACTCTACGTTTGCACTATTCACACCAGCAAACAGATGGTAAGATTTAAAAAGGGTGGCAGGGATGGACAAATTGTTTACGATGTAGAGGATCGCCACAGTCACAATTGTAGCAATAATGTACCATAGGGAGATGTACAACTCTTCTTCTTTTCTTTTAAAAATTGTTCCCATAACATTAATTGCAAATATAACCCAGAGGATCACTACAGCAATATCAATAGGCCATTCGAATTCTGCATACTCAAGGTTCTGGGAATACCCCATAAACAGTGTCCAGGCTGCAAGAGCAATACCGACGTTAAAAAGCCATAAGTGGAATCTTGCAAGCTTTGGAAACAAAAGAGGCCTTTTGGTAAGCCTGATCACAAGATAGTAAAAAATACCAAACTCTGCACCTATACCAAGACCATAGGCAAGAACATTTGTGTGAACCGTCCTAAGTCTTCCGAAAGAAAAATACTCTCCGAAATTAAAATTTGGGTTCCACAATTGAGCAGAAATCAATAGACCAATAACGAGGCCTATTACACCCCAAAAAAGACAGGATACGATAAACCCTTTTACAGTTTGGTAATCGTATTGGTACTCATTCATACATACCTCCTATTTTATCTAATGCTTTATCATCAAATATGAAATCTTTGATCTTAGCATTTTTTAACCTTTCTATAATATCATACTGTATTTCAGCAAAAAAATGGGTGATTCTACAAATTGGATTAAGTTTACAGGATTCTGGGATATTTACGCATACATTGATCTCCGCCTCAAAACCCATACAGGTTAAAATATCGTATATACTCAAATCAAAAACCTCTTTTTGTAGAATAATACCACCATTCTTACCGGTCTTAGTTTTTATTATACCACATTTTGAAAGTTTATGCAAAATTTTTATTGTATTTGGCTGGGAAATAAAAAGTTTTTCAGAAATCTCTTCCATTTTCACAAGCTCATCCTTTCCCAATAAATATGCAATTATCCTGATAGCATAGTCTACTTCTTTCTTTATAAGGCTCATTTTTTACCTCTAAAGTAATCAATACTATTCTTTACTTTTTTTGTCAATAAAAAAATTATCTAACCATATCAAACAATAGAATCTTTTCACACAATTTTTTATTATTTTTATCACCATGTATAACAATCTTAAGATACCATCGTTTGTCTCCCCAGATACACTTGGGAAGGATAAAATTAAGCTGATAAAAACTTCCGGCATTTTTTAAAAGATATACAAAATTCCCCATATCCATCTTCATATTAAATGTCGCTTCCATCTTGAGATTAGTTATGAAAACACCATTTTTCATAGGTTTAACAATTAGCTTTATATCCTTAAAAGGCTCAAGGGGTCTCGATAAATCTACAAAAATGCTCATATCGCCACAGACAAAATACTTAGCTGATTTGGTTAGATCTATATCAGGATTGTATGCAACTGCAAATCTTTCCCCAGCAGACGCAAAATGTGTAAATAGAAATAATATTAAAATTATCCGGAAAGCCATCTGCCAGTCCTGAAATAGTAGCTTATGACGTAAAAAAATACGACTAATAGATAAAATGTGGATAAGTAGATCGAAATTTTGGACCATTTAAGGCCTGTGGGATAATCGATAATTTTATTTAAAACAAAAACTGACGAGCCCATAAAACTACCCGTTAAAAGTAAAAAATACAAAAGATAACCTATGTAATGATACTCCTTCTGCAAAATACAAAAAGGGCATCTATGGGTTGGAAGTTCGTAGATGTAAGTGCTGAAAAAATCTATCAAAGAATAGATTGCCACCACGAGAAAAATTATGCTAAGTACCCCGTAAAACTTAAGTTTTTTAAAAATATAGCTTATAAGCATAGCAATAAATACCAACAAAAATATCAATACTGACCAGCTATCTTTTAAATCTAAAAAAAGATTGTTAAAAAATTTAGGCTCACCACCAAACACAGATCCACAGCAGCTTACAATCTTTGTGGGGGAGATGCTATCAAAGAGGTTTACCTCCAGGATGATTTCAAAAAACAGCATTACTATTATAAAGATGAGAAACCAGTATTTCATCCTTGTGTAAATAAATCCATAAGTTTTGAGATCAAAGCGGTTTATAAGAAACCAGTACCCCAGCAAAAAGAGATTAATGACTTTCATTATTACCAGATAACCACCGTAGGGAGTGGAATTTAATACACCTACGGCACACATTGCACCAGGAACTGTGGGGGCAAGGGAATCAATGAAATATAGAAAGAAAAAAAAGACAGGTATATTCAAAACTATGAAGAATGTAATAATGTTTGATACGAGGATATTTTTCTTCTCAAGACTGTACTGCAGTGCTGAAGAGCTGTGAAAATCGAAATGAATTATCATCTGATAAGCGGTTTTTAATGCGTATAAACCATAAAAAAGAAATAGAAAGTCTATGAAATATATTACCACCTGCTCCGGAGCTATAAAATTCATACCATTTCCGCTATCTTACCGTTTATCATATTGATAATTCTCGCCCCTTCTATCTCTGTAAACACCCTGTCATGGGTAGCTACGATAATCGTTTTCCCCTGATAGTGAATCTTTTTAAAGGTATCTATCACCTCATTTTTCAATCTATAATCAAGGTTTGCCGTCGGCTCATCGGCAATTAAAAGCTCCGGATCATTCACCAGAGCCCTAGCCAATGCCACCCTCTGCTGCTCACCACCGGAAAGCCTTTTTACCTTCACATCAGATAGGTTATCAATTTCAAACCTCTTCAACAGTTCAAAGATATCCTTTTTAGTTATTTTCTTTTCTGCAATTATCACTGGTGGAAGAATATTTTCATACACAGTAAGATTTTCCATCAGATTAAATTTTTGAAATACAAACCCTATTTTACTATTTCTAAACTTACCCACATCAGATTCTGGCAACTTTGAGATATTAATATCATCATAACAAACAGATCCTTCGGTGGGTCTTGAAAGACCGGATATTATGGATAAAAATGTACTCTTGCCACTTCCTGATGGCCCCATAATCACGACAAAATCACCATTATTTATATCCAAATTGATATTTTGCAGCACAATCTTATCATCATAAATCTTGGTAAGATGCCTTATTTCTATCATTTAAAAACCTCGTAGGTATCTAAGGTGGCTATCCGATAGGTGGGGATAATGATGGCGGCTATGTAAAAAGGTACTATAGCTATAAATATAAGAAAGAGGGTTTTAAAATCTACGGCAAAAATAAGCTGGTATTCAGTTTTTAGCGAAGCATATCCACTAAATATATTCATCATTATTGGGGCTTTTAAAATATATACGTAAATCACAGCCAGAAGCACCCCTATGATAAACGCCTGCAAAACCAAAAAAGATGACTCATAAAATTTAAGCCTCAAAACATCTGAAGTAGTCCATCCGGTGGCCTTTAATACACCTATCTCAAGCTTTTCAGTTTCCGAAAGCCCCCCAAGCTTATCAATTACAATAACCATCATCGTAAAGACTAATACACCAAAAAGTGTAATAAAAAAACCAAATTTATAGTTAAAAACGTTTTGATAAGAATTTAGAATATCTTTTTTTGTTACCGTCCTTGCATCTTTTAGAATATCCCTGATTTTAGCTGCAATCGTGACCACTTCATTTTTATTATAGACATTCACCACAATATCGGAAACATAATCATCATCCATACCCAAAAGCTTTCTCGCTGTGTTTTGAGAAATGAGGATAATGTCATTTGTAAAAATTGCACTTTCCTGAGTAAGATAGTCAAACCTAAGTAATTTGATGTATTCACCATTCGGCTTTTTAAAATAAGCATAATCCACATATCCAATCTCCGAAAATAGCCTTCTAACCCCATTTCCCAAAATCATCCAATCATCCCTTTTGATAAGATCATCTGTTTTAATATGCTTTATATTCTCTTCCAGCGATTTTTTATAGAAAGGCTCCAGCGGATCGATCCCTACAATTGAAAAATTTACCCTTGAATAATCAAAATAATAATACCCCCAAACTCTCGGCAGTATACTTTTTATACCAGGAATAGATACGATTTTATCTATATAGTCCATAGGTATATACTGCTGACGCCCCCCTATTACCCTCTGAATAACTATATCCGGCAACTCTTCATGCGTCAGAATAAGCTCTTTCTTTATGGATGCAGTAATAAAGCTTGCGGATGCAATAAAAAAAACAAGAACCATCAATATCAAAAAGATATAATAAGAGCTTTTCCTCTTAAGAAGTAATTTAATAGAAAAAAGGAATATATTAAACTCTTTACCGATCTTCATCTATGCTGACCTTTTGTATTGTTGTTTATATCGTAAACAAAAGAAAATGGAAAAACCTCCCTTGCCTCGGGAGAAAAGTCAAAAATTGAATAAACATCCGTCAAGCTTCTATGCCTCACAAACCTTGCCTCCGTCACCAGAGCCGTATCCGGAAGCCCCACCAACTTCACATCATTTTTCATCCTATCGATTTTTATCGTATCTGAATGCAATGTTATTAGCAAAGCTGCAAAAAGGATATCTAAAAATAAAAATAAAGCTAAAAATAATCTTTCTTTTCTACCTATCAGCATTAACCAAACCTTAAATTTGATATATATAGGTGGCTATAGAAACCACCTATACGGAATTATACCACAAAAAAAATTTAATCCAATTTTTTTATGATATCAGGGGTAATTTCCTCAAATTTTAAGATTTTATCACCACCGTAATCCATCATAAAATTTTTAGCATCGTTTTCGGATACAAAAGGGATAAGTTCTTTACCCATAGGCCCAAGCACTCTGCTACCAATTACATAGTATGCTTTTTTTCCATCTATGGATTTGAGAGTGTAATAATCAGTCACAACCATTTTAGTAAAATCATTTCTTGTTGTACCTTTTGCATATTTATGAGGTTCAAAATAAAATTTCATCATATCTTTTACACCGTCAAACACAAACCTACCATTTTTTGTCTTTATCTCCGCAGCCCAGTTTGGATATTTATAAACGTACATTCCGCATACAGGACATTTCTCATCCTTGGAAAGGTGAATATGCTCTTCACTATTCTGTTCAAATCTTTTAACCTCCCATAGATAAAGTGCTACCGCCTGAGCTTTTTTTTCATCCAGTTCGCCACAGAGCTTTTCATTTACAATGGAAGCTTTGAGTTCATTGATCTTTTTAAATTTTCCTAAATCTATAGGTTTACATACTGTATTATAAATCTTTTCCCCAACAGGATATATTGAGGTCTTCTTCTTATTTGCAAAAACTACAATATCTTCATTTAAAGACTCCAGAGCAATTCTAAAGGTCTCATCAAACCTTTTTATCACACCGCCGTGCTCTTTTGCAAACTTTTCAGCATCTTCCTTTTTCTCAAATGCAAGCTTGCTAACAGCAGACATAGTTCCCGGCACATTACTACCAACTACGTAATAAGCTTTTTCAGCATCGATAAACTTGTCGGATGCAACATCCACAACGAGGATTTTGTCTATTTTATTTTTAACGGAATCGTAATCAAAGGCAAGGCACCTTATAGAGCAATACTGTTTATAATCACCATTTTTGAGTTTTACAGCATGGTTTGTCTTGTAGTAGCTTTTTAGATTCATACCACAAATGGGACACCAGTGCTTTGCTTCCCCTTTTTGAAGTAGAGTCGGCTCGTGTGTGGGTAGTTTTGAAAATTCAGCATATACTGAAAAAGCAAAAAGAGAAAAAACTATTAAAAACAATATCTTTTGAAATTTAAACATAGAAACACCTCCTTATTTTCAAAAATGATATGTTTGTTTATTTATTTTGTCAAGAATTAATATTACTGCCGTCACCCCATTTTTTGCACCCCTAAACTATATACTGTGGCAAAACTACGTGTTTGCCTATAGATGCATTATCTAGGCAAATACACAGGTCTGCCACTACTTTTCTTCCCTTTCATTTTAGCAAGGCCAAATATTCTAATATTCGCACTAGTTGACTGTTTCATTGTTCCAAAATCAATACCTAAATAATAAATCAACAAAAAAGGGTGGCATAAAGCCACCCCGTAAGATCGTATCTACAAAATTATTAGTATCTGTAAGTCATTTTTAGGTAAAAATCAGTCACTTTATCCACTACTGGCATCATTACATTATAAGGGATTACATCTTCTATTTTCATTGGTGCTCCCATAGGGCTGCCACTTCCTGTGTATTTGTAATCAGTATACATTACACCCAGAGTTGCAAAGAAATTGTCCCCTACTATTGGCTGATGATAATATGCCTCATATACCTGACCACGAGTAGCAAGCTTAGCAGCATCAGTTGTAGCCATAAATGGAAGCCAATATTTACTACCCCAGTTGTATTCAACGCCAAGCTTACCTTTTGTGTAAGGAAGCTCTGGAGTCATTACACCAACCCAAATAGACTGACCTGTCCTTGACTTGCCGTCAAGCAACTTATCTTGCCCCATAAACTGATACATAGGATTAGCTGAACTACCATCTGGATGGGTCTTACTCAAAGAATAAGCGGCAAACCAGTCAAAACCAAAAGTCTTACCCTGAGCCATTATAGAATGAAGCTCTATATCCCCCACTTTACTTGTGGGCTCAATCCTTGATATGTATCCTCCAAAATTTGGTACCAATACATAGGTCGGATTAGAGCTGTTATCGTAACCACCAGATCTAACAAAAAATGGGAAAACTGATGTGCCCACAAATCCATCTGTGATACCTGCACCATAAGCATAATTGTACCACAGCTTATATTGATCATTGTCAAAAGCTTTTATAATAAAACCATAGAAATGGACATCGTTTACATCAGCTGTGGAATTTAGAGAGTTGTAAGTACCATATTGTCCTTCAAATCCCTGACCATAACACACTTTAAAATTAAGCCCCGGTATACCAGTAACATCTTCAAGATCGAATCCAAGAGAAGCACCATCAAAGTTCATCTGTATAATAGATCCCAATGGTGAACCACCAAGCACGGCATTTTCATGGTTTTCCATACCTGCACCATAAGCAGCCGGTCTTCTACCAAGAGAAAAATGATATGGCACAGGACCAATATTATTGGAATATACAAAATAAGCTCTTTCTACGTGGATAGAATCATCCCCAGGCACTTGACCGGAATTCATATCCATATTCATACTGCCCATAGTGCCATTAAAAAAATGCTCCGAAATAGACTCACCAAATGCTTTATACATCACAAGACGACCGGTAAAAGAGATATTTTCGTTTACCTTGCTGCTCATCCTGACTCTAAGTCTATTCGTCATAAAAAAGTCATTATTTGTGTCATATTTTTTTACTTTAGTAGGATCAAAAAAACCTTGACCCTGAAACATAGCTTGATAATTTTGCATTGTGGCCGGAATATAATTATTTGTGCCATCATTCATCGTAGCATATGTATTAGTAACTGAACCTGGAGCAAAACTATACATTGCACCATTTGCAATATCATTCATCATATTTCTTAGTATACCCTGCAATTCATCATTCAATCCCCTGACATCATTAAACTGCATACTATCCACTCTTGTCATAAACTCGACGCCGAGGCTCACCTTGTCGGTGACGGTGTGCTGCTGCATTTTGTTCATATCTTTTGACATTGCATCCACTTTTGATTGAAGATCTGCGATCTGGGATTTCAAAGCTACCAGGTCAACTTCCTGAGCAGATGCAAAAGTAACCCCACATAGAAGTCCTGCTGCCATTAAAGCAATTAACTTTTTCATGTTACCTCCATAACTTTTTTTAATAAACTACAAATTTTATAATTGCTTAACCCTTTTATAAAAATCTTTTGCATAGAAAACATACTTCCTTACTATGTTAATAAACTAAAAATAGGCAGAGGATCACCCCCCGCCATTTTAAAGTCTAAATTCTAACCGCAAGTTTCTGGTTGGTCAGAGTCGAGAGCATGTCCACGAAGATATTCAAAAACATTCTCAGCATTGGCTTTTTTGCCATGTTTCTTTACGCATGCCTCAATTTTACCTTTGAGCGCATCCCACTGTTTTTGTGTTTTACTTGTGGGTGAAAGAGCTGGTACACCTGCTTTAGAACCATCATGGCATACTGTTCTACACTCACCTTTCCACTCTCTTTTACCTTTTCTTGCATCACCAGCAGCAAAAGCAGCTGATACAGCAAAAGCAGCTATTAAAGCTACAGCAACAAGTTTTTTCATAATACTACCTCCTTTTTTTTAGGCTATTTAGCCTTTTTATTGCTTATTTGTAATATTCAAATTTTCAAATATTTTTTCCACAAAAAAACTCAAAAAACCTATCTAATTCCTCAACAAAGAGACTCAAGAAATCTGAAATAGCTTTAAAATACTCAAGCTTAGCCCCATTCTTTAGCCTTTTACAAAATTCCTCTTTCATAGGTAGCATATAATCTTTCACCACTATAAAAGCTGCAGGCACACTATCCGCATTCCCTTCAGCCATCTTTTTTAGCATGACACTTAAAAACTCCAGCATAACGTAAAGATTGTCCTCTATCTCTTTAATATCCTCTTTGAGGGCAAAACCATGATCCATCATTAATTCCCTGAGCTTAAGAGTGGAATCCCTCAATACAAGCCCTTCTTCAGAAGTATAGACAGAGGAATAAAGCGGAGCCACCACACCTTCCAGATTTGCTTTGAAAAGCCTTACGTACTCCACTTCCATATTTTCCATATCCGGTAGCTTTGGCAATGAAACCCCATACTCTTCAGCCGCAAGCAACTTGAAATCTTCGTAGTAATCTTTTATCGATTTATATACTTCCACAAATGGATATCTATACAAAAGCGATAGATATGCAGCTATATCCGATAGGTAGGCGATATACTCCAAAAAATCCTGCCCATCTTTCTCATCGATCCATTTGGTCTCTTTCATATCAAAAATCAAAATAACCTCTCTTTTTTTTTACATAATAGCAATTTTTAAAATTTTGTAAAGAGTTTTTTTGTATACAATATACAATTTATTCACATTAATCATACACAATAAAATAAGTAAAATATACATCTTTGACAATATCTTTGCCGTAATAACTATTTAAGACTTTTTTTATCTTTAATTTCATCTCCTCTTTCCCTGCCTGTGATTTTATATCTTTTGAATCAGCAAGAGCTTCAGAAATCATCGCTGTTACCCTTTTTCTATCCTCTTCCACCACGAGAGCCGATTTTTCATCTGACAACTCCAAATAAAGGTTAATGTTAGCACTTTTGTACTCATTACTACTTGTACTTACTATGATACCATCAATCTTAACCTTTTGCTTGTTGTAAGGTTTAAGCTGGGCGGTAAATTTTTCCTTATAAATTAAAAAGATTATGATCGAAAGAATTATAAAAATACCAATGATTTTAAAAACTATCTTCATCAGACACCACCTTAAAAGCTATACTTCGATACTTTTTATACTAAAAGTTAACCTAAAAAATTTTACTTATCCTTGCCAGCCTGATTTATCAATGCTTTGATATCTATAGATTTCATACGAATACTGAGTATCTTTGCATCCTTATCGCCCAATGTTTCTGCATAATGGGGAATTTTGGAACTGAAAGATATTGAATCTCCCTCTTCCAATGTCACAACATCATTATTCAAATACATCCTTATCCCCCCTTCTAAGATATACATAAACTCATACCCTTCATGGCTAAAAAGTTTTTTTTCCCTCGGCTCCGATCTAATTGTCACCACAAAAGACTCAAAAATATCGTTGTTTTTTATATGTGCCAGCTCTTCATAGATATACCCATGCTTTGCCCCTTCCCTGTAGGCGATTTTCCTATCATTTTTTTTGACTAAATAGTATTCTTTAAAGTCCAAATCATCTTCAAAGAAGTAAACCATCTTGACATTTAATACCTTTGCAATCTTTGCAAGTGTGGTAATGGGGGGAGTAACCACATTGTTTTCTATCTGTGATATCAGAGCTTTTGAAAAGCCTGTGAAATTTGCCACATCCTGCAAAGTCAGATTCCTCATGTGGCGCAATCTTTTGATCCTTTCCCCGATATTTATATTAAATTCCTCCATACAGACCTCATAAAATTATTATAGTTTAGCATTGCTTAATTTTTTTAAATTGTCAAGCGATTTTAATATTTGAAAGTAACATTGGTATTTAGATTGTAAATCTAAATAAATTTTAAAAAGAGATCATCTTTAATAGGTTTTGCAACACCAATTATGGAAGATTTATAACCGGCATTCATAAGTTCTTCATTCAACTTTAAAGCATCCTTCTCTGAAACGGCCATTAGAAGCCCTCCGGATGTTTGTGGATCAAACATTGCGATTTCTATTGAAATATTTCGATTTAAATAGAGATATTTTCCGGCAAGAAACTGTTTATTGTAATAAGCGCCGGCAGGAATTATACCCATATTGGCAAATTCCAACGTGTTTGGTAAAAAATTAAGCTTATCCACAAAAATTTCAAACAATTTGTTTGAACCCGAAGCCATCTCAAAGGCATGCCCCCCCAGTCCAAATCCGGTAACATCGGTGAGGGCGGAAACATCGTATCTTTTTACGATCTTTGAAGCCTGATAATTTGAAGTGATCATTGTATCAATAACATTCACTTCATCTTCCCTTGATGCAATCTCTCCTTTTACTGCGGTGGATATGATTCCTATACCAAGTGGCTTCGTGTATATGAGAAGATCACCCTCCCTAACACCAACATTTTTGTAATATCTACCATCAGTAATCAGACCTGTCACGGCAAAACCAAGCTTGACCTCCGCATCATCAACTGTATGACCACCAATCAACGAACATTTTACCTTTGTAAACTCATCACACGCCCCCTGCATCATTTCAGATATAATCGACTCATCAATATCACAACTATACATAAGCACAGAAAGGGCATTGATGGGATCACCCCCCATAGCAAAAATATCACTCATGGAATTGATGGCGGATATTCTGCCGAAGGTATAGGGATCATCACAGACAGGCGTAATAAAGTCAACTGTATGAATAAGATACTTATTCTCATCCAATTTAAACACACCGGCATCGTCGTTTGTTTCAAATGCCACAAGGACATTTTCATCCCGATATATTTTCAATCCACCTAAAGCCTTCTGTAAGCCCTCCGGGCTTATCTTGGCGGCTCAGCCGGCAGCTTTCACGAGGTGAGTAAGCTTGATCACCTAAAACCTCATCCTAAACTCTTATTACTTTATCCGCATCAAACAGTCTTCTGGCAACTGTATATGCATCCGTCACAGACCCCACTAAAAGATTTTTGGTATCGATATTGAAGAAATTTAAACAGGTACCACAATTTAGTATCTCCACCCCATCAGCTTCAAGTTCTTTTAAAGCGGACACAATGTCAGACTCCCTTGTGGTTATAAATACACCGGTGTTTACAAATATGATCGTTTTGGGTAGAGGGGATTGCTCCTTGAGATTTTTTAGAAAACCTGCCATCAAAATCTTTCCCAGATCCAGATTTTCATGCCCAATTGTCTCAGCTGTTATAAAAACTACTATATTTTTTGAAGGCTGTGATTCCGATTTCTGATCTGTCTGGGGTAAACTACAGCTAAACCCTTTAGCAACGGTAAATTTAAACTCATTGCCACTTTGATCGATTTCAAAGCTTACACCCTGACTTTCTAAGAATTTTGATACGTTTATCTTCGATACTTCACTATCCACAATGACGGTAAATGTACCTTCGACAATACTGTCAAGATATTTTTTAGTCATAATCACAGGTGTTGGACAAGGTTTCCCTCTTGCATCAATTATCATACACTCACCTCATAGAAAAGGCAGGATATACCCTGCCTTTAGTGTCGTTATTTCCGCAAATCTTTGCATCCTTGATATATTATATTAAAAAGGTCCTCTATATTTTCCACCTCCATACAGGAGAAGGCAATTCTCAAATCGGTTTTATTCACAGAAATTGTGCCCACACCATAATTATTAAGCAGATGAACCCTCAAAGCCTCTGCATCAACATTTTTCAGCTTTAAACACATAAAATAACCGGAATTGAATGGGTAATATACAAACTCATCGTCATATTTACCAGAATTTAAGACCTCTTTGACCCTGTTTGCCCTTTGTTTCATTATCTGATACTTCTCTTCCTTCTGCTTTTTAAAATCTGGATGATTAAGACCGTAAAGGACAAAAGTCTGGGATGGATGAGGGCAGTTTGATATGGTGCCTCTGATTATACCCGCCACTTTTTTCTCAAGGGCGGTAAAGATCCCCGGCTGATCCTTTGTATCGGTGCCACCAAAAGTGATAAAACCTACCCGGAATCCCCAAACATACTCCTCTTTTGTGGCACCATCAAGCTTAATGGCAAGAAGATTTTTAGATCTATTGATAATTTTCCCAAAAAGGGATTCGGTCATTGTATCTTCAAAGAAGAGCCCAAAGTATGCATCATCTGTCACCACGATCAACTTTATCCCTGATTCAGCCAGATTCACAAGTCCATCAGCCATTTTTTGACCTTCCGCCACCGTCGGCATATATCCGGATGGGTTGTTTGGAAAGTTTAATATCAACAATACCTTACCTTTTTTCTCACCCAGTTCTTTAGCTTTGGCAAGCATTGAATCCACATCAAAACCACCTTGCGGAGTAAAGGTATTAAAAGTAACCACCTCTCCACCGCATCTTGTATTAAAGGTCAATCTATAGTTACCCCAGAACATATCAGGAAGCAATACATAGTCCCCTTTATCCACAAACATATCAGCCACGATGCTTAAACCATGTGTCAGAGCATTTGTAACGATGGGTGTACCAAAAAATTTACCTTTCATCGAAGGATTTTCTTCGATCTGTTTCTCCCTCCACTTTTTACGTAAATCAGGTCTACCTGTGGCAGGAGCATAAGGGAAGAGATCTGAAGCCTTAAACGATTTGAGCGGTTCATAGATACAATCTAAATACATCGGTCCACCTTTTTCAGTGGCGATACCAATTGTGGCATTGTACTTATATGCCTTTTCTTTTGCTTCGGCAGATTGTGTCAAAATCCCTTTTGGGAAATATAGATTTTTACCAAGTTCGGAAAGCATATCCAGTACAGCAGGATTTTCTGAAACTATAATATCATTTAATTCTTTAGCCAATGGGTTCATCATAAACCTCCGGGAATTTTTATATCATATTAAAATATTTTGAACAATTATGCAATATTTTATTGAAAAAAGAATTTTTGCGGTTATAATATCATCAGCATAAAACATAATTATAATAATCTAAGGAGGTCATGATGCCTACAGAACTTATGAAAGCTTTGAAAACTGCTTATGAAGCTGAAAAAGAGGGTTTGCGAGCTTATTTGAAGTATGCAAAACAAACAAAGGTTGGTACCGGCAAAAATATGTTTATTCAGCTTGCCCTGGACGAAATTGATCACATGGAACTCATAGAAAAATTTACCGAAAAAATTATGGCTGGTCAGCCAATAGAGCAGATAAACGTTCCGAAAGGAAGACTTTCTAAATTCATGCCTTCCATAAAAGATTTGAAATTTGCAGAAAAATCTGAGCTTGCGGATGAGGATGCATTGAAAGTGGCCTTAACCCACGAAGAAAAAGCTATGAACTTTTATATCAATGAGGCAAGTAAAGCCACAGACCCAAAGGTAAAAGATTTCTTCAATAAACTGGCAGAGGTTGAAAAAAAGCATTTCGAGATTATAAAAGCAGAAGTAGATTTTATGAGTAGAGATGGCTTCTGGTTTGATACTCAGGAGTTTACAGTAGAGGAAAACTAATCTAAACTAACAACAAAAGTGCCGTGTCGAAAAATATTTAAGACACAGCACCCTGAAATTTTAAGTCATCTTACACTGAAAAAATCCTTTATTTATTAGACTTTAATTTTAAAAGTATATCATCAAAAGGTAAAGGTTTGCTAAAATAATACCCCTGAACAAAATCAGATCCAAGAGATTTTAACATATCGTATTGTTCTTTTGTCTCCACCCCTTCGGCAATCGTCTTCATTCCGACACCCTTTGCAAGCTCTATGATCGACTTAACTATGGCATATGTTTTTTTACACTCAATCATTCTCCAAACAAAAGACATATCAATTTTCAAAAAATCCACTTGCATCTTAGCTATGTAACTAAGGGAAGAATAGCCAGTACCAAAATCATCTATTTCGAGAACAAATCCCAGCTCTTTTAACTTATTTAGAATACTTATAATTTTATCAACTCTTTCTGCGAAGACTCTTTCTGTTATCTCAATACTTATAAATCTTCTCAACTCTTCAGAAACCTTTTCACACAGCTCAATTATACTACCATTTCTAAATGAGTTTACACTTATGTTGATAGAAATATTTAGATTTCCACCAGTTTCATCTGAAATACGGCCCATATAGTTTAAAACCTTTTCGAATAATATACGCTCAAAATCGGCTAAAAAACTGCTATTTTCCAAAAAATTGATAAACTTATCAGGATATATTAGCCCCATTGTTGGGTGTTTTATCCTAACAAGAGCCTCCAACGAAACTATTTTTAAACTATTTGTATCATAAATTGGCTGAAAATAAAAAACGAACCACCTATTGTCTATAGCTTCTTTTACTAGATGGTAGGTATTAACAAAATCGGTTACCTCTTTATTGATATTATCGTTATAAAATCTAAAAATAGGATTAGGATTCTTTTTAGCAAGATTAAGTGCCAGCTCGGCTTTATGCAGGCTATCTTCAACGGAGATATCCGATTGCTGCAAAACCTTTACCCCAATCTTGATGTCAAATACAATTTCATTGACATTTTCTATACTAAAAGGGGATTTACAAACATGAATTATTTCAGTTATCATGTTCTTCAGTTCATTGATATTAAGAAAAATATTAAAAATAGCAAATACATCCCCACCTATTCTGGCCACTATAGAATCTCCACCAAATCTATCCGCTAATCTTTTGCCAAAGAGCTTCAGGAGATCATTACAAACACTGATGCCATATACCTCATTAAAATGTGAGAAATTGACAATATCGATAACTATTATTGCCATACCAATTTCGATATTTTTATAATTTTTAATGCTCCTATTAATTTCGTAAATAAAGCCCGCCCTATTCAGCAACCATGTGGAAGTATCCTGATACTTAAACTTTTTTATCTCATCCAAAAGATCCATCTCTCTTGAGATATCTTTTGCTATGGATAAAAACTTTACTACCTTACCATCCTGTTTGATCGGTAAAATAGTATGCAAAATCTGGAAAAAAGTCCCATCTTTTTTCTTATTTATCAGAGCCTTTTTGTACACCTGACCACTCAGTATTGTATTCCATAGTTTTTCGTAATCCGCACGTGTATAGAGACCTGACTTGAAAATAGATGGTTTTTGACCTAGTATCTCCTCTTTTTTATAACCGCTTATCACCTCTACAGCATTGTTTGCATACATAATGACGCCATCGATATCAGTAAGGATAACCCAATCGCTTGTATATTCTATAGCCAAAAAAAGATACTCTTTAAGTAACCGCTTATCCATAGATGAACTCACATCAATATTTTTAATATTTTAGATTATACCATAAAAAATACAGATTGCAACATTCATCGAACTAACGTAACCATCTTTTTTTAATTATGAAGGGTGAAAGTCCTACAATCCTGTTTTTTATCATAGATATACTTCTTTACATTCAGGATGTAGGATTTGCTATCTTTAAGCTCAGCTAAACTAAAGGACTGTTAGCATAAATTCTTACATGAAAATGAAAAAACTATACCTTATAAGATTCAAGAAAAAACTTCATCAAATTTATCAGAGTGGATCCTTTAAGGCTTTCTTAAAAAAAGAAATCCTTTATTAAATTCAGGGTGTTGCTTCAAATTACTATCAGCCTGGCCACTTATTACTATCGTTTTCAGTTTCAAAAATTTTTCTCTTGCTTTTTCAAAAAGTTCAAGACCGTTGCCATCCTTTAAGATATAATCCACGATAATGAAATCGAGTTCATTATATGTTTTGGTATGCCTGGTCCATTCTCTTCCACTTCAATAACAGCATACTGACCATCCGTATAACCTCTGGCTATTATCCTCTTATGTTCTGTTTCGACCTCTTCAAGAGCATGGGCAGCATTAACAATTAAATTTATCAAAACCTGAACGATCTCTGTCTTACTGCACACTACCTCCACATCCTCATTGATATCTTTCTCAACCTGGGCAACATGTTTTGTTTTATTGTGTGTTATTGTAAGAGACTCATCAATTATTTCCGACATTAAATTATAGCAACAGAAAAAGATTATTCAACTTTTTTATAAAAAAAATAAATGATTGACATATCAAGAATAGTATCAGCAGGTGGAAATAAGCCGGATTCTGTCGAGTGCAGTTATTTATCTTGTTTAGTCATTGCTGACTAAATCCTGCTGCCTACCCGTAGGCATCGGGCGGGTCACCCTCAAACGCCTACCTATTTGGCATTGCACCTGATGGGGTTTGCCGTGCCTCCTATCCTCACGGAAGGAGCGGTGGGCTCTTACCCCACCTTTTCACCCTTACCCAACATCTGATATCAGATACCGGGCGGTATATTTTCTGTGGCACTTTCCCTCGCCTTTTGGCGGGTCGCCGTTAGCGACCATCATACCCTATGGTGTCCGGACTTTCCTCTGTGCAAAAACACAGCAACTGCATATCCACCTGCTATTTATTCAATATAGTTTTTTTGCATATTTTTGCAATAGGACACCCTTCACAGATCGGTTTTGATCTACAGTAATTTTTAGAGTTTTCCACTATCAGTGCGTGGTAATGGCGATAAATATTTAGATCATGAGGTAAAAGCTTCATGATATTTTTCTGGAAAATATCATACTTCTCAGGCCATCCCACCCCCACCCTATTAAACATCCGCATCGTATACTTATCTATGACAAAGATAGGATGTTCGCAGGCATAAAGCAAAATCGAATCAGCCGTTTCTTTACCAATACCTTTCAATGATAGCAAGATATTTCGAGCATCTGAAGTTTTAAATCTATCGAGATATTTTATATCTCCAGAGTACTCCACAGAAACAAATTTTGAAAATATCTTAAGTCTCTCAGCTTTTTGGTTATAAAATCCGGATGGTTTTATCAGTAGCTTTAATTCATCTATGTCTAATCTCAAAAGCTCTTCCGGATTAAGATCAATCTTTTTTTTCAGATTTTGAATTGACAGCTCAACATTGTTCCATGAAGTATTCTGGGTAAGTATCGCCCCCACCGCCACTTCAAAAGGGGTCTCCGCCGGCCACCACCCCAGATCACCATATCTATTGTACAACAAATTATATATATACATAATAAAATCTTGACTAATTGGCATTTTAGATTTAAAAAACCTCCATGTTTGATATAAATAGCCTGGATATCGAGATAAAACAGCTCAAAGCGGACACCCTTTCAGAATACGGTAAAAAAGTAGAAATTGCAATAGAGATGCTGAAAAAAAATAAAAGGATTCTCATCAGGGAAAGAAAAATATCTGATAAACTGAATAAAAAAATCTCAAAATCCCCTTTTTTCAAGAGAAATCGACTAAAAGAATTGAAACAGAGAGTTGATAAAAAGATAAAAAAACTTGAATTAGATATTGAAAGACTGAAAGAATTAAAAGCTAAATATATAAATGACTACAAAACACATAGGGAATATCTGGGGCTGTATGACCATGATTTTATTGACAAATTTTATCATAAATAATACAATATATCTATTAGAATAAAAAGGAGTTATCTTATGAACAAAGGGAGTCTGAAGAAAAAAATCACATTCTCATTTCTCTTTTTAACAATTATTGTAATTTTAGTACAGGGTTTCACTGTTTATGAATTGTTTAGAGTCAAAAATGACATCACCAATCTTATTGAAGATCACTATTTCAAAGTAGACAAAGCAGATGATATCCTTAATAGAGTATATTCTATTGGGATAGAACTGAGGGATGCGGTTTTGAGTTATCATATGGGCGATTCAAAAGAGCATATAAAATTGATTGAAAAGCTAAGAGATGAGATTTTGGAAATCTTAAAAATTATCGAGCCAAAATTGGATGATCCTAAGGAAAAAGAGCTCTTTCAAAATATTCCCAAACGAAGAGAGCTATATAATAAAACCCAGAAAAGAATCATACAGCTCATCAATGAGGGGAATATAGAGGTGGCAAATGCGGAAATAGCAAATATTGTCCCTCCCTTATATAATGAATATAAAAAAGCTATAGAAGATTTTACAACATATCAAAATAATATAATGGTAGAGAAAAATAAAGATGCAGCTAAGTCTATAAAACTCTTATCCAATATAATGTGGTCAACATCTATTGTTTATATCATACTATTTATTATCATAGGCTTTTCCACCGTCAAAACTGTATTTAAACCTCTTGGTGGTGATCCGGAGCTTATGAAGGAGATGCTGAAAAAAATATCCGAAGGTGACTTCACTTTAAAGATAGACAACCCAGCACCAGAAAGTCTCCTAGACTATACAGACAGAATGATAAAAGAATTATCCACTATAATAGGAAACGTAAGATCATCCGCAGATACCATATCAGCAGCATCAGAACAGCTTCACAGCACATCAGTAGAAAATAAAAATTCCATATCAGAGCAAAACGACAGGGCAAACCAGATTGCCACTGCTGCAGAAGAGATGACCCAGACAGTATCCGGTATAGCAATGAACGCCACAGAGATGTCCACTGCCGCAGATCACACTGCTGAGCTGGCGATCAAGGGTAAAAATGTGGTAAACAAAACCACAAACGAGGTGCAGGCAATTGCAGACACTGTTCTTGAGACATCAAAAGTAGTGGCCAATCTCGGTGAGAAATCACAGCAGATAGGTGAAATAGCAAACGTGATCAGAGATATCGCCGATCAGACAAACCTTCTTGCTCTGAATGCAGCAATAGAAGCTGCGAGGGCTGGTGAGCATGGAAGGGGGTTTGCTGTGGTGGCAGACGAAGTAAGAAAGCTTGCCGAAAGAACACAATCCGCCACATCAGAAATAGACCAGATGATAAGAGGTATTCAAAAAGAGGTAAATATTGCCGTGGAAAAGATGGATGCCGGTGTCCATAAGGTGGATGAGGGTGTTGAGCTTTCAAAGGAAGCAATAGATGCCCTTGATAAGATAGTAGTAGAGGTATCAAACTTGCAGAATAAGATCATGCAGGTGGCGTCATCTGTGGAGCAGATGAGCAAGGTATCAGACCAGGTGGCGGTGGATATCAACACACTTGCAACCTCCCTCAATAATTCAAACCTAAGTGCTGATGAAGTGATGAATGCCGCAGATAACCTTGGCCGCCTTGCCAATGAGCTATTGAGTTTGATTAAAAAGTTTAGAGTATAATTTTTAACATATTTAGATCTGAAAAGGTGGGATATCGTATACGTATACCCACCTTTTTTTATACCTGTAGGGGTGAACCTATCTGTTCGCACCAAAACATATTCACATAAATTTGTCCTTGTAGAATACAACCTAGTTAGATATACAATTTTAGGAATAAAAAAAGCGGGTGGCGGGACTCGAACCCGTGACCCTCAGCTTGGGAAGCTGATGCTCTACCAACTGAGCTACACCCGCATGTTGAGTGGATATTATACATTTATTTCTTTTTTGTCAATAGCTTTCTTGTTGCCGTCATTAAATTTTTTGCCCCCAATATCTTTCATTTTGATATTGTAGAGACAAATCTACATATTTGCCCTATCCTACATGTTTGCCACCACATACTTTATTGTGGTAGACAGATAGGTCTGCCCTTACTGGTTCGACCATACATTTGTGTTTGTCATGATTTACTTGTGGCTGACCCTACATATCATAAAAAACAAAAACCCCCTATTTACATTTATGTAAGTAGGGGGAGGGATTTTTTTATCCTTATCCTTCATAGGCTGGTCCTATGATTTGCTATCAAAGAGTAATCCGATCATCTCTTTTATATTCTTGCTGATCCTCAGAGCATCCTCTGATGGTATCTGCCTTATCACCTCATTCTTGTCTGTATCGAGTATCTTTACCACCACCTGCTCTGTATCCTTATCTATCACAAACTGCCTTTGTATATTCATACTTTTGAAAGCATCATTTATCTCACCAACAGCTTTTTTCAGTTCTTTTTCAGAGGCTTCTTTCTGCTTACCTACCTGCAGCCCAATCGATTCTGCTTTTTTTGGCTGTTGTGAGGTAATCTGAGGATCCTTTGAAAATATATCAACGGTAACTGTTTTTAAAGCCTCCATCATATACCATCACCTGCCTTTTTAAAATGTAGGAAGGGGGGATCCCCCTTCTCTACGAAACCTTTACTACCTCAGAAGCTGAAGTGCCAACTGTGGAAGCTGATTAGCTTGAGCAAGCATTGCAGTACCAGACTGATTAAGTATCTGCCATCTTGTGAAGGTAGCCATTTCAGCAGCCACGTCAAGGTCACGTATCCTGGATTCAGCAGCAACTAAGTTTTCTTTTGTTACATTCAGGTTACTGATAGCGTATTCAAGTCTATTGACCTGAGCACCTATTGTAGCTCTCATGCTTGATACATTTTCTATTGCTTTATCTATTTTGGTAATAGATTTTTGAGCAAGATCCTGACTGATCACATAGACATCATCGAGACCTAAAGATTTTGTGTCAAGCTGCGTAATATATGCATCAATGGTTTGACCTTCGTTTGCACCTATTTGAAGCTGAGTGGCATTGTCAACAAGGTGAAGCTTCATTGAAACAGTACCATTCATTGAAGCAAAAGATAGTTTCTTAGTAGTACTATTCCATGAACTATCTACATCCACGCTACTACTAATTTTTACATCAACACCTTTAATGATATTTTTCAAAGTGTAGTCTCCCACTACATCAGAGCCTATGGTTTCACCTGTGTGGGCGTTGGTAACTGTAACGGTAAGCTCAGAGTTTTTACCTTCCTGGATAGTAGCAAGTGACAGTCCATCTATCAAAGTCTGATCACCTATAAAAGATAGTCTACTATCTTCACCAAGTAATGCAGACTGAATTACGAATGTTCCAGCCACAGCTTGAGGTGTACCAGATGTTGCAGTCTTGACATAATCTACTAAATGATCATTTACATTAACATTGCCATCATTACCCATTCCAAGACCATCTTTGATTGCATTTGTAAGCTTATCTTCGAAATCTTTTATAGTGTCGTTCCCTTCTAAGTAGATGGTTGTCTGTTTACCATTACCATATATTGTAAGAGCTTGAGTATTATCAAAGATATTTCTACCATCAGCGTTTACAAACCTTGCAATATCTTTTAGCTGTGTAAAATCTGTAGCTCTATCCCCAGGACCAGCAACTTCAAATGTCAAAGTTCCACTTTGTGCGGGAAGCATTTTGCCCATTTCCAGATTAAAAGAACCATAGTTTATAGATCCATTAGCAGTATTGATCTCTCCAACGTAGTAGGTTTTAGACTTGTATTCGGTAGAGGAAACAAAGTTTGCCACTTCAAGTTTTATGTTACTCTTACCATAAGAATCTGTAAATTGTATCTGTGCAGAACCATTTGTAGCAGTACCTGCAACATCTACATTACTAGAATTTGCCACCCAGAACAATGCTCTGTCACCTGCTCTTACGGTTGCTCCAGCACTTGCACCTAAATCAAACCCAATGTTATTCCCACCAACAGTTATATCACCTGATGTGACGATAGTATTATTATCAGTATCTACATATACATTGACATTTTGCCAGTCTGAAAGAGTCCCTGTATTTGCATCGTAAAACCTAACTCTAATTGCTGAAGCAACTGTACCCGTAGTACCTGCTGTTGATGAAAAATTTGCGAGTGCTTCAATTTCATAGTAACCAGAATTGGCTATATTTAAAGCATTAGTCATACCTGAAGTGTTTATTCCCAGGTCATTGCTTGCCAATGTTGAACTAGTATCAGCATTATACACACCTACCGCCCCTGAATAACCGGTATAAGCAGCACTATCTAAATTTGTTGTTGTTACTGTAAGTTTGTAATCTTTTGTACTATCGTTTATAGTGCTATTTAATCCATTGACATTTGTAATTCTTCTTGCCGAAATTTGATTTTGACCTTCTACAAATTCAGCTGCATAGGCTCCATCTTTCAGAGTCATTACATCTGTTTTGTAGATGTAGTTTTGGCCAGGGTTGGCATCAACTTTTATATCGTAGTTCCCTTCAGCTACTCTACCTCTGATAATCGCTGTTAATTTATTGCTATCTGCTGACCAAAGGGCTGTTGAATCACCGTTTAAAAGTTTTTTAGTGTTGAACTCTGTGGATGCAGAGATACGATTTATCTCCTGCTTTAGTTGATCCATTTCATCTTGGATATATTTGCGGTCGTTGGTGGTGTAGATACCGTTTGAAGCCTGAACTGCAAGCTCCCTCATCCTTTGAAGGATGCTGTGCACTTCGCCCATTGCACCTTCTGCAGTTTGCAGCATTGATATACCGTCCTGAGCATTCATTGCTGCCCTTTTAAGACCGCTTATCTGTCCCCTTAATTTTTCAGAAATTGCAAGCCCTGATGCATCATCAGATGCATGGTTTATCCTCAAACCAGAGGAAAGTTTTTCAAGGGATTTAGCTAAATTTGTGTTGGATATACCAACATATCTTTGAGCTGTCAAAGATGGGATATTGTTGTAAATTATCATTGCCATAACATACCTCCATGTTTTGTTTTTATTTGGGCTTCCCTGCCCATATTTAAATTTTCTTCGTTTTCTCTCTTAACCTACTACTAAACTCTACTACATCTACTAACCTCTACTACATCTACAACCTTTTCTAACCTCTACTAACCTTTTTCCATCACCTCCTGCATCTATCTTTTTGCCCAGATTATCTCTGTGACTATTTTAGACTTTTGCAAACAAAAAAGGCCGATGCGGTTATTCACCAGCATCGGCCTGATTGTTTCAGCACCTTTTATAGCTATTTCAAACAACTCGGGGTTTTTAAACCCATCTTTCTTTTCTTAATCTACCTATCGTAACAAAATCGAAAAACTTTAGAATTTTTTTTGACACCCAAAAAAATTTATGAGGATTTGCGTCTGAAAAAAAAGAAGATGATAAAATATGGCGGAGGAGGTAGGATTCGAACCCACGGTGGGCTATCAACCCACGCCTGTTTTCAAGACAGGTGCCTTAAACCACTCGGCCACTCCTCCGTCTTGGGGGACTAGATTTCTACATTATTTTTTAGATTTTTGCAAGCACTTTTTTCAAAACTATTGTACCGCCACCATGTCAAGGGACACCATGTCCCCCTCCATAATCTCCTGATTGTTTGAAAGGATCGCAAGCGTAGCATACCTATCCTGAGCGTACACCACCACACCTTCCCCCACAACAATTCTATTTTTAAAACCACCTTCCACCACATACCTATAAATGGAAAAAATATCTCCTGGCTTTATTCCGCTATTCTTACCAATATTTAAAACTGCAGTATAGCCCTGACCGGACATGGAGGAGTTGTGTTGCATACCTATTATGACCCCTTTTTTATCAAGATCGGTTTTTAGAAATTCCACAGGCATTGGAAAGTCATTTTTTATATAGTCCACCACTTTTAGCCCACTTCTAATGGCGTCGTATACTTTTGTGGCTCTTATTTGATAGCTGTTTCCACTTTTTTTATAAACCACCCCTTCTCCAGCATAACTATACACCACAAACTTATCCTCTGATTTTAATGGCTCAAGGAATACCACTTTATCTCCCACCAGAAAGCTTTTTTCAGAGACTACATACACGATATCACCATCCGCAGCATTGAATTTACCATCCTGTATACTCACCACCTCTGAATTGATAGGTGACTCAAATACCAATTCATACTGCCCATCTTTATAAAAGCCCAACACCCTCTTAATATGTTCAAACTTCTCATTATCTTTTATGTCCGTGGAGGTTTGTTTGGTAACACCCAAAATATTTAATGTATCTGGATCCTCTTTTAAAGCTATGGCATTTTCCAGGGTAAATTCACCTACTGCATCAGTCAATCTTTCAAACTTAGATAGGTCTATCTCCGCATAAGCTGTGTTTTTTTTCTCTGCTTTGGATTTCAGAGGTATGGCGACAAACTTTTTAGGATATATCAGATCCGGATTACTGATGTAAGTATTGTACTTCCAGATTACAGACCATTTAAAAGGATTTTTATAAAACCTCTTGGATATACCCCAGAGGGTATCACCCTTTCTGATCTCATAATTTATATCCGCAAATGCAAGGCCTGATAACAAAAAAATAGCCAGGAGATAGGCCAACCTATTCATCTTTTACTCCCCATTCTTTTAGCTTGCTTTTGGCTGTATTTGCAATATCTGAATATTTAAAATTTAAAATAAGCTTTTTAAGTATATCCACCGCTTCATCTCTTTTCCCCAATTTATCAAGGGTAACTCCTAACTTGTACATAGCGTCCGGGACTTTATTCTCCTGAGGATAATTTTCTATAACATTTTTAAACGACTCAGCAGCTTTTTCTAAGTTATTGAGATTTAAATAGCTTTCACCCATCCAGTAAAGGGCATTGTCCGCGAGGGAATCGGTCGGAAATCGCACCGTAAAAGATCTAAATTTATCAATACTCTCCTCATAACGTCCACTTTTGTAAAGCTCCATTGCCAGATTGTACAGAGTAGTCTTGTCTGCTATATTATCCTCTATATATACCTTGTTTGAATCAGCTTGGGAAGATTGTATCTTCTGTTGAACCTGATCTGACTTTTGGGCTTTAGATTGGGGCAACTGGGCTTCGATAGCTTTTATCTTATCACTCAACCTCGTCTCCATCGATTTTAGATCAGACTTCAGCGTAATTACAGCCTCTGCATTGAGTCTTATATCCTCATTTACGGTCTTTATTTTTCGATCCTGCTCCGCAATACCAGTTTTAAGTTCTGCAATCTCTTTTTTCAATTCCATATTCTGACTGTTAAGATCACTTACACTTTTTTTCAAGAGAGCTATATCTTCGGTGGCACAGGCACACAAAAACAAAACGGGCAAGAGGTAAATAAATTTTTTCATCAGCATCTCCTTACAAAACTAATTTATCAAGTGTATTTATCATTATACTCATATCAGGCTTACCTATGAAGGCATTTGCCCCAATCCCCAGCACTTTTTTTTCATTCTCCTCACTGGCAAGAGATGAAAATACTACAATGGGTATATTCTTAAATCTATCAGTACTACGCAATGTTTTTATTAAAAAGGTACCATCGGCCACCGGCATCTCAAGATCCGTTACAATTATGTCTGGATTCGATTTATCAATTGCATTGAGTAATTTTTTACCATTCTCAAAAGCAGTTACCCTGTAGCCGGCACTTTCGAGATTCCTCACCAAAAGCTTTCGGATTACGTCGGAGTCCTCCGCAAGGAATACATGTTTTTTAGATCTTAAAGTTGATTTAGAATAATCTATCTCCACGTTCACCATCTTTGTATTGGGGTTTATCTCAGAAACGATCTTTTCAAAATCCAGAAGCTGCACAAGTCTGTTGTTTATATTCACCACCCCCAATACAGAATTGGCCAGCTGAAAATCTGAAATGGTGGCATAATCTTTTATGTCAGCCCAGGTTACTCTGTGGATGCGTGTTATATCATCCACTATAAATCCGTTGTATTGAAGATTGAAATAGGTGATTATCACCTTTGCGGTGGAAGGGTCGTAGTCATATTTAATATTGAGCCAGTAGGCAAGATTGATTATGGGAATGATCTTATTCCGGACGTTTGCCGTGCCAACTATAGCCGGATGTGCCTCCGGAACATGTATCACCTCAGGAAACTTTATGATCTCCCGCACTTTTGCCACATTAATACCATAGTAATTATCTCTCGCACCTCTGATAATAAACTCAACCACCTCAAACTCATTCGTACCCACTTCAAGTAAAATATTGTGATCTAACGCCATAACACCCCCTTAGATACAATATATCATATAATTAATTTATTTGCAAGTAAAGCTAAATTTCAACAGTAAGTCCAACTTTTATCGGAATAAACCTTTTCTGGAAAATCTTACTAAAATGGCAGATGGCATTTATCCCTGTGCAATGTCCAGTTATTATATATTTTATGTCATTATTCATTAAAAAATCTGAAACATGATGCAGCTCCTTTTCACCGCTTCTAAATAGATGAAAGCCCCCTATTACACTTTTTATAATTGGATCACCAAATTTACTTTTAAAATCTTTTACTATGTTTACAATACCGGCATGGGAACATCCGGTAATTATACTCCACCCATCTTCCTCCCTTATGGCAAGATACTGCTCGTCGGGAAAATAATCTTTTGAATATACCCCTGAATACTCTATAAAAAGGTTCTTATCTGAATCAAACTCTTCAAACCTGTTTATCCCTCCAGAGAGAAATATCCCTTTGTCAATTTCGCTAACTGACTCGTTGAATGAAAATAGGTGTTGATTCTTTGAAAAGAACGTTTCATCAATACCTATGTAGTCATAATCTCCATCTAGCCTTACTCTAAGATGTCTAGAGTCTATAGCTTTGTGGGAATAGATCTTTATATGTTCAGATAGATTCAAATATAAGAGCCCACCGGTGTGATCGTAATGTCCATGACTCAACACAATAAAATCGATACTTTTGGGGTAGATACCAAGAAATTTTATATTAGACATAATAGCACCTGTCTGTCCAGCATCAAAAAGGATATTTTTGCCATCTACCTCTATCAGAGCGGAAAATCCATGCTCCGCCAGCAATCCTGCTCTGTCAACATAATTGTCCACCAGAAAGGTAACCTTCATCTTCTACCTCCATAAAAAGGTATTTATTACCGAAACTAAAGGTATTGTAAAAAGACAAGAAATCGTGGTGACAAAAATAGCCTCTGTGGCAAGATGATCATCCGATTCGTATGCCTTTGCAAGCATGACGACAGTGGTCATGATGGGTAAGCCGGCCACAATACTTAAAATACCAAGCTGGACTGAAGGGAGATAATTTTTAAAAATACCATACAACACTACAGGCATGATGATCAACTTTACTATTACTATAGCAAATATATGAGGCTTTTTCAAAACCCCTTTATGATCCATAAAGCTTAGGGCAGCCCCAATATATATCATCGAAAGGTATTTACTCGTCCCACCTATACCATAAATGGTATCTGCAATGACCCTGGGCAATTTTATCCCTAATACTAAAACTAAAATAGCCAGAAAAAGCGCTATTGTGGTGGGATTTATCATATTTTTTATAGAATTTTTTATCGATGATCCTCCAATATGTCTACTACACATATACACACCAAAAGTCCAGAGCAAAGACATATCCACAAGTGTATATATTGTAATTGATACACCCGCCAGAGGATCTTTGTAAACCTCATTTATCAGAGGGATCCCAATAAACCCCATATTACCAAATGTCATAAGAGGTAAAAAAATATTAAAACTTTTCCCCTCCAACCTGAAAAGCTTTGCAATAACATACCCCAAAATTGGAAGCAAAACAAACAGTATGATGACCGCAAAGGTAAAATGAAGCGAAAGCAAAAAGTCTTTTAGTGTGACCCCACTACCCACCACAACAGCAAAGATGAGGCAGGGAAGAATGATCTTTACTATAAAACGGGCAAGATGAGACAGACTATCCTGACAGATTACTTTTCTCTTTGAGGCTATATAGCCAATCAACATCAGCATGCCGAATATTATTACCTGATTGATAATTACTTCTAAATGACCATTCACTTAATCCTATCCCCCCACCATCTGGCTTTTTCAATAACCTCATTTTCATCTATTGTGACGATTTTTCCATCCACCATTACAGGATCTCCATTCACAAAAAAATCCACTATATTTTGAGTTTTAGCAGAGTAAACCACTTGAGAAACAGGGTTGAAAACAGGAACGGTAAAAGGGTCATCAAACCTAACCACAATAAAATCAGCGTAAAAACCGTTTTTTAATTCCCCACAATTTTCCAGGAAAAGCCCTCTGGCAGCATTTTTTGTGGCCATATCTATTACAGTACCAGCATCCAGTACTGTAGGATCAAGATTTAAACCTTTGTGAAATTTAGCCACAGTGGACAATTCCCCTAACATATCAAGATCGTTGTTGCTAGCGGCTCCATCAGTACCTATCGAGACATTTGCCCCCGCATCCATATATTTTTTTATGTTTGCAAAGCCACTACCAAGCTTTAAATTGCTCTCAAGACAGTGGGAGATATTTGCAGATTTTTTACCTATCACATCTATCTCTTCCTCTGTTAGATGCACCATATGGGCGAGGATAGATTTTGTATCAAACAACCCAACCTCATCCATCAACGAAACCGGGGTCTTCCCATATTTCTGTTTTATATTATTCACCTCATCCATCGTCTCCGCAAGATGTGTGTGTATCAAAAGGTCATACTTTTCGGCAAATTTTATACATCTTTTATAGCTCTCAGGTGAAACTGTATAAGGGGCGTGGGGGGAAAGGGCTATTCTTACGTCTCTATCACCTCTAAAATATTCGTATAGCTTTAGTGCATTGTTTAGATAGTCATCTATATCTTTTCCAAATTTTGTGGGGAAATCGAGAATTCCGGCCCCCAATACCACCTTTAACCCGGCTTTTTTGATGGCCTCCCCTATATTTTTTGAATAAAAATACATATCATTTCCACAGACTGTACCTGAATGGATCATTTCACAGGCAGCCAGAAGGGTGGCATCATAGACAAACTCTTCAGATAGATACTTTGACTCCGCAGGCCAAATATAGTTTCTCAGCCAGTCCATAAGTGGGATATCATCCGCAAGACCTCTAAAAAGACTCATCGGCAGATGTGTGTGCGTATTTATAAATGCTGGCATTATTATAGAGTTTTCTTTTTCGTAGATCTTCTCCGCATCCTCCGAATTATCCGATATACCGATAATCTTTTCATCGAAAATTAAATACTTATCCGTTGAAACTTTTCCGTCATAATATATGTATCTTGATTTATACGCTTTTTTCATAAATGCCCCAGATCAGATAAGTATATTCAAAAGCTCTTCCGGAGTATCCACAAAATAATCCGGCTGTTGACCATAAAGCTTACCATAACCGTATCTACAGAAAATAGTTTTAAGACCTGCTCTATTTCCAGACTCCACATCCGTGTAGTTATCACCAATTAAATATCCATCTTTTTTTGAGCGTGTAATTTTTATAATTTCGTAAATGGGCAAAGGGGAAGGTTTTTTCTCCACAAAAGAATCGCCTCCATACCATCTTACAAAATAGTTATCCAATTTAAAATGTTTTACGAGATAATCCGTCATTTCAAATGATTTATTAGAAAGAATAGCCATGATGTATCTATCTTTTAATCTCTCAAGAACGTTAAGTATTGAAGTAAAAGGCTTTGTCTGGTTGACAAGATTTTCTTTGTAAACAGCTCTAAAATGTCTCTCATGTTCATCTTTAAAATTATCTTCGCCCACTGCCCTTTCCACAAGCTTTTTTATCCCATCACCTACGTACTGCTTTGTGATTGAGATATCAAATGTCGGGAAATTAAAATATCTTAGCGTATTCATCAGTGAGCTATGGATATCATCAATTGTATCAAGGATTGTTCCATCAAGGTCAAAGATCAGGATCTCTTTTTCTGAAGACAATTTTTACATACCCCCACTATCTTTATTTCGATGCTGTCCACCATTTCATCTACTATATTTAATTCAATAGATTTGTCAATCTCTTTACAGATAGTTTTATGGCATTCCCTGCAGTAGAAATGTGTGTGTGGCTCTGTTTGCTCTAACCTTACACAGTAATGCCCCACCCCATCTAAATCCACATCTTTCATAATGATCATCCTCTTTTCAAACAACTCTAATGTTCTATAAATGGTTGTTTTATCTATATCCTTTAAGTCACCGATTAACTCAACTGCCGAGATGGTATGATCCTGACCGATGATGGCATTTAAGATTTTGATTCTATTACGATTAGGCCTGATATTGAATCTTTTTAAAATCTCTTCAGCATTATCTTTTGACATAGTTTACCAGCGTGTCTATAAAATATACAATTACAGAAAAGAGGATTATCGTTGCTCCGGTGGAAAGATTAAAACGGTAGGCAATGATAAACCCTATAATGGAGAACAAAAGGGCAATGATGCTTGACAAAACCATCATAGATGAAAGACTTTTACATCTTTTTATTGCAATGCTCTGGGGTATGGTGAGCATAGCCATTACAAGGATAATACCCGTCATTTTGATAAGTATTACGATTGAAAGGGAAACCATGATGAGCATAATATAGTAAATGATATTTACTCTGTACCCCACCACCCTTGAATAATCTTTGTCAAATGATACAAGAACCACAGTTTTATAATTTAAAATAAGAAGTATTAAGATCAACGATAAAAGTATCCCGGATAATATAAGATCTATATCTGTAATGGTAAGGACATTACCAAACAGATAGGACATCAAATCTGCATTATATCCAGGAGTAAGATCGGTGAGTATAATCCCCAGAGCCATACCAAACGCCCAGATCATTCCTATAAATGAGTCTGAAAGGGCATTTTCTTTTTCGGTTAAAAACCCTACGATAAATCCGGATATCGAAGAAAAAACCATAGTTGTGGCTGTAACGGGTAAACCAAAATAGAAGGCTATCCCCACACCACCATAAGCAGCATGGGCTATACTACCGGCAAGGGACACTATTCTATTTACAACCACAATACTACCCACTATTCCACATATAAAACTGCTTAAAATTATCCCATAGATTGCATTTTTTAAGAATATATAATCAAAAAACCCATCCATCAGATAATACCTCCCCTGGAGATATGCTCTATTTCATCGTGAAGGTATTGCCCCAAATGGCAGCTATGCTGATCATGAACACCATACATCAGCTCTATCATCTCCTGATTTATCTGGGGCTTGTCCATAAATATCAATTTTCTATTCACACAGGCAACAGATTTTACTCCAGACATGATAAGACCTAGATTATGGGTGACCATCACTATTGTCATATATTTATTCAACTTTTCAAGATATGAAAAAAAACAGAATGTACCATAGGGGTCGATATTGGATGTAGGTTCATCAAGAATTAGAAGCCTTGGTTTTGAAATCACCGCCCTTGCTAAAAGCACCCTTTGCAGCTGACCACCTGAAAGTTCAGATACCCTTTTATGAAGAAGTTCGCCTATTTTAAGTTCACTTACGATTTCCTCAAAGTATTCATTTGAAAAAACTTTCCCCCTGGGCAATCCTAAAAGAATAACATCCTTTACCTTGATGGGGAAATCTCTTTTCAATGATATATACTGCGGCAGATACCCTATATCTGATTGTTTTATATTCAGATTTACTAATCCTTTTGTGGGGGTTAGAAGCCCTAACATTACCTTTATCAGCGTGGTCTTCCCACCCCCATTTGGTCCAACTATAATTAGATAGTCCCCTTCTTTTAGCGTAAGATTAACATCTTCAAGTATCCAGAAATCTTCATTATCATATTTAAAATAGATCCTTTGTAGATCAACTATCGTTTTCAATTTTACTCTAACCCATCTGCAATTTCCTGTGATACATATTTCATATTTTTAAGCCAATCGTATTCCAGTGGATTTATCTTTACAATTCTAGCTCCGAGCTCTTTTGCAAGGGTTTCCACAGTGGTACTCGAAATCTGAGGCTGTACAAAGATAACTTTAATATTCTTACTTTTAGCAAAAGATATTATTTCTTTCAACCTTTTAGGAGAAGGCTCTTTCCCCTCAAACTCTATGGAAACCTGGTTTAAACCAAAATCTCTGGCAAAATACCCCCATGAAGGATGGAATACTAAAAAACTTTTATTTTTTTTAGTGATCAAGCGCGAAGATACTTCATTTTTTAACATATCGATCTCTTTTACCAGCTGTTCGTAATTTTTTTCATAACTTGTTTTATTGGCAGGATCAATACTTAAAAGGATATCTTTTGTATTTTGTGCAATTATTTTCATATTCTCCAGTGAAAGCCATATATGGGGATCGTGAAACAGTTTTTTGCCATGATGATGATCGTCATCCGACATCCTCAACTTTTCCACCCCTTTATCCATACGATATATTTTAATTTTTGGGTTTACATTAAGAATCTTTTTTACCCATATCTCATCCAGCACCTCTTCAAGACTCAGATAAGCAGATGCAGCGCTGACATTTTTTAAAGTGTTAATTTTAGGTTCATACGTATGTGGATTTGCCCCTTCAGGTATGATCGATATGACCGTCCAGAGATTTCCGACAATCTTTTCGGTGATGAACTTTTGAGGCAAAATTGTTACTGCTATCATCCTCTCTGAGGCATTTGCCGTAACTAAAGAAAACAGCAGAAAAAAGGTAAAAAATATTTTTCTCATAAAGCACCCCTGATTTTGCAACTAAGTTTCATAATTATAATTGCAACTCAGTTGCAAAAAGTCAAGAGTTTTTATATATCTAATTCAAAAAAAGTTTCTGTTTGATACTAAAGCTTCCCCGAATGGGAGCTAAATATAGAGCTTGCGCATATTGTAAGAAACTTTGTCATCTCCCCATCACTTCTGGAGGTGAGTATCACCGGGCAGGCAGCACCCAAGACAAGATTAGCCACCTCCACCCCCATAGTCATCACCCAAGCCTTGTAGAGAAAATTACCTCCTTCTATGTGAGGAACCACTAGTATATCCGCCTTTCCAGCCACAGGATTATCCTTCAAACCTTTTTTTTCAACAGAATCTGGATAAAGTGCAAGGTCATAAGACAACGGACCATATACGTAAGCATCCTCCCAATTTATTTCTGATAGCTGTTTTTCAAGTAGACTGGTGGGGATTTTGGAAGATGGAACCTCATTTGCATCAAGTAGGGCAACCCTCGGTTTATCAACCCCAAGACTTTTGGCAGCTTCGATTGCATTTTTTAGTATATCAAAGCTCGATTCAAGCTTATCATTTATAAAAAGTGATGGATTAATCGCCGGATCGGTGAGAAATATAAGTCTATCAACGGAAGGTAGCTCAAAAATGCTTACAAGAGATAATCTTCTCCCTATATTTAAACCTTTTTCTTTATCCAGTATAGCTTTTACGAAATTCTGGGTATTTATCTTACCCTTCATAATCAAATGGCCATCTCCCCTTCTGATTATCTCCACCCCTTTTCTGGCCGCATCAAGCTCATAATTGTCCGTGACATCCAGATCCACAAATTCGTAGTGATTTTTGTAATTTAAAAAACCTTTACAATAAGCTTCCGTTTTGGCGATGTTCCCCACAAGATATATCTTATCCACAATCCCCTCTTCGATGGCTCTATTTCCAGCTCCGAGGGATGAATCATCCGGACAGATCAGAGATATATTTTTCTTGGGCAACAGTTTTGCCGCCTGTACCATATCCCTCATCTTCTTCCCTTTCACCTGATGCACCATAGACTCCGAATTAAATACCACCACTAAAAGCCTTGAATAATCTGTAATAGAATTGATACAATGGGGAATGGATGAATCAAAGTATAGCGTGTCACCATCTTCAAGAATAAATTCCTCTTCACCAACAACTGTCTTAACCTTTCCACTCATAACGTAATGAAACTCTTCACCTTTATGTGCGCTAAATTCCTGTTTTTCATCCCTTCTCACATCCACGATCAAAGGTTCCATACTCCTTCCGATATAAAATGGGGCAAGGCTCTCGTAATCATAACCTCTTCTTCTCCTGACCGGAACTCTCTCATCTCTTCTTGTGGCAACAGCCTTTTTCGGCTTAAATTCATTACCATAGATAAGAAGGGAAAGATCTTTGTTTAAAGCCCTTGAAAGCTTCAGAAGTGTTGATACAGTTGGTTTGATCTCATTTTCAAGAATAGCTTTAAACTCTTCCTCCGATAAATTTACCTGCTTTAGTAAAAATTCTACATCTATCTGCTCCGTATCGATGATTTTCTTGATATTACTACCTATTTCAATCATAACATACTCCTAACTATATTCTTTTGGAATCTCTTTACCACTTAAAACTCTTATTCCAGCATCTATAAGGGCTTCTATCTCATTCTCACCCGGCTCAACAAATATCCTACCTAAAAATGATATCCTATCCGTAATAAGTTTTACGAATCTGTCGCTATAAGCAAGCCCACCTGTTAGGACAATACCATCCAAATTGCCATTTACAACGGTTGATAGAGCACCTATCTCTTTAGAAACCTGATATCCCATAGCCTCATAGTATAATTTAGCATTTTCATCCCCATTGTCTATCATTTTTTCAACCTCTTTTAGATCGATTGTATTTAAATAAGAATATAACCCACCTTTTCTGGACACAACCGATCTTAATTCATCAATTGTATACAGATTCTTTTTTAAAAGCTCCAGAACACCATCCACAGGCAACCCACCAGTCCTTTCCGGAGAAAAAGGGCCATCTCCGTCAAGGGCATTATTTACATCCACAACTTTCCCTTTCGAATGAATACCTATAGATATACCCCCACCTAAATGAGCCACTATAAGATTTATATCTTCATATCTTTTCCCTATCTTTTCTGATACTTTCAGTGCTGTAGCCTTATGGTTTAGTGCATGGAACATACTTTTTCTTTCAACACCCTTAAACCCGGATACTTTAGCAATAGGAAGCATTTCATCAATCACCGGAGGATTTGTGATATAAGCTTCACAACCATAGATCAGTGACAATTCCCTGGCAATGATCCCCCCAAGATTTGCAGCATGCTGACCCATCACACCAACTTTTAAGTCTTCTATCATCCTGTCGTTAACTCTATACACACCCCCCTGAATAGGCTTCATAAGCCCCCCCCTACCTACAACCGCATCAACTTTTTCAGTATTATCTAACAATTCCCCCAAGATTTGTTTAATTACATTAAACCTAAAATCTTTTTGGTCAAAAATTGTTTGGCAGGCATCTATCTCTTTTCTATCATGGGATATCGTTTTTTTTATTATTTTATGATTTTTGAAGACACCTAACTTTGTTGAAGTGGATCCAGGATCTATTACTACTATCAACATAGAAACCTCCTTTGTTTAGTTAAACTAAATATAACATAAAACAAAGAAAAATCAATCAAATTTTTAAAGAAACATATTTTTCATCTAACTGTTAATATGTTACATATTTTGACTTGACATATCATTAAAACATCTTTATAAAATTGTTTGATGAAAAAGATAGTAATGTTGCTTTTATCAATATCACTTTTAGGTTGCGCCGGATTATCCAAACCCGGCTCCGTCTCTAACCAAAACACATCCACAAAACCACTAGAAACGAAAAACTTTGATATACAAAACATAAAAATATCATCGCCACATTACATCTATTCACCCGAAATCAGGACAACTGCGACTGTTGATCTCTTAAATACCGAAGAAAATAATCCAAAAGTAGCCGTTAGCTCAAATAAAGATAACAAACAGGAAAAACCTAAACAAGATTCAGTAAATTTGTCAAAGGTATATAAACCAGACTTTGACATATCTTTTCTATTTCAGGACAACAAAAAATTAAATCTACATTACAATACTCTGGATAACATAACCGAAACTTTTAACGTACCAGTAACAATAAACGATAGGGTGAAAAAATATATCGAAAGATTTACCACAACCTCCCGAAACACAATGCAGAGATGGATAAATAATTCTTTTAAATATCTATTTTATGTTAAAGATCTATTTCAGAGCTACGGTTTGCCCACAGACCTTTCCTATTTACCACTTGCGGAAAGTGGATTTGATCCAGTTGTAAGATCAAGGGCTGGTGCAGTAGGAATGTGGCAATTTATGGAATCCACCGGAAGACTTTATGGCCTGAAAATAAATTACTGGGTGGATGAAAGAAAAGATTTTGAAAAATCAACTGATGCAGCTGCAAGGCATCTAAAAGATCTATACGAAAAATTCAACGATTGGTCTCTTGCTCTTGCGGCCTATAATGCTGGTGCGGGCAGAATTCAAAAAGCAATCGATAAGTTTAACACAGAAGATTATTTTGAGCTGTCCAGCTACAAACATCTTACAGAGGAAACGAAAGACTATGTCCCAAAATACACAGCCCTTATGATTATACACAAGAATCTTATGGAATATGGTTTTGATTATCCAGATATTCAGCCTATCGTTTATGAAAAAGTTAAATTGGATTACCCTGTAAATCTTTACATATTAAGCAAATTGACAGGTATTGAGCTAAATAATATAATGGAGCTTAACCCCTCTCTCAGAAGATGGATAACTCCACCATCTGATACTTTTGAGCTTAAAATTCCAGTGGGATACAAAGATAAAGTTCTGGCGGTTTTGAATAGTTATTCTCCTGAAGAGCTTTTACAGGTGAGGATCTTTACCCCAGCCAAAAAAACGAGGGTAGTTGATATCGCTAAAAAGTTTAAGACATCACCTGATCGTATAATGGCTATGAACGGTTTTAAGAAACCGATTGTCAGGGCAGGTTTCCCTGTAATTATTCCATCAGAAAATGGAAATGTTGTGATTGATACCAAAAAGTTAGAGAACATGACTGCCATTTCTGACAAACCAGAGATTGAAACGATTAGTTATAAAGTGAAAAAGGGGGATACTTTTGCAAAAATAGCAAATAGATATAAAACAACCGCTAAAGCCATCCAGAGCCACAACAGGATAACAAAATTAAAAGTTGGTATGGATATTGAAATCCCCATCAAAAATTCATCCAAAACTGCAAGCAAATCAAATATAAAACAGAAGACAGCCAAAAATACTCCAACAAAACAAAAATTTATCACTTATAAAGTGCAAAAAGGGGACACAATATATAAACTTGCCAGTAAATATGATACAAACCCTGATCTCATCATAAAATTAAACAACATAAAGAGTCTTAAACAGGGACAGAAAATAAAAATTCCAAAATCATAAACATTTTATGAAAAAATTCATCTGCTCAAAAGATTGTATTGAAGCATGCTTTGCCTATATCGATGGTCTATCTATAATACCTGAAAATAGGGAAAACAGTGGTAAGTTTGTATGTTCAAAACTTAAAAAATTTTTACAAAGGGAAGTTTTTTCAAACAATTTAAGTTTCATAAATTCAAACGGCCAAAAGGAACATCCTGATCTTAAAGAAATAATAAAATCTATAGTTAACTATATGTTAATAAACAAAGATAAAAATATTTTATACATAAGAGGATCTGGTAGTCTTGGCTATATGATGAACTACTGGGATCTGCTCTTTTCACATTTTCCGAATATATACTTCGTAGATGGATCCTTATGTCTTGAGACTGGTGAATCAGCCCATATAAAAGATTTCGGAGTTTACGTTAACCCTCCAGTAGAAAATCTTTCGGAAGTAGATAATATTGTCCTATTTGGTAGGGATGCCCACAACGTTTCACCGCACCTTTACAGCTATCTCAAAAAGCTTAAAAATGATGGTAAAAAGATTATTTACATAGATCCAATCCTCAGAAAAACTGCTAAAATTTCAGATAGATACATAAGAATCAGACCTGCTTCTGACAACTTTCTGGCAGCAGCTATTATCAAAAACCTTTCAAAAGAAGATATCCCATACGAACTAAATTTTCTGCTTGAAAAGTGCAGTGTATCTGAAGAGGATCTAAAATACCTCATGGATACTTTCAAAAATGGTAAAACTGGAATAATCACAGGTTATGGTTTACAAAGATACAAAAACGGTGAAAACATCGTAAGATGGATAAATAGATTAGCATATTTCACAAACAACCTGAACTATCTATACTACGTTAGAAGCTCCAAAGATGGTTTGCCTAAACCTTATATTAAAAACCAAAAAATTAACATTTCAGAAATACTCGCTTATTTAAACAAAGGCTTTTTTCACGGGGCAATTATTGTGGCTTCCAACTCTCTAATATCATACCCATCTTCAAAAAAATTGGAAGAACTTCTAAAAAAGATCAATTTTCTCTTGGTGGTGGATACAAACAAAACCGAAACAGCAGAGATTGCAACCCATTTTATAAAGGTGCACGGTATGTTTGCTCAGGAAGATATATCCGGCAGTTACTTCTATGATAATAGGCTTCGCTCAAGAGATAAAGTCTTTGATAAATTATCGGATATTGATATCATCAAAGCCATTTCAGAAGAGTTAGAGGTAAAAATTGATATTAGGTTTCCACCATTACCAGAAAAAAAAGAATATAAAGGACGAAAATACAAAACAGATTCTTTACAGCTAATAGAAAATAAGTCAGAAGGTCTAAGGCTTATCACAGGATCCCATTATAGCTATCTAAACTCCCAAAGATTTGGAGATTTTGCGGAAAACTTTATATATATCTCACCAATAGATGCACAAAAATATCATCTTACTGATGAAGAAGTGGTAAAGATCTCAAATGAAAATGGTAACATTACAGGAAAAATAAAAATCTCAGAGATCTGTGGTGAAGGTTACTTATTCTGCTATAAGTGTCAGAAACTTTTAGAAGGTCACCCAAATATACTCACATCCTACACACCAACAGATTCTTTTACAGGTATCGCCCTCTATGATACTTTTGTAAAATTGGAAAAACTAAAGCATAACCAATAAAATAATTTCAGATCCCTTTTTGATAAAGCTTTAACTTTAGATGTTATAAAAATGGTTATTTTCAACACTAATTTCATCTTGAAATATTTTCTAGATTACTATACTATCCCCTCATGAAAAATAGAATAGCTATCACGATGGGTGATCCTTCAGGTATAGGCCCTGAGATCATCTATAAACTTTTTAAAAATCACAACCTTGAAGATTATGATATAAAAGTTGTGGGGATTAAAGATATATTCAGGCGTTTCGGTAATCTAAATTTTGATGTCATTGAACCTGAATACCAGGGTGAAAAAAAATTCCCTTTGGGTAAGGTAAACGCAGAAAGTGGCAAGGTATCGATGCTTTGTGTGGAATTGGCAGTTAATCTGGCACTAAAAAAAGAAATTGATGCAATAGTCACCGCCCCCATAAATAAAAAGTCGATAAGCATAGCAGGTTATCCATTCCCTGGACACACAGAATTTCTTGCACATCTGACAGGTTCAAATGATTACTCAATGATGCTTGTGGGGGATAAAATCAAAACTGTCCTCGTCACCACCCATTCACCGATAAAGTCATTGCCGGATAAAATTACACAAGAATCAGTATTAAAAGCCATAAAAAATGCACACAGCGCCGGAAGATATTTTGGGAATGTTCAACCACACATAGCAGTATGTGGACTTAACCCTCATGCTGGTGATGAAGGGGCAATTGGTAATGAAGAAGATCTTATAATAAAACCTGCAATTGAAGAAGCCATGAAAATCGGTATTAACGCAACAGGCCCATACCCAGCCGACTCACTTTTCGCCAGGATGCTATCAGGATTTTGCGATATAGCCGTGGCAATGTATCATGATCAGGGCTTGATTCCTGTAAAGATGGAAAGTTTTGGCAATGCAGTCAATGTGACCTTAAACTTACCCATCATAAGAACATCAGTGGATCACGGTACTGCATTTGACATAGCTGGTAAAAACATTGCCTCTGAATTAAGCCTTTTAAGAGCAATAAAAACTGCAGATATAATGATAAACAATGTTAAATCTAGTAAATATATATAAAAATGAATTTTCAAAAACCAAAAAATCCCTTGGGCAACATTTTCTCATAAATCAACATTACATAGAAAAGATTCTGGACGCCACCTCTGTATCTAAAGATTCAAGGATTTTAGAAATCGGCCCAGGTTGTGGAGCATTAACGGTAAAAATATTAGAAAGGGGTGCCGATCTTACTGCCATAGAAATCGATGCAGTGCTGGTGGATTTTCTAAAACGGTATCTATATTTCTATCCAAACTTCAAAATAATCCATTCCGACTTTACTAAAATCGACAAATCCTTACTCGATGGCAAATATAATCTGGTTGGTAATCTACCTTATTATGTTTCGGTGCCTATTCTTGAAAAATGTACCGAATTAATAGAAAATATAAACACAATGACTTTTATGTTTCAAAAAGAGGTGGCGGATCGGATTATATCCACCCCATCAAAGAAGAGCTACTCTTCTCTATCTGTATTCTGTCAATATTTTTTTGATATAAAAAAGATCCTCAATATATCAGGAGGCAACTTCTGGCCAACCACAAAAGTAGAATCAACAGTTCTTCATTTTATACCTAAAAAACGACAATTCGATGTGGACGAAAAAGATTTTCTAAATCTTGTGAAACTCAGCTTCTCAGCTAAAAGAAAGATGCTTAAAAACAACCTACATAGCATTATTGATACAAATCTCATAGATGAATTTTTTGGAAGGAACAACGTAAGGGCAGAAGAACTATCAGTTGAGGATTTCATAAATTTTTACAATTTTTTGAAAAATGCTCAATAAAAGTATTTATGAAATAGATTACATTGTAGTCGATTTGGAAACAACAGGGATATCACCGTATAAAGGTGCAAAAATAGTGGAGATAGCCGCACTGAAAATAGAAAAAGGGCTAAAAATAAACCTCAAAAATTCATTTTATTCCCTAGTAAACCCTCAAATACCTATCCCCTATTCCGCCTATAGAGTACACAAAATAAGCAACGAAATCGTCAAAGACTCCCCCACAATAGAAGAAGTTTTACCAAAATTTTTAGAATTTTTAGATACACCATTCATAATAGGTCAGAATATATCTTTCGATTACAATTTTATAAAATATTTCTCAGACATGTGTAACCTTAGACTAAAAGACTTTATAACAATAGATACCATCAATATTGCAAAAAAGATCACACCTAATTTAAAAAGCTACAATTTAGATAATCTTATAACCTATTTTGGAATAGAAAACATCCTTGTCAATGGCAAAAGGCACAGAGCAGATTTTGATATCTACACCACTGCCCTGATTTTCATAAAAATGATTGAAGTTATTGAAAATTATAAGATAGATTTGAAAATATCGGATTTAATTTAAAAAAGGTGGAGATTACTCTCCACCCTGAAAACTTTAATGGTCATGGGCACCTTCGGCACCAACACCAAGGTATGTTCTTAATTTTTCATCTTCAAAAAGCTCCTGAGCTCTCTGATCTGGAGTGATAAGAGATCCTAACCAGCCTGCTATGAATGCAAGGGGAAGGGAGAAAATTGTGGGAAACTTATATGGGAAGATAGGAGCACTATTTTTAAGTACATCCACCCAGACAGTTGGCCCCAATACGATAAGAACCATAGCAGATAAACCACCCACAAGGATAGAGAGAACCGCACCTGTGGTGGAAAACTTCTTCCATACTATGGACATAAATAATGCTGGGAAGTTTGCACTTGCTGCCACTGCAAATGCAAGAGCAACAAGGAAGGCAACGTTTTGTCCTTTAAAAGCAATCCCCAAAAAGATAGCAACGATACCGTAAATGAAAGTGGCCACTTTTGCTGATTTATATTTTTCAGCCTCTGTTGCCTGTCCACCTTTGAAAACACCAATCCAGAGGTCATTTGCAAGAGCTGCTGAAGCGGCTATTGTAAGACCAGCCACAACCGCAAGAATCGTAGCAAATGCAACGGCAGAGATAAAACCCATAAGAGGAGATCCGCCCAACACTTCAGCAAGCATTACTGCCGCCATATTACCACCTTTATCGATGGATGTGATTGTTTCTCTTGTGACAAGCACTGATGCACCAAAACCTACTATTGGGATGATTATATAGAAATAACCTATCCATGTAGTAGCCCATACGATCGACTTTCTGGCCTCTTTAGCATTTGGAACGGTGAAGAATCTCATAAGGATGTGTGGAAGACCAAGTAAACCAAGCATCAATGCAAGACCAAGAGAAAAAGCATCAGCAGCACTTTTGATAAAGCCACCAGGTTCAAGGGCTTTATCCCCATATTTAGCAGCCACAGCTCCGTATAATTCACCAGGATTGAAACCAAACTTAACAAGAACAAGAATAGTGATCAAGCTTACCCCACCAAGAAGAAGTGTAGCTTTGATAATCTGTACCCATGTTGTTGCAAGCATACCACCCAAAAGAAGGTATATAAGCATTGCAACACCCACTATAACAACAGCCATCTCATATGACATACCAAAAAGAAGCTTGATGAGTGATCCAGAGCCAACCATCTGGGCAGTCGTATATGAAAGTAAAACTAAAAGACCACCAATAGCAGCCGCAGTCCTAATCGGTTTTGCATTCAACCTAAAAGCCACAACATCTGCAAAGCTATACTTACCAAGGTTTCTAAGGGGTTCTGCTATGAGGAAAAGAAGCGCAGGCCAGCCCACAAGCCAACCAACAGCATAAATTATACCATCATAACCTTTTAAAGCCACCATACCAGATATCCCAAGGAACGATGCCGCAGACATATAGTCCCCAGCAAGGGCTAAACCATTCTGAAACCCAGATATACCACCACCAGCTGTGTAATAAGAACTGGCTGTCTTTTGTGATTTTTTAGCTGCAAAATACGTTGCAAGCAATGTAATAGCAACAACTATAAAGAAAAACAAAATTGATGAAGTATTGGGTTTACCAAAAGAAAACTGTTGTACTGCAGTAGTTGCATTATCCATAAATATCCCTCCCGGTATTATAACATCTTTTTAAGTTCTTCCACTTCTTTGTCGTAGGTGTTGTTTGCCCACCAGACATAGTAAGCGGTCAAAATCCATGCTGCAACTATAACAAGTACACCCAGAATAAGTCCAATATTAGTATACTGGCCAACCTTAATAGCTAATGCTGACTTGTTAAGCGCGATGAGAAAAATATAGCCATAATACACTATAAAAAGTAATGCCAGTAAAACATAACTAATTGTCCACTTTTTTGCTACAAGGGACTTAAATTTTTGTGATTCAAGCACCTCTCTTGCTTTTTTGTCCATAAAACACCTCACATTTTTTTAATTTTAAAAATTTTAAACCTTTTATTAACTACTCCACCCAACCGACCTTTTTTACTGGGTGTAAAAAACTCAACCTAAAATTTTATATAACATTGTTTGTATTAAAAATAACACTTTTATAGACATGTGTCAACATTTTTTTTAAATATTTTATAAATAGAGACAAAATTAGGTAACACATTTATAACTATGAAATATACCTGTATAGTGAATAAACATATTAGGATTATAAAAATTAAATTTTTTTTAAACTCGACTAGATCTAAATCCATACTTATCTACTAAAAATTAATAATTTTAACTTATAATTCAAGTTATTAAAATTATTTTCTCTTGCAAATATCTTTTATTTACATTATAATTAAAAGAAGGAGTTTATTATGAACAAGATAACGATAGATAATATTGAAAAATTAATAGTTAATTTAAAAAACCATTATTTGTTCTCAGATTTACCTGATAAAAATTTAAAAATAATACTTGGAAACTCATCTATAGTTGAATTAAATAAAAATGAAAAACTTTTTGAAAAGAATGAAACTTATCACAAAGGAGTATATTTTGTTTTAGAAGGTTCAGTCTTATTTATTAATAATGAACAACCTATTGCGGAAATGGGTTATGGATCTATATTGGGAATAACCACCTTTTTAGGTAAATCAACTTATTTAGTAAGTGCAGTAGCAAAAGATTTCGTAAAATTGATTTTTTTTCCAGAAATCTGCATTTATAAATTAATTAGTGATTTTGAAGTTTTTAAAAATAGATTTTATAATCTTGTTTCTGAAAGATTCAGACTTCTTCAAGGTGACAGTTCAACCAAATCATTGCAGTTGACTTACAAACCGATATCTGCGTTTATGACTAAAAACGTCCAATCCTTGAATGAGGATGACACAATACTAAATGCCTCAAAACTGATGAGCAAAAAGAATATCGGTTCGGTGGTCATAACTGATAAAAAAAACAACGTCAAAGGTTTAATAACATCAAAACATATTGTGCATAAATTTCTTTCACAAGAAGATATAGATTTATCTGCAAATGTCTCATTTTTTATGGAAACTAATCCCATCAAGGTGCCTAAAGATTACCCATCCATAGAAGTGTTATCAGAAATGCAATCCAAAAATCAGGATTATGCTATTGTCACCGAAAAAGATAAACCCTTAGGAATTGTCTCAAATAAAGATCTTTTGAAGATATTTTATGCAACAGCTAGTACCTTCACCCTAAACATTGAAAATGCCAGTTCCTATGAAGAGCTAAAGTCCATAAAAAATAACCTTTACATTGTTGTAAAACATCTATTGGACAATAGCAGAATGACATCTGAAATCCTGCCAACAATTTCCACAATACATATAAATATACAAAAAAAGGTTCACAAACTATGCCTTGAAGAATTCCAGAATTCCACTGGAAAGAATATATCCGACTTAAATTATGCAATCATAATTATGGGTAGCGGAGCACGAAAAGAGATGATGCTTAATCCGGATCAGGATAATGGATATATTTTTGGGGACGATTTGGGTGATGAAGAGATATCTATACTGATGGATTTTGGAAAGCTTTTTACCGAAAAGCTTGATTACGTTGGTTATGAAAAATGCAAAGGGAATGTGATGGTCACAAATCCCGAGATGTCACGAAAGCTCTCCCAATGGAAAAAACAGATAGATGTGATTACACTAAACGCTGAAGACAAGGGATTTACATGGTCAAATATCGTTTTTGATATGGACACATTCTACGGCAATATCGAGCTGGTGGAAAATCTAAGGGACTTTATTTTAAAGATAGTTGCCTCCAGACCCCTATTTCTCATACAGATGCTTGAAAGGGAGACACATTTTAAGATACCGATAACATTTTTTGGGAATTTTATAGTGGAAAAAAGTGGTGAACATGCTGGTATGTTAAACCTAAAGAATTCAGCCCTCACATTCATCACAGATATTGTCAGAGCATTCAGTCTCAGCAATAACATCAGACAACTCAATACGATCGATAGGGCTAAGCAACTTAAGATGAACGAAATATTATCCGAAGAAACTGTCACTAAGATAATATCAGCCTATGAAACCGTCGTGGACCTTGCACTTACAAAAGAAATAAAAGATGCTGAAAATGGTAGAACAATAAGTAAATACATAAACCCGAATGAGCTCTCCGTTTTTAACCAAAATAGGCTAAAAAATGCACTAGGATCAATATCTAAACTTTTGAATCTAAGCTTGAAATACTTTAAAGGACAGTTTTAACATAGAAATATTTTGTGATATTAAACTATTTTAATATTAACTTGACAGCATAATATTTTTCAGCTAAAATAAAAAATAATTCTATTTAAGAGGTGCCTTATGTCACTAATGGAAAAATTTTGGGAAATGGCCAAACAAAGGCAAAAAACTATCGTTTTACCAGAAGGTCATGATGAGAGAACTATTGATGCAGCCCACACCATTGTTCAAAACAAGCTTGCAAAAGTAATAGTCCTTGGGGATGAACAAAAAATAGAATCTCTTTTTAAAGCAAAAGGATACCCTATTAGCTGCGAAATAATAAACCCCACCACCAGTAAATATCTAAACGATTTTGCGGGTGCATACTATAATAAAAGGAAATCAAAGGGGATGAGTGAAGAAGAAGCTTTAAATTGTATGAAAGATATTCTTTACTTTGGGGCTATGCTTGTGGAGCAGGATATAGCTCAGGGGTGTGTTACCGGAGCCTGCAACACAACTGCAGATGTATTAAGGGCGGCCATCAGAGTAATCGGTACAAAAACTGGGATTAACACAGTTTCAAGTTGTTTTATTATGGTTACAAATAAAAAAGAATTTGGTAAAGATGGTGCCATGCTTTTCGCTGATTGTGCAGTAAACCCAAATCCAGATTCAAGACAGCTGGCTGAAATAGCAATAGCCACTGCGGATAGCTGCAGATCTTTCCTCGAGGAAGAACCAAAAGTGGCCATGCTATCATTCTCCACCAAAGGAAGTGCCCAGCATCCAGACATCGACAAAGTATTAGAAGCATTGAAAATAGCAAGAGAGATATCCCCAGATCTGATGATAGATGGTGAAATGCAAGCGGATGCCGCTCTTATTAAAGCTGTTGGGGAAAAGAAAGCACCAGGTAGCAATGTTGCCGGTAAAGCAAACGTCCTTATCTTCCCGGATCTGGACGCAGGCAACATAGCATACAAGCTTGTGGAGAGGATAGCAGGGGCGGAGGCAATAGGTCCAATCATTCAGGGTCTTAGAAAGCCGGTCAACGATTTATCAAGAGGATGTAAATATATGGATATCGTAAATGTAGCTGCCATCACAGCAGTGCAGGCTTAGGAGGAGTTTATGAAGATCCTTGCTTTAAATTGTGGAAGTTCATCGGTAAAATATCAATTGTATGATTGGGAAAATCAAAAAGTAGTTGCAAAAGGGATTGTTGAAAGGATAGGAATCGGAGATTCCTTCATCGTCCATGAAGTACCTGGAAAAGAAACTCACAGGGAAGAATATGAATGTCACGATCATATCGCCGCCATAAACCTTGTGGTGCACACATTGGAAAGCCCCACAAAAGGGGTAATTTCAAAAATTTCTGAAATTTCCGCAGTAGGACACAGAGTTGTTCATGGTGGGGAAAAGTTTAAAAGAAGTGTATTGATTACAGAAGAGGTGGTGAAGGCCATCGAAGAGGTTCAGCATCTTGCGCCACTACATAATCCCCCCAATCTTGCTGGTATCAGAGGGGCACAGAAAGTCTTACCAGATGTACCTCATGTGGCAATATTTGACACCGCTTTTCACCAAACAATGCCTGAGTATGCCTATCTTTACGCAGTCCCATATGAATGGTACGAAAAATATGGTGTGAGAAGATACGGATTCCATGGCACAAGCCATCTTTATGTTTCCAAAAGGGCAGCCGCTTTGCTTGGAAAACCTGCAAAAGAGTGCAACATTATCACAATGCATATAGGCAATGGCGTATCTCATACTGCTATTAAAAATGGTGTATCAGTGGACACATCGATGGGGCTTACACCACTGGAAGGAGCTGTTATGGGTACAAGGTGCGGGGATCTTGACCCTGCGGTACCACTTTTTATGCAGCAGCAACTCAACATAACCCCCAAAGAGATGGATAATATTTTGAATAAAAAATCTGGCATTCTTGGTATTACCGGAAAATACACTGATAGAAGAGATGTTATCGCCGGAAGTGAACAGGGGGATAATAGATGCAATCTGGCATTGGAAATTGAAGCATATCGATTAAAAAAATATATCGGGGCTTACTATGCAGTGCTTGGAAGAGTAGATGCCATAGTTTTTACCGCCGGTGTTGGAGAAAATGCATGGCTGATAAGAGAAAAAGCCCTTCAGGGGTTGGAAAACTTAGGCATTATAATTGACTTTGAAAAAAATAAAAAAACCTTCAGTAAATCTGGAGAAACAGAGATATCAACGCCAGAATCCAGAGTAAAAGTATTTGTCATACCTACCAATGAGGAGCTTGTCTTCATCGAAGACGTTGTGGCTATATTGAATGGAACCTACAAAGACCACACAGAGCATCAATACACATTCCTTAAATAAGAAAAATAACAAACTAAGGTGGGGCAACCCACCTTTTTATTTTGAACACGTACCATCTATTTTAACTTATTGATCAAAAAGAATAATATATCTATTAAATATAAATAAACAATTTTATTACAATTTTTTTTAAAAAAGTAGTTGACATTTATAAAAAAATTATCTATAAGTTCAGTCCCATCGCGGGTGTAGCTCAGTTGGTAGAGCGCGACCTTGCCAAGGTTGAGGTCACGGGTTCGAGTCCCGCCACCCGCTTTTCTTTTAAACCCTCCGTCAAATTCGAATTACCTCCATCTTTTAAGCTTGTTGTCATTAATTAAAATTGATTATTATCGCTTTAACAAAAATCTCAATAAAGTGTAGTGTATTGTAAACCTTTATTTAAACAATAATACAACAACATATAAAATAATAATTAAACTTAAAACATATTTAAAGAACAAAGCATATTTTTTAATTTCATTGCTTTTTAAAAAAAATTTAATATAATAAGAAGAAGAAAAGTTGGAGGTTGCCCTATGAAAAATAAAAGTCTTAAAATAAGAACAATAGTCCTTTTGAGTAGTTTCATTGTGATAGCTTTATCTTTGATCATTTTAGGTTATCTTAACATAAAAATTTCAAAAACCTACTTTTCTAAGGAAATAGCCAATCAATTAACAGCTCAGGTGAATTTAGTAAAAAATTTCGTGGAAATTACAAATAAAGCCATTGAAGATTCAAGTCTCAGGGTAAGAGAAAAAGCCGAAAAGGATCTAAACAGGTTATTATCAAACGTTTTAAGTGAAATAAAAAGAAAAAATCCAAAAAATATTGACGAAATCAGAGAATTGATTCTTTCCAGAAAAATAGGTGAAAAAGGTTATTTTTTTCTGTTAGATATGAATGGCACACTTACAATACATCCATCAAGCGAAGGGAAAAATTTGAAAGGGCAACCACACATAGATGAAATATTGAATAAAAAAGATGGATTTATTCGCTACACAAGAACAACTGACCCAGCAAAACCTATAGTTTATGCATCTTATGGATACATTGAAAAGTTAAACTCAATCCTTGTTGCAACAGTGAATGAGAATGACTACATCGGTAACGAATTAAAAACAACCAATATGATTAAAAATGAAGTAAAAAATACTATAAAATCTACTAAAATAGGATCTACTGGATACTACTACGTAATCGATTCAACAGGAACACTAATCATTCACCCAAAGAAAGAGGGTGAAAATGTTTCTAATTTCGATTTCATAAAAGAGATTATTAACAAGAAAGAGGGGGTATTAAGATATCCATGGGAAGGAAAATTTAAAGTTGTTGCATTCACATATTACAAAAACTTAGACTGGATCATTTCAGCAGGCTCTTACGAAGATGAGTTTATCGGGCCCGTTATAAAATCGATTAAAATATGGTTTACTTCGGTCAGCATAGCAATATTAATCGTACTTTTCTTAATTATAAGATTTATTTTCAATAAATATGTAACCAGACCTGTAGACATCCTATCAGCTGAATTTAAATCAATTTCTGAAGGGGATCTGACAACATCAATTGAATACAACAGAAACGATGAAATGGGAATTATCATCAAAAATGTAGAAGAAATGAAATATCAGATGAATAATACTCTTTGTAGTGTAAAAAAATCAGCAGATAATGTTATCCAGTCGTCGGATTCTATAGATTTATCCTCTAAAGAGATGTCAAAAGCCATTGACCATCTAACATCAAAAGTATCTCAGGTGGAGATAGCTGTGCATGAAATGAGCGCCACAATACAGGAGATTACAAATAATATCGGTGGTATATCAAGAGAAGTATCCTCAGTAAAAGATCTTGCCGATAAAGGGAAAAATGATTTGAAAATAGCTGTAAGTAATGTTAGTGACCTATCAAACTCTGTTCAAAAATCTGGGGAAAATATACAAAAGCTTGGGGATGCATCAAAAGAGATTGGGTCAATATTAGAGGTTATAAGAGAGATTGCCGATCAAACTAATCTTCTTGCTTTAAATGCGGCTATTGAAGCGGCAAGAGCAGGTGAGTTTGGTAGAGGTTTTGCAGTTGTTGCTGATGAGATTAGAAAATTGGCTGAAAGAACAGCAAAGTCTATTTCAGAAATAAATAGTATGATAAAAAATATACAAAAAGAGGTTGATGCATCAGTAAGGGATGTGAATAACATAAGTAAAGCTGCTTCGGAGAGCGTAATAATTATTGAAAAACTAAATTCGAGTTTTAACGAGATCTTAAGCGGAGTTGTGGAAATAGCAGACAAAATCAATTCGGTAGCAACGGCAGTTGAAGAGCAAAGCTCAGCTGCAAACGAGATATCCCAAACATGCCTGAAGTTTCCGCTGTGGCTGAAGAAAATTCTTCTATTGCTGAGCAAAACAGAATTCAGTCGGAAAATTTAAGGGAACTCGCCCGGAGGCTTTTAACATTGGTAGAAAAATTTAAACTAAAAATGTGCTAAATTCGTAGGAGTTTAAAATATCGCAATCTATTTGAAATATTGCTTTCTGAGGTTTTCGGAATACTTTTTCCAATCTGTACTGTAAAGGATATCCTTATCCAAAGGTTTCCCCAGCAGATAACCCTGAATGATATCACACCCATTATTTTTGAGATATACCAATTGCTCCAAAGTCTCAACACCTTCTGCCAGAGTGGTGTAACCAAATCTCTTACCTAAATCTATCATAGCATTCACAAAAGCTGTATCCTTTTCACTTTTAAACATATCCCGAATGAAACTCATATCTATTTTTAAAATATCGCATGGTAAATATTTAAGTCTGGAAATGGAAGAATATCCGGTACCAAAATCGTCAAGAGCCAGTTTTAAATTCATCTTTTTCTTAAACTCATAAAAATTATCCACAAAAAGATCCGTGTTTTCATTAAATTCCCTTTCAGTAATCTCTACAGTAATTTTTTTTGAAATATCAGGTGTCAGATGAGAAAACTTTGATACAAAGCTATCAATATCAAGACCTTTTGCCGATATGTTTATAGAAATATTATAACCTGTTTCTTTAATAAGCTCCGATACCTCATTGATAAGCCATTTTTCAAATCTGCCAATATGTTTTGATTGCTCAAGATGATCGATGAAAAAGCCAGGGTATACTATATTACCTTCTTTATCTTTTAGCCTTATGAGAGCTTCAAAACCAGCCAACTCCAGGATATCTGTATAAAAATATGGCTGATAATGTAGTATATATCTATCTTCCTCAACTGCAGTGGATAAAAGATCCTCCACAATCATATATTGCTCTGCCTGCTTTTCAAGATCTGGATCGTAAAACTGAATAAAATCATCCATCTTTTTCATTTTAGAAAGTACTAAAGAAGCTTTATTCATAATACTCAAAATATCTTTTCCATCAAATGGATATATAACTATCGAAATCTTCACATTAATGTAAATCGACTCGTTTTCAATAAGAAATTTTTTCTGGAAAAAGTTCGATAATCTCTCAACTATTTTTATTATATTCTCTTTCTTTTTGATATTTGAAAATAATATCGCAAAATCATCCCCTCCAACCCTTGAAACGATGTCCCTCTCTTTTGCTAATTTTTTCAGAGAATTCCCCACTATTTTCAAAACTTCGTCACCAAAAGCAAAGCCATAGGTGTTATTTATAAAACTCATATTATCAATATCCACCAAAACAAATGCCGATATAGATTCTGGATTTGATTTTAAAAATTCGTTTGCCTTATGTTGAAAACCAAGGTAGTTGTATAATCCGGTGAGATGATCCTCATATCTAACTCTGTCTATTTCATTCTGAAGTAGTATCTCATTTGTAATATTTTTCCCAATCGAAACATAACCTTTTATCATCTTGTTCTTCATTATCGGTATTACAGTGGCATCGATATAAAATAAATGTCCACTTTTTGTTTTATTTATAAAAATTCCAGAAAATTCATTACCACTTTTGATTATCTGGTAAAATCTATCATAAAAATCTCTACTCATACTTCCAGACTTGAATATAGCAGGCGTCTTACCAATGATCTCTTCAGAAGAATAACCAGATACCTTAGCCACCGCTTCATTGTGGAATAATATTTTACCTTCAAAATCTGTTATAAAACATAAATCTTTGGATGATTTAATGGCATTATAAAACCACAGGGCTTTCTCATCCTTTTCTATTTTCTGTAATATAAAAGTAATATCCGATTTTAATTCCTCCATCAATACCACAAGTTCATCGAGGAAATTGATATACTTTTGAGTGTGAACTTCAATAATGGCAATCAATCTATCCTCAATGAAAATAGGAATCACAAATACAATTGCTTTGATATTTCCACTATCGTCAGAAACGATATCCATTAAGATATTTTTATCATTTATCTCTATCTTTTCCAGGAGTTTTAAAGGGGTACCATAGGTATATTCTGAATGCTGTAGACCATTCTCATAGTAAATCACCCTTGAAAAGCAAAGCCCCATTACAGTGGTAATATTCTCACTAAGCTTTTTAAATACATCTTCCTTGTAATCTGAAAAAGTAATTATATGATTGAGTTCCTTTATTCCAGAAAAAAGCTTCTCCAAAAAGACATTTTTTCTATTATCAATGAAAATAAATGTTCCTGATGGTTTTCCATGAAAAATCACTGTGGAAGCAAACCCCTCCACATCGAGAATCTCCCCATTTCTAGCCACCATTTTTATATTTTTATATTTGACATCAAAAAACTCCCCTGCCAACCTCCTTGATACATTATTTTTTACAAATTCTGCCTTGCTTTTTTCAAACAGCTCCACAACATCCAATTTATACAATTCTTTTTCATTATATTTCAAAAATCCTAAAGCATACTTATTGGCATACTTTACCTTGTTTCCATAAATTATCACTCCAATATTTGTAACCTGATCAATTACCTTAAAAAAGCTTCGATAGTTTCTGTATTCAAATATCTTTTCCCCAATCTTATTAAGTCTATCCAGGAAACCAAACTCATATCCTATCGGCACAATCTTATCAGAATCAAGATTCTTAATAATATCCAATCCACGGGGATCACTGTGCATATTGAATAAGATATCTTCTATTTTACTCCTGAAATCCAGATCAGTCGGTTTAACCATAAAGGAATGAAATATCCCCATACTGAATTCAAGAAGGATATCCATCTGTGATTGGAAGTCCACCGGGAGATGTGAAAAGATATCTTTACGGGTAATACCGATATCTATTTCATCATTGAGTAATGCTGAATGAATATCTTTAAGGTTTTGATATATGATAAAATCAAGCTTGTCTATGTCAAAACCGATATTTTCCAGCTCCATAAGAGTAGAATAAATAGATCTTATTGGTACGATACCAACTTTTAACAGTTTTTTATCTTTATCAAACTTTTTCTTTCTAAGATAATAAACAGTATCCCATTGATTATCAAACCTTGCAATAGGGATATATCCTCTATCTAAGAGAAGAAGTACTGTTTCTGGATTCTGGAATACAACGTCGTAATCATCCCGTCTACTTCTCTTCCGCTCTTCCAGAAAAGAGGTATACGTAACAAGATCGAAATCCTCACCAAACTTTTCAGACAAATAGTCAATAAATCTTTCCCATACTCTTAAATCTTCTTTTGTATGATGAAAACAAACTGCAAATTTCCTCATAATCTAATTAATACCTAAAAATTATTAAAAACACAAGTTTTTTTCCTGATATTACAAATTTAGCTTTAATGACCAGATAAAAAACTTTTTTTGTTGAAATTATCAAAGTAAAATATTAATATTAACAAAAAAAGATGGGAGATTTTATGGCCGATTTAAAAGTAGATTTTATGGGAATAAAATTGAAAAACCCCTTGATAGTGGGTAGCTCCACAATGACAAAAAATATTGGCGGACTCCTAAAGGCTGAAGAGTCTGGGGCTGGTGCTGTCGTATTAAAGTCACTTTTTGAAGAGGAGCTTTCGGAAGATTTAGCCCTTTCGGATGACTATCATCCGGAGGCTTTTGAATATTTTCTAAATGATACCAGTAAACTTTATGGTTCCACAAAGTATTTAGACTTTATCAAAGAGGCCAAAGACAAACTATTCATCCCAGTGATAGCCAGTGTAAACTGCCTTGGGGGAAAATGGTGGGTGGATTATGCCAGACAGATAGAAGATGCAGGGGCAGATGCACTTGAGCTGAATATCGCTTATATCCCTTTTAGTATAAAAGAAGACCCAAGAGATATTGAAAAAAAATATGTGGAGATAGTTTCTTCTGTAAGAAATGCGATAAAAATACCTTTAGCTGTTAAAATAGGGTATTATTTCACTTCGGTACCCCTTATGGTAAAAAAATTGAAAGATGCTGGTGCAAATGGTATAACAATGTTTAACAAATTCTTCCGTATGTCGATAGATGTGGAAAATATGAAATTCCATGGACTTGAAGTGTATAGCTGTGTAGAGGAAACCTATCAGGTTTTAAGGTACGTCGCTGTGTGTAATAACCAGGTAAATATAGATATTTCCGCAAGTACAGGTATTCACAATTCAAATATTGCCCTTCAGCATCTCATGGCCGGAGCTAAAACATTTCAGATCGTTTCAGCAATATACAAAAAAGGGTATGGTGTTATACCTGAAATAGTAAATGATATTAATAATTACCTTGATAGAAAGCATTTTAAATCTGTGAATGATATCATCGGGGTAGCCACTAAATTTGATGGTGGTTTTAAGGCATTCGAACGTATCCAGTATATGAAGTATGCGGGGGACAGGTATTGATGTAAATGTTTGAATTTTTATTTGATACCAACAAAATTGTACTTTTTTTTCTTACAGTTGTAAGAATAAGTGGTATCATATTTACCGCTCCAGTTTTTGGAAGTGAGATTGTATCTGCCAGAATCAAGCTATTTTTATCCATTTTAATCGGGATTCTAATATTCCCATTTATAAAAGCTATAGATCTATCAAAAGCGAATAACCTTTTGCTGATACTTATCATAATCAAAGAATTGTTGATAGGAATAGCCACCGGCTTAATCGGAAGATTTCTTTTTATTGGGGTACAATTTGGAGGTCAGGTGATAGGTACCCAGATGGGATTTGGTATAGTAAACGTCCTTGATCCTCAGAACAATGCCCAGATATCACTGGTGGCTCAATTTCAAAATATCATCATGATTCTTTTCTTTCTCGTCATTGGCGGGCATCTATACATAATTCAGGCTATTGTAAAGTCATTTGAAATGATACCTCTTGGGGTATTTGTATTCAACAAAGAATCTTATATCTTTATTGTAACTATTTTTTCCAAAATATTTCTTACAGCTCTGAAAATCACTGCCCCAATATTTGTTACACTTTTAGTTACCCAGGTGGTTTTAGGAATTATGGGAAGGCTGGTGCCTCAGCTAAATATCCTTATCATCGGCTTCCCAATACAGATAGCAGGTGGCTTGCTCGTCATCATCACAAGTTTGACATTTTTTTACAGTATGTTTGAATCTTTGATGTATGAATATCTAAATAATATTCTAAGACTTTTTCGATACTTAGGTGTCTAATGCCGGATAACGACTCAGATAGAACGGAAGAAGCCACCCCTCGGCGGAAACAAAAAGCGATAGAAGAAGGTAACGTACCAAAAAGTAGAGAATTAGCCACAGGTACCACCTTTTTAGTTGCGGTACTGATATTATACTTTTACATGCCTCCAATGGTGGAAGAGTTTAAAAGTAGTTTTATCACATACTTTTCCATGTACAACTACAGGATAAATAAAGAAAGTACATATCTTTTGCTTATTGAAGTCTTAAAGTCTATAGCAAAAGTAACATTACCACTACTATTCATACTTGTTTTTGTGGCTATTTTATCAAATATTGTCCAGTTTGGAGTGATTTTTTCCAGTAAAGCCCTTGAACTGAAATGGGACAGAGTAAATCCAATAACAGGTTTTGGAAGATTGTTTTCCAAAAAGTCCCTTTTCGAACTTTTAAAATCGATTTTAAAAATATTTTTCTTAGGTTTTGCAGCTTTTTTCATAATAAAATCTAAAATAGCCACAATAGTCACTCTTGCGGATGCAGATGCTATTTCATCGATACACTTTTTGGGCAAGCTGATTTATGAAGTTTCGTTTAAGCTGGCAATAATAATCATGGTTATTGCATTGATCGATTTCCTTTATCAAAGATGGCAATATTATGAAGACCTCAAAATGACAAAACAGGAGGTAAAAGAGGAGTTTAAACAGATGGAAGGGGATCCCCTGATAAAACAGAGAATTAGAAGTATGCAAAGGGAAATGGCAAGAAAAAGGATGATGGAGGAAGTACCCAAAGCGGATGTGGTCATCACAAACCCCACCCACTACGCCGTGGCTATAAAATACGATATGGCAAAAGATAGAGCCCCCAAAGTGGTGGCAAAAGGACAGAGGCTTATCGCATTGAAGATAAGGGAGATTGCGTCTAAAAATAACGTATTAATTCACGAAGATCCGCCACTTGCCAGAACACTTTTTTCTTCCGTCGAAGTAGGTGAAGAGATACCTGAAAATCTTTACAAAGCGGTGGCGGAAATTCTTGCTATGGTATATAAACTTAAGAATAAATCGGTATAAAAAAGGAAGGGGGAATGCCCCTCCTTAAGTTATTTACCTTCGAATTTTGATAGATCCCTCACAGCTCCTCTTGCAGCGCTTGTTGTAAGCAGTGCATATGCCTTCAAAGCCTGTGAAATCTCCCGTTTTCTGTACTTTGGCCTAAACCCTGTTGTATTTATCAGTTTCTCCCTACGTTTTTTTATCTCCTCCGAGGATATATTCAAATCTATCCTCCTCTCCGGAATATCGATAACTATTTCATCACCATCTTCTATAATTGCTATATTCCCACCTTCCGCAGCTTCTGGGGATATATGACCTATGGAAAGACCAGATGTACCACCTGAAAACCTACCATCAGTTATCAATGCACAAACCTTCCCCAACCCCTTTGATTTGAGATAACTTGTGGGGTAAAGCATCTCCTGCATCCCTGGGCCCCCTTTTGGCCCTTCGTATCTTATCACCACAACATCTCCGGCTACTATTTTATCTGATAAAATAGCATCCACTGCATCCTCTTGACTTTCAAAAACTCTTGCCCTACCCTTAAATTTTAAAATCGACTCATCCACACCAGCGGTTTTTACTATGCAACCGTCCTCTGCAATATTACCGAAAAGCACAGCAAGCCCACCATCTTTGCTATAAGCATGCTCTACACTTCTTATACAGCCGTTTACCCTATCAAGATCCAGATCCCAATATTTATCCTGAGAAAAAGGCTCCAGCGTAGGAACATTTCCTGGGGCTGCAGAGTAAAATCTTTTAGCATCATCATCGCCATTTCTAATATCCCACTTATCAATAGCCTCTTTCAGCGTATTACTATGAACCGTTTTCACTTTACTGTGTATAAGTCCAGCCCTATCCAGCTCACCAAGAATACCATAAATCCCTCCAGCCCTGTGGACATCTTCTATATGATATTTATCAGTAGAGGGGGCAACTTTGCATAGGTGGGGCGTCTTTCTGGACAATCTATCTATATCTTTCATCGTAAAATTGACTTTAGCCTCGTTGGCTATGGCAAGAATATGCAAAACTGTATTGGTGGATCCCCCCATTGCAATATCTAGTGTCATTGCATTTTCAAATACCTCAAAGCTGGCAATAGATCTGGGTAGTATAGACTCATCACCATCTTCGTAGTACATTTTACACAATTCCACAATTCTTTTAGCGGCGGCGGTAAATAGCCCCTTTCTTAACTTATGGGTGGCCAGCAAAGTACCATTACCTGGTAGTGCAAGCCCCAGAGCCTCAGCCAGACAATTCATGGAATTGGCAGTAAACATTCCGGAGCAGGATCCACACGTAGGGCAGGCGGATCGCTCTATTATCAGCGTTTCCTCATCTGTATAATCTTTACTCACTGCGGCCACCATTGCATCCACAAGATCCATCTTTTTGAATTCATTTTTCAAGTTCATTTTTCCAGCTTCCATAGGTCCACCCGAAACAAAGATAGCAGGAATATTAAGCCTCATTGCCGCCATCATCATCCCCGGGGTAATCTTATCACAGTTTGAAATACATACCATCGCATCGGCACAATGGGCATTTATCATATACTCCACAGAATCAGCAATCAATTCCCTTGACGGTAAAGAATAAAGCATCCCATTATGCCCCATTGCAATACCATCATCTATTGCGATTGTATTCATCTCTTTGGCAATTCCACCCGACTTTTCTATCTCCTCCACCATAAACTTTCCAATCTCCCTTAAATGAACATGACCCGGCACAAATTGAGTAAAAGAGTTTACCACAGCGATAATCGGTTTTTTATTGAAATCCTCCTCTTTTACTCCTGTGGCTCTCCAGAGAGCCCTGGCACCAGCCATATTCCTTCCGGAAGTAGTCGTAGCAGACCTGTATTTTGGCATAATTACCCCCATATTTTTTTATAAAAATACTTTTTAAGAGAAATTATGTCAACAAAAACCTTGATTTTTATTTTAAAATAGTTATATTTAAATCTATCCGTGGGGGTGCTCTTTTATAAAGGGCTGAGAAATACCCCTCGAACCTGATCCGGGTAATGCCGGCGAAGGGAACGGGTGAGTAAAAAGCCATCCGACCATTCGTCGGGTGGCTTTTTTGTTTATCTCAGGAGCCACCTTCCGGAAAAAATAATACTATGCGGAGGAAATATGACACAGCTTGAAGCAGCCAAAAAGGGGATATTAACACAGGAGATGAAAATTATTCTAAAAGAGGAATCTATCGATGAAGCAAATCTTTTAAAAAACATTGCAGAAGGTAAAATAGTTATCCCCAAAAACAAAAATAGGGATTTCAAAAAAGTAATGGGAATTGGAAAGGGTCTCAGGACAAAAATCAACGCTAATATCGGCACGAGTGGAGACTGCCCCACACTTGAATTCGAAAAGGAAAAGCTTAAAGTGGCCATAGAAGCAGGTGCAGATAGCGTAATGGATCTTTCCACAGGTGGGGATCTTACTTTGATAAGAAGCGTCATTTTAGAAGAATCATCCGTCATGGTGGGGGCTGTGCCAATCTATGCTGTGGCAGCTAAGTTAGCCGAGGAGAATATCCCCACCTACAAAATGGATGGAGAAAAGCTGTTGAGATCAATCGAAGAGCAGTGTAAACAGGGGATCGATTATATAACAGTGCATTGCGGCGTCACAAAAGAATCGGTGGCAAGGATGGATAAAACAAACAGAGTATGTGGAATAGTTAGCCGAGGAGGATCCATTCTTGCTGACTGGATCAGAAGAAATGGTAAAGAAAACCCACTTTACGAATTTTACGATGATCTATTGGATATAGCGTATAAATACGATGTAACTTTAAGTTTAGGGGATGGTTTCAGACCTGGTGCCATTGCAGACGCCACTGATAGAGCCCAGATTGACGAGCTGATAATATTAGGGGAACTGGCGGAAAGAGCATGGAAGAAAAATGTTCAGGCTATGATAGAAGGGCCGGGGCATGTCCCTCTGAATCAGATACAGGCAAATATGATTTTACAGAAAAGACTGTGCAACGAAGCTCCTTTCTACATTCTGGGGCCACTCCCAACAGACATAGCACCTGGATATGACCACATTACAAGTGCCATAGGTGGAGCAATTGCCGGTGCCGCCGGAGCTGATTTCCTATGCTACGTTACGCCTGCCGAGCATTTATCTTTACCTGACGTCGAAGATGTAAGGGAAGGGGTAATAGCATCAAAGATAGCAGCCCATATTGCAGACATTGCAAAAGGATACCCGGGTGCAATTGAAAAAGATATACTTATGAGCAAATACAGAAAAGAACTAAATTGGGAAGGGATGTTTTCTCTTGCAATAGACCCAGTAAAGGCAATGAAGAAATTTAAAAAGAACAACGATGTAAACTCTTGTACAATGTGTGGAAAATTATGTGCAGTAAATATAGACAAAAAATTAGCGACTATTTGAAGTTGTACCTTATCCTTGAGACAGATATGCTTAAAATCCCCCTTGAGGAATTTATCCCTCAAGTGGTATCTGGTGGGGTTACGGCGATTCAATTGAGGGATAAGAAGCTAACTGCAAAGCAAAGGTATGAAAATGGATTAAAAATTAAAGAGCTCACAAAAGATAAAGACGTTATGATAACAGTAAATGATAGGTTGGATCTTGCTCTTGCTCTGGAGATAGATGTTATTCATGTGGGGGTAAAAGATATACCCCCTTATGTCATAAAGGATCTTTATCCGGACATTCTTGTGGGATATTCCTGTAATAATATCGAGGATCTGGAGGTGGCGGAAAAAAGCAAAGTAAGCTATGTCGGTGTTGGTCCTGCCTTTTTGACATCCACAAAAGATGACTTAAGACCATTAATAGGCCCAGATGGAATTAAAGAGATCGTATCAAAGACAGATATCCCAGCGGTGGCGATTGGTGGTATAAATCTACAAAACTGCCATCAATTGGTTGACATCGGTGTAAAGGGGGTGGCGGTAAGCTCAGAGATATGTAGAAGCCTAAGCCCCTACGAAACCTCAAAAAAATTTAGAGAGTTTTTCCCCTAAGATGAAAGAATTTGAATTTATAAAAAAATTATCCGACTTAAACCGATACTACTTCTCGAATGAAGATCTAGGCATCGGAGACGATGCCGCATTATTGGGAGAATTTCTCATAGCAAAAGATCTGATCGTATCAGATGTACATTTCAAGAGGGAAGCAGGTCTGAGAAATATACTCTTTAAGCTCATTACATCAAACGTCAGTGACATAGCCGCAATGGGGGGTACCCAACCTTTTTATGCGCTTTTGGGATTATCGACTGATGGAAGTATAGATTTAGAAAATTTCATAACCGATTTAAAATATGTCCTCGATTACTACAGGATAGATCTGATAGGCGGAGACACAACTGGATCGGTACATGGAATCTTTCTGTCACTTACCATAATAGGCAGAAAAAATAGATTTCTGCTCAAAAGAACCACCGCCAGATCCGGAGATATTCTATTTTTATCAAGACCTGTGGGATTATCAAAATTATCTCTGGAAAAAGAGCTGGGCATAGCCCAACATTCCATACACCCCCACTACCATTATAATCAAAAGGCTGAGGTGGCGCTTGGTGGTTTATTAGGTTCGTTAAATTATGTGACGTCCTGTATCGACATAAGCGATGGACTCGGCAGGGATCTATCCCATATTTCAGAAGGTAGTAAAGTCAAAATAATAGTTGAGGAAAAATACTTTGACATTTCTTATTTGGAAAAATTTAACATAAAAAACCCCTTTGATTACATACTCTCTTCAGGTGAGGAGTATGCATTAGCTTTTACGATCGATAAAAACTATTCGTCTGAATTTAAAATATACCGAAAACAGTTCCCTGATATTTTGGAAATCGGATTTATTACAGATGGGGAAGGTGTGTTTCTAAGGAAAAAAGATAATTCTCTGGTTGATATATCCCGATACGGCTACGAGCATTTATAAAAATTTAATTCCCCACTCACAAGATACAGTTGTTTTTTTATTTCATATATATTATCATTATAAAAACCTCATACAGAAAGGGGGAAGATATGTTTGAACTTGTGGAGCTTGAAAAGAAAATAGATAAGCAATTATACGAGGAAAAGATACAGGATCTCCGTCAGAGGTTATTTTTTGCTCAGCTGGAAGCTAAAAAACTTAAAATCCCCGTTGCAATTCTCATTGCAGGTGTTGATGGTGCTGGTAGAGGTGAAATTATAAATCTCATTACAGAATTTATGGACACAAGATATATAAAAACTCATACATTCTGGGCGGAAACAGAAGAGGAAAGGGAAAGACCCCCCTTCTGGAGATACTGGAGGGCATTGCCAGCCGCCGGTACCACATCATTGCTCTTTGGAGGCTGGTACGAAAACACCTTTTTGGATTTAGCCTATGGAAGGATAGATATCGATAGATTTGACAGAAGAATGCAACGGAGAGTGAGATTTGAACGTTCACTATTCAACAATGGCACATATCTGGTAAAATTCTGGCTTCACCTTTCTCAGGAGGGGCAGAAAAAAAAGGTAAAGAAGATCTATAAAGAATACCCCGAAGAGATAGCAAGATTTAGAATTAACAAAAAAAACGTAAAACATTATAAAGAGATAATCGATGCCGCCGCAAGATCCATAAGAATTACTGATAGGGTGGAAGCCCCATGGGTTCTTGTGGATGCTTATGACTGGAGAAACAGAAATCTAAACGTCGTTGAAACACTCGTAAACCTCTATGAAGGCGCCATAAAAAGCCATAAAGAAGGTGTACAAAAATGTATTACCTCAAACGTCAACATATCCTATGATTACCCATCCATCCTGGATAATGTAGATCTATCGGTTTCCATCAATAAAAAAGATTACGAAAAAGAACTGGAAAAACTTCAGCTTAAACTATGGGGTCTCACCTGGCAGGCACATCAGAAAAAGATTTCAACGATTATACTTTTCGAGGGCTGGGATGCTGCAGGAAAAGGTGGATGCATTAGAAGAATCACAAAAGGTATAGACTCGAGACTCTACCAGGTAATTCAGGTGGCAGCTCCAACTGATGAAGAAAAAGCCCATCATTATCTATGGAGATTCTGGAGACATGTCCCGAGATTCGGTTTCGTTACCATCTACGATAGGTCATGGTACGGAAGGGTTCTGGTGGAAAGGGTTGAAAATTTTGCCACACCAGAGGAATGGGGTAGAGCCTACTCAGAAATCAACGATTTTGAAGAGCAGCTTACCCAATACGGTAAGATTTTACTTTTCAAATTCTGGCTTCATATATCAAAAGATGAACAGCTAAAAAGATTCAAAGAAAGAGAATCAACTCCACTAAAACAATATAAAATCACAGAAGAAGACTGGAGAAATAGAGAGAAATGGGATCAATATAAGGATGCAGTGGACGATATGGTGGCTAAAACAAGTACCGATATAGCCCCCTGGTATATTATACCGGCTAATGACAAAAAATATGCCCGAATTGAAGTTTTAAAAACCATTTGTGATAAAATGGAGAATCATCTTAAAAACTTTTGATAGATGTTTTATTACAAAGTAGCAGTAGCCATACCTTATTTGCAGTTTTTAACCTACAGGTCTATCAATGATATTCCGGATGGATCTATAGTCAAGATAGAGGTGAAAAAAAGGATAACTTTAGGCATAATATATTCTAAGACTTCCGATATTGAACCCCTTCAGATTAAAGAGATACTCGAGATATATGACGGTATACATTTGACAAAAAACTATCTAACATTTCTTGAAAAACTCAGCAGTTACTATACCTACCCCATAGGTACCACCCTTCACAAAATCTCCCCCATAAGGCTTGTGGATCTGGATATTAAAAAGGTAAAAGAGCCCGACCTCCGATACAATACTGTATTATTAAATGATGAACAGCAGTCTATCTATGAAGAGATTGCAAATAAATTGGACAGATTTTATACATACCTCATCTACGGTGTCACCGGTAGTGGTAAAACTGAAATATATTGTAAGTTGATAAACGACATACTCGACAGCGATGGTCAGGTAATTTATATTTTACCAGAAATTACTCTCACCACCCAGCTTTTTCATCGCCTACAATCGAGACTAAAAAAAGATGTGGCCGTTTACCATAGTAAAATCTCAGAGAAAAAAAGGCAGGATATTTTAATTAGATTCAATTCCGGTGCTTTAAGTGTCATTATAGGTGCCAGAAGTGCCCTTTTCATACCCGGAAAGAATATTAGATTAATAATAGTGGATGAAGAGCATGACCCAAGTTTCAAACAGGAGGATACCCCCCATTACAATGCCAGAGATATGGCGGTATTATACGGAAAAATATTAAATATACCCGTTGTATTAGGATCTGCCACACCTTCAATAGAAAGCTATTATAATGCATCCACAAACAAATATAGGCTACTCAGACTTAACAAAAAATTCTATCCTAATACCGAAACATCTATAGATATCATAGATATGAAAAATGAAGAGATCATAGCTGACTTTTTAAGCAAAAAGCTATATGATGGAATCTATGAAAGGCTAAATAGAGGCGAACAGACGCTTCTTCTCATCAATAAAAAAGGGTATTCCAGCTATATAATATGTAGATACTGTGGAACCATTCTTCATTGCAACAACTGCTCTGTTTCCATGACATACTACAAATCTGATGAAGTTGCCAGATGCCACTATTGCGGAACCTACCAGCATAAATTCAGATGTGGGAAATGCGGTGGAGAAGATTTTTTCACTGTGGGCACAGGTTCTGAAAAAGTTTTTGAATTAATGGATCAACTCTTTCCGGGAGAAATTCTTAGGCTGGATCAAGATGTGGTCACTTCAACCAGGAGGGTAGAATCTATATTGGCAGAATTTGGGGAGAAGAAAAAGAAGATACTTGTGGGAACCCAGATTATATCAAAAGGGCTCAATTACCCGGACATCACACTTATAGGGGTTATAAATATTGACAATCTTTTTACCCTACCTGATTTCAGGGTGGAGGAAAGATCTGTCCAGATGCTCACTCAATTTTTAGGTAGGGGTGGAAGATTTGAAAAGCCATGCCAGATGATCATTCAAACGTATAATCCGGATAATCCAGTATTCGACGTGGTGAAATCAGGTGACTTAGATAGTTTCTACAATGATATCATAGAAAAAAGAAAAGTAATGGGATATCCCCCTTTTGTACATCTTGTGAAGATCTTGATTGACGGCCAGAGGATAGATAAAGTGATGGATATCTCAAATAAAATTTCAGAATCTTTAAAACACTCATTATCAAAGGATGATAAATTACTTGGCCCCGCAATAGCTCCCATTTCAAAGATAAAAAATAGACACAGAATGCAAATAATTCTCAAAGTAAAAAAGGTTTCAAATATTACTAAATATAGAAAATTGGTGGATGATATCTTTTATAAACATAAGCATGGAAACACAAAATTTATTTTTGATGTTGACCCATACAACTTTATGTGATTATAATTCTCTTTCCAAAATAAAAAGAGGTGATGGATGCTAAAGTATGGCGATAAAGTTATATTAACCGATCATAAAAAAAACAAACACACGGTCACTCTAAAAGAGGGGGGTAAATTCTCCACCAACTACGGCTATATCGAACATGATAAAATAATCGAAGCTGGTAATGGGGGGATAGTACTAAGCAGTAAAAATATTAAATACACAATACTAAAACCCACTTACATAGATTACGTCATGCATATAAAAAGAAACGCCCAGATTATATATCCCAAAGATACAGCGGCAATGTTGATGGAAGGGGATGTTTATCCAGGTCTTGAGATATTGGAGTCTGGAATAGGTCAGGGGGCTTTTTCGATAGCGCTTTTGAGGGCACTTGCCGGTCAGGGTCGCCTTGTGAGCTACGAAATAAGAGAGGATTTTGCAGAGCAGTCAGAGAGATTCATAAAAGAATACCTCGGAAATGTAGACAATCATACAATAAAAATAGGTAATATCTATGAAGGTTTTGAGGGTGTGTATGATAGAGTCTTTCTGGATCTTCCGGAACCATGGCATGTATTAAAATATTTAAAAGAAGGTTTAAGGGATGGTGGGATTGTTGTTGCGTATATTCCAACTGTTTTACAGCTTAAAACTTTTGTGGATACACTAAAAGAATTAAATTACTTCGCAGACATAGAATCATTTGAACTAATCAAAAGACCATGGAAGGTGGATGGTTTATCCGTCCGTCCTGAAATGTGGATATACAACCACAGTGCATTTATCTGCAGGGCAAGAAAGATGAAAAGCTGAGGTGAATATGTCAGAAAAGTTTCCCATAACTCCCGTAACAAGATTACTTGATGGTAAAAAGATAATCTATGGTAAACATTTATACGAATATGAGGAAAAAGGTGGCACAAGAGCTTCATCTATGAAGCTTGGAGTGGATGAACATACAGTAATTAAAACAATAGTAATGGAAGATGAAACGAAAAAACCTTTAATTGTCCTTATGCATGGGGATATGGAGATATCCACAAAAAACTTGGCAAGATTTTTAGGTGTAAAGACAATAAATCCATGTACACCGGAAGTAGCCCAAAAACATACCGGGTATCTGGTGGGGGGTACTTCCCCATTCGGCACAAAAAAACAGTTGCCAATTTTTATGGAAAAAACTATCTTAGATTTAGAAAAAATTTATATAAATGGTGGTAAAAGGGGATTTTTAATATCAATAAATCCACAAATCATCGTAGACATATTAAAACCGACACTTGTAGAGGTTGGATATAGATGAAAGATATTATAATTTTTGACATGGATGGCACATTAATAGACAGCAGTGAAGATATCACCATCTCGGTGAACTTTGTGAGGTCAAATTTTGGGCTACCACCACTTACCAAAACAGAGGTGGTGGATATAATAAACGGAGATAGAAATCGGCTTGCCTATGGATTATATGGAATAGAAGAATATACCCCCCAACACCGCAACCTCTTCGAATCCCACTATTTTGATCAATGCATAAAAAATACTCATCTATATGAAGGTATTTTAGACCTTCTTGAAGAACTAAAAAGATTTAATTTTCAGTTGTCAGTTGCCACTAATGCATACACAAAATTTGCCGAAAGGATGCTGTCACATCTTAAAATTGATCAATATTTTAGCAATATTGTTGGGGCTTGTAAGGTAAAAAAGGGAAAACCTGATCCCGATATGATTTTTTACATACTAAATAATAGCAAACCGGTAAGAAGAGTTATCATGGTGGGGGATAATCATACCGACCTTTATGCAGCAAAAAATGCCAATATAGAAATGGTTTTTGCCAATTGGGGATTTGGAAAAATAGAAGATATTCACAATGTAGATTTCATAGCCAAAAATCCTATGGATATTCTCAATTACATTTTAGATTGAAAAATAAAACATTATGTTTTATTTAAACATATTTAATCTATACTTGATTTTTTTATAATATGTTATAACTTATATCTCTGGAGGTGAAACATGGATAAATTCTATGCTGGATCAATATTTGAGATAGAAGACAAAAGATACGAAACAAAAAAATTAGTAGTTCTTGTAAGGTCAATTATTACAAAGGAGCATTTCTATCTTATAAGCTTTAGTTCTTTTGAACCCTGGAGTGAAAGGGTTGTCACAATTGACAACAAATTTGAAAGAGCCTGGATAACACTTGACGAGGTAAAGTACTTAGCCGAAACAGATTATATAAGATATGTGGGTGATGTAAATAGCTATAAAGAGGGGATCGCTTCAGTAATAAAAGAGAACAAACCTAAGGTTGCCTAATACTTTTTATGATGGTGGATACGGCTATTGCCGCTATCCCCTCCCCTCTTCCCGTAAACCCCATCTTTTCTGTAGTGGTGGCTTTTATAGTAATATCATCAAGATCAATTTCCAAAACGTTCGCAAGCTTTGATCTCATTTCTGGTATGAAAGGTTTCATTTTTGGCTTTTCAGCTATTATAGTTGCATCAACATTTGATATCTCAAACCCTGCTTTTCTTACAAGAGATACCGATTCTTTCAAAAGTATTTTAGAATCTATATCCTTATATTTCATGTCGTTATCAGGAAAAAGATTACCTATATCTCTTCCAAGGGCAGGCCCCACAAGTGAATCAATGATTGCATGAATCAACACATCAGCATCACTATGCCCCAAAAGCCCCATATCATAAGGGATTTCAATCCCACCTAAAATCAGTTTTCTACCTTCTATAAACCTGTGGGCATCAAACCCGATACCTGTCTTTATCTTCATAATCTATTTCTCTGGTTTATCTTTCTCTTTTTTGTCATCTTCATCATCAGGTAGTACTATAGTCACATCCAGAGAAAAATCTATACATTTTGAAGGATCTTTGATGGAAAATTTCTTATTGCAGGTACCCCGCCAGGCACAAATCGAACATGATGGTTTAATATTTCTATTCATATTGCCTCCATTATTTTTTTATGATATAATTGAATTATTGAAATGTCAATTAAAGAGGTATTAAAATGAGAATAGCCATCATAGGAGGCGGAATATCAGGCATATCCACTGCTTTTTTATTGGAAAAATTGAAAAAAGAATTAAGTCTGGATATGGAAATAACAATCATAGAAAAAAGATTGAGATGGGGAGGATCAATAGAGACCTCACGGGAAGATGGATTCATAGTGGAAGCTGGGCCAAATGGTTTTTTAGACAGCAAACCCCATACCCTTGAACTTCTATCCATGGCAGGATTAAGCAACAATCTCGTCAAAAGTAATGACTTAGCACGAAAAAGATATATCATGCGAAATGGGATTTTACATAGATTGCCTGAAAACCCTCCAATGTTTTTCAAATCCAAACTTCTTTCTTTCTCAGCAAAAATGAGAATACTATCAGAGTATTTCATACAGAAAAGTGTACCCGAAGATGAATCTGTGGCAGACTTTGCTATAAGAAGATTGGGAAAAGAAGCCCTCGAATACCTCATAGGCCCAATGGTATCTGGCATTTTCGCAGGTGATCCTGAAAAGATGAGCTTAAGATCCTGTTTCCCCGTAATAAGGGATCTGGAAATAAATTATGGTGGCCTTTTTAAAGGGATGATAAAGAAAAAAGGGAAAAAAAGTGGTCCATCAGGCCCTGGCGGTATTCTTACCTCATACAAAAATGGACTGGACAATATGATAACAGATTTACTCGAATCCACAAGTATCACAAAAATGTTAAACACTGAAGTATTTTCAATCGATAAAAAAATGAACAGATATATACTAAATACCAATAATAGCCTTATGGAATTTGATAAAATATTCATAAATACCCCGGCCTATGCTGTTTCTCAAATGCTTTCAGCACTTGATAAAGATCTATCTAAAGATCTCAATGGGATTACTTACCCCCCTGTCTTCGTTGTTGGATTTATATTCAAGACGGAGGATTTAGAAGATCCTTTAGATGGCTTCGGCTACCTAATACCCCATTCAGAGAATAAAAGGATTTTAGGGGCACTTTTTGATTCTTCAATATTTCCAGATAGGACAAGGGATGGATACAAAATAGTTAGAACGATAATGGGTGGAGATAAAAATAGGTGGATAATCGAAAAGTCCGACGATGAACTTATCAGGATGGCTTTTGATGATATAAAAGAGACTTTAAAAATAAAAAAAGAGCCTTACAAAATAAAATATTTTAGATGGGAAAAAGCGATCCCCCAATACTACATAGGACACTACAAAATAGTTGAAAAGGTCGAAGAGTTCTGTAAAAAATTTGATGACATTTTTATCGGTGGTAATATCTTATATGGTGTGGGTATAAATGATTGTACTAAAACAAGCTTTATGAATGTAGATAGATTTAAAAATCTCTTAAAAAAATAAATTAAAGGGAGGTTTGTATGGCAAAACCAAAAGTAGCAGTAATATTAAGCGGATGTGGCGTTTATGATGGAAGTGAGATCCATGAAGCCGTTTTAACCATGTATTTTTTGGACAAATATGGTGCAGAGCTTGTAATGGCAGCACCTGATATCCCACAATATCACGTTGTGAACCATCTAACAGGGGAAGAGGTAAAAGATGAAACGAGAAATGTTCTGGTGGAATCAGCAAGGATAGCAAGGGGTAACATAAAAAATTTGAAAGATCTAAATGTTTCAGAAGTAGATGCTGTTGTCTTCCCGGGTGGATTTGGAGCCGCCAAAAACCTCACCACTTTTGCTTTTGATGGTGCAGATTGCAAAATAGATCCAGAAGTGGCAAGAGTCGTTCAGGAAACAGTAAAAGCTAAAAAACCTCTTGCAGCTGTTTGCATAGCACCTGTTTTACTTGCCAAGGCATTATCCGGCTTAAAAATCGATCCAAAACTCACAATAGGTACAGACACAGGTGTAGCCTCCACCATTGAAAAACTTGGTGGTAAGCATATTTCATGCCCTGTAAAAGAAGCTGTGGTGGATAAAGAAAACAAAATAATCACCACACCGGCTTATATGCTTGGAAATAGCATATCAGAAGTTGCTATAGGAATTGAAGAAATGGTGAAGAAATTATTTGAAATGCTTTAAATAAAAGGGTGGCACTCGCCACCCTTTTATTATAATACAAAAAACTAAAATTATCTATTTATTAGCTTTTTATTTAGAAGCGGAAAACCCATCTCCTCTCTTGATTTTAGATACCCTTCAGCGCAGAGTTTAGCGAGATTTCTCACCCTTCCAATGTACCCGGTTCTTTCTGTTACGGATATGGCATTTCTTGCATCCAGTAGATTAAATGTATGACTACACTTTAAACAGAAATCATAAGCTGGCAAAACAATCCCCTTTTCCACAAGTCTTATACATTCCCTTTCGTACATCTCGAAAAGCTTGAAATTCATCTCCACATCCGCTTCTTCAAAATTGAATTTTGAAAATTCCACTTCGTTTCTGTGGTAAACATCTCCGTAGGTGATATTTTCATTCCATTTTAGATCAAAAACAGACTCCACCCCCTGTAGATACATCGTAATCCTTTCGAGGCCATAGGTTATCTCCCCGGAAACCGGTTTTAAATCGATACCACCAGCCTGTTGAAAGTATGTAAACTGTGTAATCTCCATACCATCCAGCCAGACCTCCCAGCCCAACCCCCATGCACCAAGGGTTGGGGATTCCCAATCATCCTCCACAAACCTGATATCATGCTCTAGCGGGTCTATACCAAGCTGTTTTAAACTATCCAGGTATAAATCCTGTATATTATCCGGAGACGGCTTTAAAATCACCTGAAACTGGTAATAATGCTGTAATCTGTTTGGATTTTCACCGTATCTACCATCTGTGGGCCTTCTGCTGGGTTCCACATAAGCAACATTCCAGGGTTCAGGCCCAAGACATCTTAAAAAAGTGGCAGGGTTGAATGTACCAGCCCCAACCTCTATATCATATGGTTGATAAATAATACATCCATTCCTGGCCCAAAATTCCTGCAATTTAAGAATTACATCCTGAAAATACATATATCACCCAATTATATTTTTACCAAATTTTGCAAGCCTTTTTGCATGGGCTTTTATAGGAAGAGCATGTAGCTTTATAAATCCAGTGGCATCTGTTTGATTATATGCGCCAAGATCATCATCCATAGATACCACAAGCTTATCATAAAGAGAGTATTCAGACTCCCTACCGATGTAATAAACATTACCTTTGTAAAGCTCTAATCTAACTTTACCGGTAACAAATTCCTGAGTTTTCTCCAGGAATGTCCTCAAACACTCCATCTCATGGGTAAACCAGTATCCAGCGTATACAAGCTGAGAAAATCTCGGCATAAGTGTGTCTTTAAGATTTATCAAAGAGCCATCCAGCGTAAGCCCTTCAAGGTCTCTATGGGCAGCCATAAGTATTGTGGCTCCTGGAGTTTCGTAAACACCCCTTGATTTCATCCCCACATAACGGCTTTCTACCATATCAACCCGTCCTATACCATGTTTGGAACCAAGCGCATTTACCACCTTCAAAAGCTCTGCCGGGGAATAAGCTTTTCCATTTACCTTTACAGGTACACCTTTTTCAAATTCTATCTCGATCTGCTCAGGTTCGTTGGTGGCATCAACGGGATCTGTGGTAAGCTCAAACATATCTTTGGGTGGTCTCATGGCAGGATCTTCCAATATTCCTGCTTCAAAGCTGATATGCATAAGATTTTCATCTGAACTCCAGGGTTTGTCCGCGGTAGCTTTTATCGGTATGCCATGCTCCCTGGCAAAGTCCATAGCTTCTTTTCTCCCTTTTATGACGTTGAAAAATTCCGGATCTCTCCAGGGCACAATGGCCTTGAGCTCAGGATAGAGTGCTGCGGCAGATAGTTCAAATCTTACCTGGTCATTACCTTTACCGGTTGCCCCATGGGCAATATATTTTGCCCCTGTCTTTCTGGCAATATCCACCATCCCCTTTGCTATAACAGGTCTTGCAAGAGATGTCCCCATAAGATACCTACCCTCATACACGGCATTAAACTTTATTGCAGTGAAAACAAAATCTCTTACAAAGTAATCCTTTAGATCAACAACGTAAAATTCTTTAGCACCTGATTTATATGCCTTTTCCTCAATCGCCTTAAAGTCATCCCTCTGCCCCAGATCTGCAACATAAGCAACGACATCATAACCTTTAAGGTCGAGCCACTTTAATATGACAGAGGTGTCAAGCCCCCCTGAGTAAGCCAATACAACCTTTTCTCTACTCATAGTAAACCTCCAAATTCTCCATTTTTTATTAAGTAAGCCATTATGGCTTTCTGTGCATGCAGTCTATTTTCTGCTTCGTCGAACACAATCGAAAATTCAGATTCGATTACATCCGCCGAAACCTCTTCCCCCCGATGTGCCGGAAGGCAATGCATAAAGTAAGTCTTTTTACCCGTAGCCCTGAGAAGATCCATATTCACCTGATAACCCTGAAAAGCTTTCAATCTTATCTCATTCTCAGCTTCCTGCCCCATACTTGTCCAAACATCTGTATAGATTATATCAGCCCCCTTAACGGCTTCGTATGGATCGTTGGTGAGGTGGATCATTTTACCGTTTTTTCTGGCAACATCCATAGCATAGCTTAAAACTTCAGATTTAGGTTCATACCCTTTTGGAGTAGCTATGGAAAAATCGATACCAAACTTAGAACACCCAATCATCAAAGAATGTGCCATATTGTTCCCATCCCCCACATAGGCAAGTTTTAAATTATAGTTATTAAATCTTTCATAAACTGTCATAATATCCGCCATAACCTGACATGGATGAAAGTCATCTGTAAGACCGTTTATAACAGGCACAGAGCTATATTTTGCAAGCTTTTCTACTTTGCTATGTTCAAAAGTTCTGATCATGATCATATCCACATATCTTGAAAGAGTCCTGGCAGTATCCTCAATCGTTTCCCCTCTGCCTAACTGTATATCGTTTTTACTCAAAAAAAGTGGATAACCTCCCATATCGTAAACCCCCACTTCAAAGGAAACTCTTGTCCTTGTGGATGATTTTTCAAATATTAAGGCAACTGTTTTATTTTTTAGAATATCTCTACCAAAAGTAAATCTTTCTTTTTTCATTCTAATTGCAAGCTGAACAAGCTTTTTGAGAGTATCAGAGTCGTAATCCCTTAAAGTTAAAAAATCCTTTTTCATTTAAACTCTCCAATTGTTTTATTTAAAAGTTCAAGCCCCTCATTCAACACATCATAGCTGATATTCAAAGCCGGATAAATTCTCACAGTATTATCACCGGCAGGAACCGTCAATACTCCGTTTTTATGCGCTTTATCAATAAAATCCGATAATGGTATAGAATCCACGAGTCTTACACCTATCATCATCCCTTCACCTCTAATCTCACCCATATCTCCGAAAATATCTTTCAGCTTTGATCTTATATAATTTCCTTTTTCCTTCACACTATCAAGAAAACTTCTATCCGAAACGGTCTTCAACACATACTTTGCAATTGCACAACCAAGGTAATTTCCTCCAAAAGTACTTGCATGGGTACCGGGTGATAGGTATTCAGCTATTTCCGATCTTGCCACCATTGCACCAATAGGAAAACCATTTCCAAGAGCCTTGGCAAGGGTAAAGATATCTGGCTTTACGTCATAAAGCTGGTATCCAAATACCTCTCCCGTCCTTCCTATACCAGTTTGGACTTCATCAAATATGAGCAAAAGATCTTTTTCTAAGCATATTCTTCTAATTGAATCAAGATAATCCTTCCTAACAGGGATAACCCCACCTTCCCCCTGGATTACTTCCAGCACCACCGCCACTGTTTCCGGTTCAATGGCATTTTTAAAAGCTTCAATATCATTAAAAGGTATATGTTTTATAAAATCAAGTGTCGGCTCGAAACCTTTTTTAACCTTTTCCTGACCTGTCGCCGAAAGGGTAGCAAATGTCCTTCCGTGGAAAGAGTTTACCATTGTAATTATCTTATATCTTTTACCATTGTATTTCTTATTTCCATATATTCTTGCAAGCTTTAAAGCCGCCTCATTAGCTTCGGCACCAGAATTACAGAAAAAAACTTTACCCCCAAAGCTAAGATCTGAAATAATCTGAGCTACCTCTTCCTGTATGGGATTTTTATATAGATTAGATGTATGCATCAGCGTAGCAGCTTGTCTGCAGATGATTTCTGCAATCTCCTTATTTGAATGTCCAAGATTTGTCACGGCTATACCGGTGGCAAAATCGACATATTTTTTACCATTATCATCAAAAAGATAAAAATAATCCCCCTTAACAAGAGTAATATTATACCTATTGTATGTATTCATAACGGCACTCATCTCTTACCTCCGAAAGAATTGTAATATAATATTTTAAAACAAAAATCAATGAACTTTGTGCTAAAATCCACCATTTTTTTACACCCCTTAGCCATACGTAGGGTCAAATCTACATATTTGCCCATAGATGTATTATCCAGGCAGACACAGAAGTCTACCCCTATTTTTCTTCCTTTTCACCTTCCCCATGCCAGATGTTTTTGTGCATCTTTATCTAAAATCAAGGTAATTCAACTAATTTTAATTTCTAAGGTTTCAAAAACATTCGCATACTTATTAAATACAAATGACTTTTTAATATCAACCGAATTCTCCATCTCTGTGAGGATCACCGTACCATTTCCACAGGCCACCTCTGTACCGTCATCTGTGATTTTTAAAATCTCCCCCGGCTCTCCATATACCCCCTGCCATCTCTCCGGTTTACCTCTCCAGATTACAATTCTTTCCCCTTCATAATAACAAAAAGCACCAAAAAATGGACGGCTAAAACCTCTGATATGGTTATAGACAGATAGAGCATCAGTTCTAAAATCTATAATTGCATCTCTTTTTCTTATTCTACCTAAAGAAAATGACAACTCCTGCCTTTGGCTAAACCTTTTACATTTTGATAGATCGATTGTTTTTATAGTACTCAAAACCTCACCACAAACTTTTCTGATAAAATCCTCCGGATAATCTTCAAAATCGATACGTATCTCTTTTTGATATAAAATATCCCCCGCATCTGTAATATCAGAGGGGAGATAAAAAGTAATGCCGCTGACGGAAACTCCCCTCAAAAATTGTTCCGTAATTGCACCATACCCCCTGTACATGGGAAGTAATGCCGGCTGAACGTAAACTGAAAAAAAATTTGCTGTTTCATCAAGGAATTCCTTATTCCAGTCTAAAAAAATAGCAGTTGTGTTATCAGAAAGTCTTATACTATTTTTTAATTCTGAAAATTTACCAAAAGAAAGCTCCACTATATTAAAAAAAGCCTTATAGTTTTTGAGGTCAAAAGATCTGTTTTTCCTATGCAACTCAGATTTATAAGTATATATCGGAATATCAAATAGCTGTTCATCATACAAAATAGGTAGTAGATATTCGAGAAATATGACTGATGAAAAAATGGCGTATCTGCTCACCAGCTACCACCTCCTCCACCACCAAAGCCTCCACCGGAACCACCCCCAGAAAAGCCAGAGCCACCAGATCCAGCAGAGCTTGGGGCAGAAGTAAAATTACTTGCCATAGCATTAACAGAATGAGCCAGAGATCTTCCAAAATTATGTATATAAAAACCATGTCCATTTGATATATACCATTCAGGAGGACTTTTCAAAATCCCATCAAATTTTTCCACCCACTTATCAAGCATGTTAAAAGCAACCGCATAAGGCAACGTTTTATCAAAATATGATGGATCTTCGTTTAAAAGGTAGACAAGCTTACTCTTTTCTGTTTTGTCTATAAACTCTTTAAAACCAACAATTTTTTTGTATTTATCCATACCTATTTTGGTTTTTTTAGGCATGATAAAGCTATAGATCAATAAAATTACCGTGGATATTCCAAGATAAACAGCATTGTTTAATCCCCCAATAGCCATCATCATAAATGCAAAAAAACCTGAAATAATAGCAGAGCCCATAAATAAAATCTGAAAAATTTTACTCTCTTTATAGTATATATTAGATCGCTCAATCTCTTTATTTAGGGCATCCCTAACTTCCTTAATTGTTGTATAAAAGTTATTTTTCAAAGAAGAGATCACGACATTATTTTGAACTTTGAATAGTTCATCAAATAGAATTTTTTCATAACTCTTTGCATCTGATGGTAAATTTTTCTGTTTTATCAAAATATAATCATCTTTTGCAAACAATCCCTCCCCTTTTATCTCCTCAATCTTGATAATACCTTTTGTAGCCCAGTAAAAAATTAGTGATATGATATCTCTGTTATCAATTTTGTCATCTATAATAACACCAGCTTCAGCAGGTGTTAACCCTTCAGGAGGGAAATATTCCACCATCTTTATAATATCATCATCTTTACCATACTTAAGCCACAAAAGATGAGAAACGATTAAAACAATAACTGGAATAAAAATAGCCCAATTATTCACCAAAAATAGCTTTAATCTTAAAAACCGATTTTGTGTGAAGTATGACTTATCAAACCTTATAGCTACAGTAACCCCCTCCCTTGGCAATAGGCTTACATCATTCATTACTTTTATAGTTTTATTGGTATAATTAAAGTTTTCTATCTGTTTTTTACTTCCATAGGGGCCATAAAATATGAGCATATTACCATCCAGATTGGTATCCTCAGGTAATCTGATAACAAAAGAGCTTTTTTTAATATTGGTATTCCATTCATGCCCAATGACATTCCAGTAAAATTCGCTGTGATCATCAAAAAAATTTATAGCCCCATAAACCTTATATTTAATAACGTACTTCTGAATACCTGAAACCATTTTATTCTTATCGCCAATTCTGATCTTTAGATACTTTCCTTCATTAGACTTCACAAATGGGTGACCATCCACATAGACATCGTAAATATCTATTTTATATACATTACTCCCAAGATTCATCCTATCGAAATTTGTACTGATATGATCCTGCTGATACTCTAATGGTATTGTCCTATAGATGCCATGATGGGGAGAAAAAAAGTTTACCACAATCTCCTCCACCACTTCAAACGAAGCATCTCTATTCAATGAGATGGATACATTGTAATCTTCTATATCAAAAAATTCGGCATAAACGAAAAATGGTAATAATAAAAAAAAGAGTATATAGAGCTTCAATTTCATATCTAACCCCATTAAAAAGATAAAAATCTATATCAGTCTAAAATAGCCGATTTATAAAAATCCATCAGAAAGAAACTTTCACATTCTTCTTTTCATCTTCATCGATGGCAAAAAACTCTTTCCTACCAAAATGAAACATCCTTGCAATAAAAACGGAAGGGAAAGATTCACAAAGAGTGTTATATTCTTTTACGACGGCATTGTAATATCTTCGGGCGGACTGAATGTTATTTTCTATCTCGTTTAAAGATGCCTGAAGGGATAGAAAATTTTCATTGGCCTTCAAATCCGGATAACTTTCTGCAATAGCAAACACACTTCTCAATGCTGAGGTCAGCATGTTTTCATTTTTAATCTTATCTGTGATATTTTCAGAAGATTGGGCCAAGTTTCTAAGTTTAACGACATTTTCAAGCGTAGAGTGCTCATGCTTGGCATACCCTTTTACCGTTTCCACAAGGTTTGGAATTAAGTCATATCTCCTCTTAAGTTGGACATCGATGCTACTAAAAGCCTCTTCCACCATATTTCTGAGAGACACAAACTTGTTGTAGTATAAGACACCTATTGAAAGAACAATTACCAGGATTCCCACAAAAATAATAGAAAAAATTGTCATACTTCACTCTCCATTGACTTATCACTACATTTGTATTAATATATGTTTTAGGGAATTTAATCAATACTAATTTTATGCTTATGTTTTTTTTAAATTGGTCGAATGATTTTGTATGATTAAAAAATTTTGAGGTAGTATAGCTATGACGGCTATTATTGGATATATAGTAGTTTTTGGTTCTATATTGGGTGGGTATTTGATAGCTGGTGGTAATCTTCATATGCTAATTCAGCCATCAGAGTTTATAATTATTGGCGGTGCTGCCACTGGAGCACTTATTGTGGGTTCTCCCACAGCCCTGATCAAGCTCATTGTAGGAGGGTTAAAAAGCTTTTTATCAGGTAAAACACCTTCCAAAAAAGAATATGAAGATCTTTTAATGCTACTTTACGAACTATTTATCAAAGCAAGAAAAAACGGTTTACTTTCCCTTGAAAGTGATGTGGAGAATGCAAAAGAAAGCCCAATTTTTAACAACTATCCATCTGTTTTAAAAAATCATCATCTTCTTCATTTCATCAGCGATAACCTGAAAGTTATCCTTACCGGTGTTATGCAACCCCATGAATTGGAAAACCTTATGGATGTAGATATTGAAACAGCCCACAAAGAGGAACATCTGCCGGCCCATGCAATTCAGAAAATGGCTGATGGTCTACCGGCATTTGGTATTGTTGCTGCGGTTATGGGGGTTGTTATCACGATGGGATTGATAAGTGAGCCACCTGAAGTTTTGGGACACCATATCGGTGCCGCCCTTGTGGGTACATTCCTGGGGGTTTTATTAGCTTACGGTATTGTGGGACCAATTGCTTCTTCTCTTGAAAATATAGTTATATTCAACAGTTTTGTATTCAAAGTAGTCAAAGAAGCCCTTGTATTTTTTGTAAATACTCCTGATCCAAAAGCAGCTATTGAGCTTGCCAGAAGAGCTATCCCTCCTTCTGCCCGTCCTTCTTTTGAAGAATTAGAAGAAAAACTTAAAAATATAAAATAGGCTCTTTCGATGAGTAATGAAAAAAAACCTATTATAATCAAAAAAGTAAAGAAAGTAGAAGAAGGTGGAGCCCACGGAGGTGCATGGAAGATTGCCTACGCCGACTTTGTTACTGCGATGATGGCATTCTTTCTTGTAATGTGGCTTTTGAATATGACATCTGAAGAAAAGCGCGCAAAAATAGCCATGTATTTCAGAACATTTTCCATCTTCGAAAAAGCAGGTGGGTCTATAATGGAAGGTGGTACCGGAAAACCCTTTGAATCAGATAAAAAAGGGCAGGCCCAGATTGTGGAAAAGATTGAAGTGGAGATTGCCGCCACAGCTACTGAAAATAATGGGGAAAAGGTTAAAGAATCCCTTATGGGCGTAATAAAAACTCAACTAAGTGAGTTCAGCGATCAGATTATGATATCCACCACACCCGAAGGGATCAGAATTGATGTCATTGACAAAACTGGTAACCCAATCTTTTCAAGTGGAAGTGCGTCTTTAAATGCAAATGGTAAAGCCATCTTAAAAGTACTGGCCAACACTCTAAACGAACTAAGCAACAAAATCGTCATAGAAGGTCACACAGATGCAATGACATATAGAGGAGACAAAAATGGAAACTGGGATCTATCCATCCAGAGGGCAAATAACGCAAGAGCAGAGCTATTGGTAAATGGTTACGATGCAAATAAGATTTCTTCCGTTGCAGGCTATGCTGCCACAAGACCATTAGTCAAAGATAACCCTAATGATCCAATAAACAGGAGAATCAGCTTTCTTATACTTTACGACAAAGCCACCCCCTCAGACAATGAAACAACCCAACTCCCGCCAGCTTTGAAATAATCCAGCACTTAGAATAAAGAATAAATTTTATTGAATTTATTAAAATGTCTTATAAAATATTATTATAAACTATAAAAGGGGGTAATATGAATGAGATTTCAAGAAAACTTTTTCTTTTAGGATTAGGCCTTGCATCCTATACTGAAGAAAAGGCAAAAGACTTCTTAAACGAACTTCTGACAAGGGGAGAAAAATACAACGAAAGTGATTCAAAAATTGCAGAATTTTTAAAATCAGCAGATAGATCTGCGCAGGAATTTGAGAAAAAGATCGAAGAGATGATTTCTGAAATAGTAAAAAAACTAAACCTTGCCACAAAACAGGATATAGAGGAATTGAAAAAAGATATAGAGGCATTGAAATCGCGTGGATGACTTTTTACTAAAAATTCAAGATTGTCTTAAAAAATACAAAAGAAAGCCGCGTAATGTAAATTACGAAAAATATAAAAAAGTGGCCTCAGTGATAATACCTATTGTTAGATTAGACGATTCTTACGGTATTCTCATGACCAAAAGAACAAATCACCTGAAAAACCACAGCGGAGAAATCTCATTTCCCGGGGGAAGTCAGGATCCTGAAGACAGAAACCTTGCAGAAACAGCATTGAGAGAACTTAAAGAAGAGATCGGGATACTGGAACAACACGTCAAAATATTAGGTTTTCTACAAAACGAATTCAGCGTTACCTATTTTACGGTTAAGCCTTACGTGGCTTACATAGAAGACTTTAATCTCTGCATGTTAAAACCAGACCCTTTTGAAGTTGAAAAGGTAATGTTTATACCGCTAAACTTCTTCTTCGATAAAAAAAATCAATGGAAAGAAACCTGGCTAAGAAACGATGAAAAACATATTAATTTTTTCTATAATTATGAAGGAAATATAATATGGGGACTATCCGGAAGAATAATAAATATCTTCACATCGGCAATAAGAGATTGTGTTTAAATTTTATAACGAAACTTAAACTAACAGTATATGTTTTAGTTAATCAAAAGTTTGACCATATAAAACAAAAAACATATTATGGCCTAATTATATTAGGATAATAAAACTAACTATTGAAAAAGATTTTTTTATGATATATAAATATGGAGGATAATATGAGGATAGAATACGGAAGCAAAATAATCAAAACATTGAGAGTTAAAATACTTGATAAACCTGGATACCTTGGCAGACTTGCTCTTACCGTAGGAGAACTGGGGGGTATGTTTGGTGAAATTAAAACAGTACATATAGGCAAAGATTATAAGGTTAGAGATTTAGATGTTTATTTTTCCACTAAAGAGGATGTGGATAGAGTTTGTGAAACTATATCTTCCTTAGATGGCATAGAACTTGTAGAAATAAGAGATATCGTTCAGGAAGTACACCAGAATGGCAAGATAGAAGTTGTCCCCAGAGTGCAGATAGAGTCTGTGGATGATTTAAGGCTTGTCTATACCCCAGGTGTGGCTTCGATTTGTAAACTGATACAGGAATCACCAGAGCTTGCAAGAAAATACACCACAATACCAAACAATGTGGCAATCGTCACAAATGGAACTGCTATTTTAGGCCTGGGGGATATTGGACCTGTGGCAGGTATGCCGGTAATGGAGGGGAAAGCTCTACTCTTTAAAATGTTGTCAGGTATCAATGGATATCCAATACTGATAGACAGCAAAGATCCAAGGGTAATAATAGATACCGTAAAAGCAATAGCTCCAACATTTGGAGCAATAAAATTAGAAGATATAAAGGCGCCGGAATGCTTTGAAATTGAAGAAACTCTGGATAACGAGCTTGATATTCCTGTTACCCATGATGATCAACATGGAACAGCCGTAGTTGTTTTGGCTGCTCTTCTGAATATAGCTAAATATACTTTCATAAATCTCAGAGACTCAACTTTGGGTATAATAGGGCTTGGAGCAGCAGGTAGTGGTATACAAAAACTTCTTACCGCTTATGGTATCAAAAAGATCTACGGAACCGATTTAAACCCGCAGATGAAAGATCTTTTCGCTGCCAGAGGGGGAATCCCTACTGATCTTAAGGGGATAATGGACAATGCAAAAATAGTCATAGCCACAACAGGTTGCCCAAAACTTATAACACCAGATATGGTGAAAAAAGGTCAGATCATACTTGCCCTCTCAAACCCTGATCCGGAAATAGATCCTGAAGATGCCATGAAAGCTGGAGCCTTGTATGCTGCAGATGGTAAAGCAATAAACAATGCACTTGCATTCCCTGGCTTATTCAAAGGGGCTCTTATGGCAAACGCAAAGACTATAAATGCAAGAATGAAAATAGCTGCCGCTCAAGCAATAGCCAATCATACATTATACGGTGACCTAGTACCAAACATTTTAAATGTAAAAGTTCATGAAGAGGTAGCAAAAGCTGTGGAAGAAGAAGCATACAAGTCAGGGGTAGCTAAAGTATAATAAATATATATTAGGAGCATATTATGCTAAATATCTCTTTTTTGACACACAACGATCTCACAGAGGATTTTTCCAGAAACAATAAGGTGAGTTTGATAGAATCACTCTTTCCTGAAAAGGCTGAAGGGGAAGATAATTTTTTTAATTTTTCTAAGATTATGATAAGCAAACTTCCGGACAATCTCATCTCCCATTTAAATAGTGAGGATCTAAGAAAATTTCTCCTTGAGCTATATAAAAATCTACAAGATCGCAAAAAAAAGAGATACTATATAAACAGCTTCAATGGCATTACGGATAAATTCATCATTGGAAATTTCTCAATATTAACATTAATAACCGATGACAGACCTTTTCTGGTGGATAGTTTGAGGGAATATTTTTATGAAATCAACCTTAATCAGCAGTTTATCATTCACCCAATTTTAAGTATCAAGAGAAATAATAAAGGTGAAGTCGTGGATGTTAGTGAGCCATACATAGGTTCCTCAAACGAATCGTTTGTGGTGGTATTTATATCTAATATCTCAAATGAAGAGCTTGAAAAGATAAAAGCTGAAGTGGAGGATATTTACGAAAATGTTTTAATAGTAGTGGATGATTATCCCAAGATGTTGGGCTTCTTGAAACAGTTAGAACAAAGATACCATGGGTTAAGCACCGAAACATCAGATTTTATAAGCTGGCTTATCAGTGACAAGTTTATAATACAGGGGGTTAGAGTCATAAGTAACATAAAAAGCGATAATGAATTTTCCCTGGATCAGATGGGTGTATACAAATTTAATAGAACAACAAAACTTATTCCATCCATCATAAATGCTGTAAAAAATAACAAAATATTGAGATTGGACAATTATCCCATCGTAGTGGATAAAGCAATCTATAAATCAAAGGTAAAAAAGAGAAAAAATTACGATAGAATAATATTAATATCAGGTGACAAGGACAATTTAAGTATCATCTCCATAATAGGTGTATTTACAAAAGATGCCCTTAAATCAAATCCAATGGAAATCTCCCTGATAAAAAATAAAATAAAAAAGATCATTGAGCATTTTAATTTTGTTAACGGTTCTCACGACCACAAATGGCTGATCGATATAATTGAATCTTTCCCAAAGATAGAGATCTTTAATTTTGATGAAAAAACCCTCATTGAAATAATGAAAACAATATTCAGCATACAGGGGAAAAATCAGATAAGACTCTATTATAAAACATTTCCACCACAGAAAAATCTGTATATCTTCCTTGCCATTCCTTATGAAAAATACTCATCCGAGCTCGTAAATGATCTGAAAGAATCCTTTGAAAAGTTTTTAACGGCGAAAACGTTAGATATTTCCGTAAGACACGATGAACACGGATACAATTTTATACACTTCAATCTCTATACAAAAGAGTTGATAACTAAAGTGGATGAAAATAAGCTAAAATCTTTAATTTCAGAACTGATAAAAGGTTGGGAAGAAGAATTTTACAATATATTATCCGAAGAACTTCCCGGATATGAAGCTGACAGAGTATACGACACATACGTCAACCTCTTTCCTGAAAATTATAAAGTAAAATGCTCCCCATACGAAGCTGTATTCGATATAAATAATCTGAAAAAACTCTCTTCAAATAATGTTTATTCATCTTTATACATCGAAAACAACAAGCTAATCATAAAAATATACAAAAAACAGAGGATGCTTCTTACGGATATTATGCCAATTGTGGATAACATAGGTTTAAAAGTAAATGAGGAAGATATCTTTGAAATTAAATCAGAAGAAAATAACAGCTCATATATCCACAGCATCTATCTCGATTGTATAAACGATGCAAAACAGTTCTACGAAAATTTTAAACAGTCAGTACCAGAACTTGTGGAAAATGTTATCCTTGATAATGTGGAAAATGACAGGTTAAATAAACTCGTCATAGCTTCCCAGCTGAATTACAGAGAAATTGATCTTTTAAGAGCCATCAGAAACTATCTTGAACAGATAAATTCAAATTTTAAAAGGAATACCATAGATGATGCACTCCTTAATAATTCTGAAATTTCAAAGCTTTTCATCGAATACTTTTTAGAAAAATTCGAACCATCAATCCAAAAAAGATCCATAGAAAAAATTGTGGATGAAACAACAACGAAAATAGAGTCTGTGAAATCAGTGGTGGAAGATAGAATTTTAAGATGCTTCATGGATATTCTAAAAAATATGATAAGAACAAACTTTTTCATAAAACCCACTAAAAACTATATATCCTTTAAAATATCATCCAAAACACTCAATATTCTACCCGATCCAAAACCTCTTTATGAAATATACGTACATAGTTCAAATATGGAAGGTATTCATCTTAGGGGAGGAAAAGTAGCAAGAGGTGGACTTAGGTTCAGCGACAGACACGACGATTTTAGAACTGAAATTCTTGGACTGATGAAAACACAGATGGTAAAAAATACAGTTATTGTTCCCGTAGGATCTAAGGGTGGTTTTATAGTTAAAAAAAGATTTGATGATAGCAATCTTGATAAAATTCATGTGATAGAACAATACAAAACCCTCATAAGGGGACTTCTGGATATTACGGATAACTATGTGGGTAAGAAAGTTGTCCATCCCCAGAATGTTGTTATTTATGATGAAAAAGATCCATACCTTGTTGTTGCTGCAGATAAAGGAACGGCAACTTTCAGCGATATCGCAAATGCTGTTTCCATTGAATACGGTTTCTGGCTAGGTGATGCATTTGCATCTGGAGGAAGTGCCGGTTATGACCACAAAAAAGTCGGCATCACGGCAAAAGGTGCTTGGGAATCTGTAAAAAGACACTTCAGAGAGATGGGGAAAGATATCCAGAGGGAACCTTTTACAGTAATTGGTATAGGAGACATGTCCGGTGACGTTTTTGGCAACGGCATGCTTCTGTCAAAACAGATAAAGTTGATAGCTGCCTTCAATCATATGCATATATTTATTGATCCTGATCCAGATCCATCCACAAGCTTCAACGAGCGATTAAGACTCTTTAAGCTTCCAAAATCCGCCTGGAGCGATTATAATAAAAACTTAATTTCTAAAGGTGGTGGCATATTTGAAAGATCGGCTAAAAAAATAGAATTATCTCCAGAGATGAAAGCAATGTTTAAAACGGATAAAAATTTTGCGACCGGTGAAGAGCTGATAAAAATGATATTAAAATGCAACGCGGAATTGCTCTGGAATGGTGGAATTGGCACATATGTTAAGGACTCATCAGAGACAAATGCTGAGGTTGGTGATAAGCTGAATGATAATGTAAGAATAGATGCGGAGGAGCTACAGGTAAAAGTTGTTGGTGAAGGTGGCAACCTCGGTTTTACCCAGAAAGGTAGAATAAAATTTGCACTTTTAGGTGGAAAAATTAACACCGATGCCGTTGATAACTCCGCCGGCGTAGATATGTCTGACCATGAGGTAAACCTTAAAATTCTCTTGTCACACCTTATGAAAACAAAAGAGATAAAAGATCTAAAAGAGAGAAACAAGATCATATCAGCCTTAACAGACGAAGTTACCAAACTTGTATTAAGGGACAACTTTGAGCAATCAAGAATATTAAGTATAGAGGCAATAAATGCGGAAAATAATATACTTCCTTACAAAGAAGCTGCAAATTATCTGAAAGATATAGGTTTATTAAATTTTGAAATTGAAAAAATAGAATTTATAAAAGAAAATAGAGGGATAACCCGTCCAGAACTGGCAGTATTGATGGCTTATACCAAGCTTTTCCTATTCGATAAAATATTGGAAGATGTGGATATAAATGAACCTATATTGAAAAAACTTTACGAATCTTATTATCCCAAAACACTGCTTGAAAAGTATGGGCACTCCATTTATGAACACAAATTAATTAAAGAGATTTTAGCCACCGTGATGGTAAATAAATTTGTAAATCAATTCGGTTTTGTAAATTATTTGAATCTCCATAATCTTTACGGAAAAGACTTCTACAGGATAATGCTACGATATTTTCAGGCGGAGGAGCTCTTTAATCTATCTGAATTGCGCAATAAACTTGATCAATTAGACGAAAAAAAATCCACATCAACCGTTTATACTGCATTTATTGAAATTGAAAAAACACTTGCAGTTGCCACAGAATGGATGCTAAATGATACAAACTTTGAAATGCTACAGAACAATAAAGAACTTTTTATAAAAATACTCCAAAAAATAGGGGATATACCAGGAGGCGATTTCAAAAAAATATTCAAAGCATTCGAACAGGATCTGATATCAAAAGAATTGCCATCCAATTTAGCATACGAAGTAGCCCGAATAAAATTCAGCAAACCTGCGTTTGATCTTTTTGAAGTTGTGGTAAAAGAATCCCTAGATATAGAACTATTGATTAAGAATTATTATCAGATGTCTGAGGTATTAAATTTCAAGTTACTTACAAACAGGATAAAAGATCTAAAGCCAAATGATCACTGGGATAATGTGAATAAAGACAACCTCTTAAAAAAGATAAAAATACTTCAAAAAAAGTTTGCCCACAAAGTTACCTTTGACCCAGAGTGGTATAAGAACATAGTAAAAAAAGAAAAACTCTTCTTTTCGAACTATTTCAGTTTTGTAAAATCCTTAGAAGAAGGGGATTCATATTCTTTAATACCTTACAACGTTATACTTGAATCCCTTGATAAAATAGTACAGATATGATAGAAGGTGGTAAAGATGAAGTTTTTTAAAATCTTGATGTTGGGTTTTATAATAAACTTTTTGGGGGTTAATCTGTTTGCGAGTGAAGAATTTAAATTGAGTAATGATGTAAAAGTGGTTTACAACAATATACCAAACATAAAGATCACTTCTGTGCAGCTATGGATGAATACCGGATCAAGAAATGAAACTAAAGATATCAATGGTATATCACACTTTTTAGAACACATGGTGTTTAAGGGGACAAAAAGCTTCAAACCGGATGAAATCGATAGCATAGTTGAAGCAAATGGCGGACAGATGAATGCCGCAACAAGTAAAGATTACACTTTTTACTACATCACCATACCCACCGAAAATGTCGAAGTTGCTTTTAAAGTTATAAGCGAGATGGTATTTGACGCTCTTTTTTTAGATGATGAAATTGAAAAAGAAAAGCCTGTTGTCATTGAAGAAATTAAAAGGAGATATGACGACCCAACTTACGACATGTGGACAACACTGGCGGAAAAGATGCATCAAGGAACAAGCTACAGCATGGAGATTATCGGCACGGAAGACAATGTGAGATCTTTTAATCATCAGAAACTTATGGACTACTATAAAAAATACTACCATCCCCACAATATGACCCTCGCAATTGTGGGGGATATAGACAAAAGTAAAGCTTTTGCACTTGCGGAAAAGTATTTCAGCAAAAAAAGAGATATCCCTTATGGAGAACATATAGTTTTTGAACAGATGACACTACCAGAGCCTGTGGAAAAATTTTTCAAAAAAGATGTAAATCAGGTATATGGTCTTATTGCCTATCCGGCTCCAAAAATCAATGAAAAGGATATTTACGCTCTGGATCTGCTGGAAGAGATCTTATCCGGCGGAGAGATGTCCATCTTAAACAAAACCTTGAAAAATGAAAAAGGTCTTGTAAACTCTGTATTTGGTGGATACTCCGGCTTGAAGTATGGGGGCACTTTTTTGGTATTTTACACCTGCGAGCCTGGTAAAGATACAAAAGTCGACAGGGAAATTATGAGTATATTTTCAAATATATTAAACAATGGTATCCCAAAAACCGAATTGGAATCTGCCAGAAATAGATTAAAAAGCACCATAATCTTTAGAAGAGAAAAGGCATCAGCGGAAGCAGAGGATATCGGCTACTCCTATACGCTCGGAATGGAAAATTATTATAAAAATTTCATAGAAAATATAAATAAAACCACAGATGAAGATATTTTAAGAGTGTTAAAAGAAATCCTCACAAACAACTCTGTGGTGATTAAAACCATCCCGAAGAAATAGAACATGTTACTTCTTCAGGCGGACAACATAACAAAACGGTTTAAACTTTTTGATACTTTTCTAAAAAGTTCCAAAGAATACGTCTATGCTCTGAATAATATATCTTTATCCCTCAAAAAAGGTGTCTGCCTTGGTATTGTGGGGGAATCCGGCAGCGGCAAAACCACACTTGCCAGGATATTGGCGGATATCATAAAACCGGATAGTGGAGAGGTAAGATACAAAGGAGTAGGCATTTCAGATAAGAAGATTTATCGGGAATACCGAAGAAATGTTCAGATGGTCTTTCAGGATCCCTACTCCAGCCTGAATCCAAGGTTAACAATTCACTCATCTTTTTCAGATATTTTAAAAGAGCAGATCACAAAGAATAAAACTAAAATTTCAGAAATAATCAATCATACGATTAAAAAAGTGGGGCTTGAGGAGGAGCACGTCCATAGATATCCACATCAATTTTCTGGTGGTCAGCGGCAGCGAATATCGATAGCAAGGGCTCTTATACTTGATCCGGAGATAATAATTGCTGATGAGCCGATAAGCGCCCTCGATGTTTCACTTGCCGCCCAGATTCTAAATCTTCTTAAAATACTCAAGAATGAGGGGAAAACAATAGTATTAATAGCCCATGATCTTGCCGTAGTGAAATTTATCTGTGATGAAATTATGGTATTGAAAAAAGGTGATCTTGTGGAGCAGGGAACTAATTTTGAAATTTTCAACAACCCTAAGTCTCAATACACAAAAAATCTAATAAACGCCTCCCTCATGAAAGAAGAGAGATTAGCTATTTCCTCGTAATATGAGTGAAAGTTTTACCTTAGACAGCATCATACTACCAGATATCAAGATATACCAACCAAAAAATGGATTCAGATTTACCACAGATTCTATATTGCTGGCAGGTTTTGTAAAAGACACCATATATAAAAAGGTCATTGAAATAGGGGCAGGCACCGGTATAATCTCGGTACTATTAGCAAAATTTTTTAAGATAGAAAAAATTTACGCCGTTGAGATTCAGAAAGAGTCTTACGAATTATTATGTAAAACAATTGAATTAAATAAACTTCAAGACATCATCGTCCCGATAAATATCGATGTAAATGAATTTAAACCCGGAGAAAACGTCGATATGATAATCTCAAACCCACCTTATAGAAAAGGGGACACCGGATACATTTCCAATTCGGATCAGAAAAAGCTTGCAAGATTTACTTTTAGCCTGACGATAGAAGATATATTTAGATTTAGCAAAAGCTATCTCAAAACGGGAGGATATCTCTATCTATCATTTATAGCTGACAGATTATCGGAGCTTTTCCAGCATACAAAAGATTATTTCATAGAACCTAAAAGATTAAAAATACTCTATCCAGATCTAAATAAAAAAGGTAGACTGGCATTTATGGAATATAGAAAAGGTGCCGGAGCTGAAATGGCCATCGAAGCACCACTATTTCATAAGATAAATGGTGTTGAAACGGAACAGTTTTTACAGCACATCAACCCCCAATGGTGGTTAAACAGAAGAAGATAATTTATGGCATATCAGATAACCGTTGATGGAATAGTTCAGGGAGTTGGATTCAGACCATTTGTTTATACCCTTGCAGTGTCAATGAAAATGAAAGGACATGTGAAAAATAGCACCTATGGCGTTATAATTCACCTTGAATGCAGCAGTCAAGAGTTGGAAAAATTTATAAAAAGACTCAAAGATGAAGCCCCTAAAAATAGCAGAATTTTAGACATCACCGTTGAAAAAACGGAAGATCTGAATTTAAAAGATTTTACAATTGAAAAATCCACCCCTGAAAAAGGTATCACCCTAATCCCATCAGATCTATCAATATGCAAAGATTGTATATCAGAATTGTTTGATCCTTTAAACAGAAGATACCTCTACCCCTTCATAAATTGTACAAACTGCGGCCCAAGGTATTCGATTATAAAAAATATCCCCTACGACAGGGATAAAACCACAATGGCAGATTTTACAATGTGTCCTGATTGTAAAAAAGAATACCTGAATGAGACAGATCGAAGATTCCACGCACAGCCAAACTGCTGTGAAATCTGTGGACCTTTTGTTTACCTGAGTGATTTAAATTTAAAAGGTGTAGAAGCCATAAAAAGGTGTGCCTCTTTGATAGACAGCGGAGAGGTTGTGGCAATCAAAGGGCTGGGGGGATACCACCTAATCTGCGATGCCAGAAATGAGGAAGCGATAAATAGATTAAGAAGATTAAAAAAACGTAAGGCAAAACCTTTTGCGGTAATGGTGAAGGATGCTGAAACCATCAAAAATTACCTAAATGATGATCTAATCTCGTTCTTCGACTCCCCTGCCGCTCCAATAGTGATAACAGAGATTGACGACATACTACCAGATCTTATATCCCCTTTAAATAAAAAAATAGGGTTTATGAAAGCTTATACACCTCTACATCAGCTACTATTTTATTTTTTAAAAACCAAATTTATAATAGCCACAAGTGCAAATGAAAAGGATGAGCCGATTGTCATAGACGAAAAAGATGCAGAAAATAAGTTAGGCAAATTCACCAGATACTTTCTTCATCACAACAGACCCATACACACACGGGTGGATGATTCCGTTTTTACAGTTTTTGAAGGTAAACCCTACCCCATCAGGGTTTCGAGGGGGCTTGCCCCTATACCTATAGTTACAGGCTTATATTACAAAGAATCTTATTATGGAGCAGGGGCAGGGTTAAAAAGTCACATCGCATTTACCAAAGGAAAATATACAATCGTAAGTCAGTATATAGGAGACTTAGATAACGTAGAATCAGCAGAATTCTATGAAGAAACGTTTGAAAAATTGATAAATCTCTTTGAAATAGATGTCAAAAAGATAATCACAGACCTTCACCCAGACTACTATTCAACTATATTTGCAGAAAGGTATGCGGGAAAAAAGGGGATAAAGGTAATAAAATTACAGCACCATAAGGCACATCTTTTCTCCATAATGTCGGAACACAGGAAAGCTGATAACATTATCGGTGTGATTTTTGATGGGACTGGATTGGGAGAGGATGGGGCAATATGGGGTGGAGAGATATTCTATAAAAAAGGTGACGTGAATAGAAGATTTCATCTAAAGTATTTTAGACAACCTGGTGGAGATGCCGCCGCCAGATCCCCTTATCGGATGCTGATTGGATATCTGCTACAAATTGGAATGGATGAAAACATTATAGAAAAGCTTGAAACTGCTTTCGATTCAAAAGGTGAGACTCCATTAATAAAATCGATTATATATAATTCAATAAATTCACCGTTAACATCAAGTATGGGAAGGTTGTTTGAAGCTATTGGATCTATATTAACAGGTGTAAAAGCAAACGAATTTGAGGGCCACGCCGCCATAGCCCTTGAATCTATAGCAAAATTTTGGCACATAGACAAATACCCTTACAAAATAGAGGACAACGTAATTGATATCTCAAAAGTCATAGAATCAGTAATTTTAGATTATTTTAAAAAGATTTCCCCAGAAGATATATCTTTCAAATTTCACAAAACTGTTGCCCACATAATACTTGATTGCTGTAAGATAATAAGGGAGGAAACAGGAATTGATACTGTGCTATTCTCCGGAGGTGTATTTCAAAATATCTTACTTTTAAAATTAGCAGAAGATTTACTAAAAGAAAACAGTTTTACTCCCCTCCACCACCATATTCTACCCCCAAACGATGCTTCTATAGCTCTTGGACAGGTCTATTACGCTGGTATTTATCAATAATTATCTATCTTAATGTGAATTATCAGTTAATTTGAGAAATGAGAAAATAGAGTAAAGATATGATAACACTTAGTTTTCTGTCCTTGTCAGCTTCATTGCCTCGGCTCTGCTTTTGCCTGATTTCAGATGGCTGTATAATGTCTTCATATATTCCACTGCTGGCTCAGATGCCACTTCCCAGAGACTCACTATCACAGCCTTTGCTCCTGCCTGCTGAAATGCCCTTGCAAAGTTTACAACTCCTTCTCCTTCAACCTCTTTTCCAACTCCAGTAA
>NZ_JBMFQS010000004.1:146832-161938 GCF_049968475.1 Calditerrivibrio sp. | reverse complement strand
ATGATTGAAGATAAGTTTTATCTGCTCTAAAGTTAATTCCCCTGGACCTAAATCTAAAACTTTTCCCTGCTGTAAACTCTTTTCTTCAAACTTATCAAAGTTATAATCTATTTTTATAAGGTTTGAATCGACAATATCTTTTAAGATTTTTATCTGAACATCCTGTTCTAAAATTTCATCCATAGCTGGGTAAAGAATATACTCCTACCTGAATATCAGTGAATTGATATCAAAAAAGATCCTATTTTTGCCTCATAATAGATGTCATACCTCTTCATCTGAAATAACATCAAAATAATTTTCCATAAATAACCATCAATGATAATTTACTATTCAAACTCCCGCCAGCATATCAAAGTTGTTTAAAATATAATCAGCAATGTGCAAATCATCCTTCGTTGTTATTTTTAAATTATACCACTCAGACTCCACAAACCCCACTTCATAACCAAAATATTCAAGTGCCATCGCCTCATCCGTAATATGAACTCCACGGGATACAATTTCGATCATACATTTTAAAAGAATCTTTCTATTAAAAATCTGTGGTGTATGTACAAGGATAAGTCTCTTTCTATCAATGGTTTGTTCAATCTTATCTTCATTAATCAGCTTAGCGGTATCTTTTATTCTTACACCACATACCACCCCAGGATAATCCAGATAATTTTCCAGACATCTATCCAGTATGATTTTTGACAAAAAGGGTCTTGCGGCATCATGAATCAATACGTAATCCTCTGAAGCCCTCAAAAGTGCATTGTATACAGTATCCTGCCTTTCTCTGCCAGAAGGGGAAAGGATGTAATTTTTAATTCCAACCTCCTCCACTATCTCTTCTATCCTTAAAAAATCCTCTTCGGCTGCCCCAATGATCAATTCCAGAGAGTCCACATTCTTCAATCTAAGCAATGTATAATAGAGAATCGGCTTTCCACCCAATTGATAAAACTGTTTCTTTTCCTCAGAAGAAAATCTGCTACCCACTCCACCCGCAGGAACTATTATGCTAATACTACTCATACTTGCTTCAACTTAACGAAAATTATTCTACCAGACTCACTTTGCAAAATAGAGCTGACAACGACATCCACAGTTTTACCTATATATGGCCTTCCATTCTCCACAACCACAAGGGTGCCGTCATCAAGATATCCAACTCCCTGTCCAGTCTCTTTACCCTCCTTTTGAATGGTAATTTTAATCTCATCCTGAGGGAATAAAGTTTGTCTCAATGCCAATGCAAGCTGGTTTATATTCATACAGACAACGCCATGTATTTCAGCTACTTTCACAAGATTATAATCTGTAGTAACAAGTTTCCCTTTTAAATTTTTGGTACATGCAATCAATTTTTCATCCACCGTTTTGTATTCAGCATATTCATCGTTTATAACTTCAACGTCATTTATCTTCTGTTCCTGAATCTTTTTTAGTATATCAAGCCCCCGTTTACCTTTTTGTCTTCTAAAATGATCATGGGAATCTGCTATATTCTGGAGCTCTTTTAGAACAAAAGATGGTATTATAATTTTTGACTCTATAAAATTTGCCATAATGATGTCATAAATACGTCCATCAATTATAGATGAAGTATCAAGAATTTTTGGAACTTCAATAATCTTCGTTTTACCCCCTCTATCTTTTTTTGACCATTTTTGAAAAAGATAGTCGATTAATGTATGATTTCTATAACCTATAAATATTCCTATATAACCCATAATGAAGTTAAAGCCAAGCTTTATGGGATCGGAAAGGAAAAATGTTTCAAAAGCTTTTGTAAGTAAAAACGATATCAGCAAAAATATAAGACCACCAATAAAGCCACCAATTATTTTGGTACTTTTAAGATCTGATATCAATATTTCGGTAATATTAATCAATAAAATAACCCCCAGACCATAAACAACCGCATAATTCATATCGATACCAAGTTGATTTCTTAAAAAAATAAAAGCCGTAAGAATCACAATAGAATAAATCAATCTAAATTTCCACATCATTACCCCTTTTCATTATCTAAATTTCCACCTTCAATACCTCTTTGTTTGATTATAATAATATTTCTCATTAATTCAACAACATTTCATTAAATCTAAATTCTTAAAAGCAGATTCCTGACAATCTCTATAATTATAAGCACCACAAAGGCGGAAAGATCCAGAAAGCCTAATGGTGGAATTATTCTTCTAAATGGTGCAAGTATAGGCTCAGTAAGAGAATACACAATCTGCACAAATGGATTTCTCGGATCAGGACTAACCCATGATAGCAAAGCTCTAATAATAATAAGCCAGAAAAGGTAAGAAAGTAATGAATCGATTATGCTAACACCGCCTGAAAGAAATTTAAATAGAGCACCTGTTAAAAAAAGATCCCCTCTGTAAATAAAGTTTAAAATGGCATTCAAACCTACTATTAAGACACCATAAATAAATATCAAAAGGATAATCGCCGGGAAAACTATCCTATTATCCTGAATCTTTATAAATCTTCTCGTAAATTTTATCCATGGCAGGCCGATTCTATAAAAATATATGGAGTAATATGTTTGAATCCCTTTACCTGAGCCTAATATAATGGATATAATAAGAAATACGATAATAAAATTTAAATTATCCTGTATAGTATCGAGAAAAACAATGGAAAGAGAAGTAAAATTCCCCATCAAATTCACTAAAAATTGCAAAAAAATGATACAAATTATCATAAAAGGGATATATTTATCGGTGGTTGCCTTACTTTTCCCCTTAAAAAGATTGGTAAAAATCGGCTCCGTCAAGGAAGCCACAAGTTTACCAAAAGGGTTAAAATAGAGCTCCTGTGATGTAAATATAGACCTGAAAATCAAGACAATTATGTAAAATTTTAGAATAAGATTTATAAAATACATACCACCTCCCTAAACCCTCTCTCCAAAGATTGCTGAACCGATTCTTACCATGTTAGCCCCCTCTTCAATTGCGATCTCAAAATCATCGCTCATACCCATAGATAAAATATCAAATTCTTTGAATTCCTTATACTTTTTCTTCGTTTCATCAAACAGGACTTTCATCCTTCTAAAATTACCTCTGTTCATCTCGGGGTCATCATAAAATGGGGGAATAAACATAAGACCTCTGACTCTTAGATTGGGAAAACTCTTCATTTTTTCCATCATTTCATCAAACTCCTCTATTTTTATACCATACTTCTGGGGCTCATTCACAAGGTTGACCTGGATAAGAATATCCTGTACCCTATTGATTGAATAAAAATAGTCGTTCATCTTTTTGGCCAAATGCACACTATCAACAGAGTGAACAAGACTGAAATAATCTTTCAGCATCCTGATCTTGTTGGTTTGGAGATGACCTATCATATGAAATTTGATATCCGGGAATGCTTTTAAATGTTCAATCTTACCGGCAGCTTCCTGTAAACGACTCTCTCCGAAAATCCTCAAACCAGAGTTATATGCATCAATTATTTTTTCAATAGGAAATGTTTTACTCACCGCCACGAGCGTAATATCATCCAATCTTCTACCTGATCTCACAGCTGCCCTATCTATCTTTTCAGTAATGTATCTTATTCTATCACCGATCATATTCTACCCAATAGAGAAAGCATTCTACCTGTATAACCTTTATCCCTTCTATAAGAGTATAAATAATCTTTACAAAAACTGCAATAATTTAAACTCTCAATATTAAAAATACTTAGATTTTTTAGTTTTTCAATTATAATTTCTTTTAAATCCAACAGATATCTGCCATCTTTTATACAATAAAAATTCAATCTTGATATCCGGGAAAATTTTTCCACTAATTCTTCCCCTACTTCATAACATTGGCCGCATATCCCCGGCCCCACATAAGCGATTTTGACTTTATCTCCATATTTGCAAAAAAGTTCTGTTGCATTCTCAATTATCCCCAAAAAAATCCCTCTCCAGCCACAATGCAGATTCGCTACGTAGCTTTCCCCAATAAGTTGAACTGTCCAACAGTCCGCCGTCTGAATGCCGGTAACTACCCCATTTAAAGAAGTGAAAATACCATCCCCCTCTTCTATTGCAAAATCATACCTATCAAGTACTATTACTTTTGCGGAATGTATCTGTTTTAATATCTTTATATTAGTAAAACCAAAAATAGATCTTAATAGTTCATAATTTTTATCCACATTTTCATCCGGAGTGTAGTATCCAAGATTAAATGAATTGTAATAACCAGAGCTGTAGCCGGAGAACCTTGTGGTAAATGCCTGAAAAATCCCCGGAACTACCATATCAGGTTTTATAATCATCAACTTCTTATAAGCTGTAAGCACCTTTCATACTCCACTTTTATATTCTCCAGAGGGAAAATTGGCTCAACAAGATCTTCCCATGGATATTTAACATCACTGACATAAATATATGAATAATCGAAATATTTCAAAACCTTCTTCAGGTTAAAATCGTTATTGATGTAAAACATATAAAGTTCATATATATTCTTCTGAGCTTTTGCAAGGATCGATTGGATAACTGCATCTTTATAGGGCATAATGTCGCATTTTAAATTTGGAATCTTTTTAAGCTCCGACAGAATCTTAAACTTCGCATTATACTCATCCTCCCTTACCAAAGGAAAATATTGCATTGGTGTAAAAGGTTTAGGATTAAAAACATTGACGGACACCTTTATCTTACCCAATCTGTTATGGCTATCCCTCTGCACAGTTCTGAATATCTCACCAATATTTTTTATCCTTTCCACCATAGCTACTACATCATCTATCCCTTCTCCGGGCAAACAAAAGATGTAGTACAACTTTAGATTTTCTATACCTGTTTCCGCCACTTTTTCCACCACATTGTAAATTTGCTGTTCGGTTATATTTTTTTTAATAAGCTTTTTCAATTTTTCGGATACCACCTCTTCCGCAATGGTAATCGATCTTACCCCTAAAAGTTTTAATTTTTCCAACATCTCTTTTTTCAGAGAATCTATCCTCAGAGAGGAAACTGAGATTTTTAAATTTTTTTGAATCATCCAGTTAAGCAGATCATCAAGCCCGTCTATATCACCAAAAGCAGCACTGATTATACCTATATTATCGGAAAAACTTTTATTCTCAACAATCTCTTTAATTTTATCTATATCTACTTTTCTGTATGGCCTTAAATTGTAACCTGTAGTGCAAAATCTGCAACTGAATCTACATCCTCTGGAAGCCTCCACTAAAAATAGATCGCTGAAATCACCTTTATAACTTTTAATTGAGGAAAATATCGGTTCACAGGAATAATCTATGGCCGGTTTGGCCAATCTATCCTGGCCAGAATAGATGGAGAAATTAAACTGCTTCAAATCACCTATAAATCTATTTTTATCCTGATAATCTGTAAAAATCGATTTGGTGGATTCATAAATAGGTCTGAAATCTCCACAAAGTATGATATCCACAATATCTATAAGTATCTGTGGGTTTATAACGGTAAGGGCACCGCCGGCGATTAGAGGTGGATAATCAGAACCTCTGTCTCTTCTTAATATAGGGATCTTCTGGGAATGCAGAAATTTTACTAAATTTAAAACATCCTCTTCAAAATTTATACTAACAGCAATTATATCAAATTCCCTTAAAAATCTCTGATTTTCTATTGAAAGGTTATCTTCATAGAAATCGAGAACAAACCTTTCACAGGCAATCCCATCTGTTTCGTTGAAAAGCTTATAGACAAATTGAAAACCCAAATTTTGGGAAGCTATTTCGTAAACATTTGGGTAAATCAGTGCAATCTTCACCCTACCAGTTGGTTTCTTGACCCCCTCTCTTCTGGCTATATCCCTGTAGTATTCAATTACTTTCCATTTTTCCATCATTTCGTTCCACTATTACACCCCACTGGGTAAGATGTTTCTTGATAAAATCGATAACCATCTGATGCTCCTCATCACCCTTACCTTTTATCTCTATTGGTTCACCTATTACAAATCTCATATCCCTATCAGTATGGATCTTCCCCAGATCTTTTATAAATTTACCATTTGACCATGCATCAGTCTTGAGGGCAATAGGGATTATCGGTACCCCAGCCTTTTTAGCAAGTTTAACACCCATTGAATTAAACTGTTTTTCATAAAAACTTGTTGTTCTTGTTGTCTGTGGAAATACGATAACAGACATACCCTCATTTAGATGTTTTACACCTTTCTCCATAACTATTTTGAAATCCTCTCTGGGATTATCCCTCGTAACAACGATGGGATCTCTAGCATTCAATATATCTTTGAAAAAAGGAACCCTAATCAAACTTTCCTTTAACACATACGTCACAGGCTTAAATGGTACTATTATGGAAGGCAACAGAAATGTCTCTGCTGTACTCATGTGATTTGCCACAAAAACAGCAGGTTTATCAGTTTTTTGAATATTATCAACACCATCAATTCTTACTTTTATTCCTACCTTTTCAATTATATCAAGTGCTCTAAAACTGCTCACCATCCATTGGTGCAGATCATACTTTCCGGCTCTTGCCAACTTTGAACCGTGAAGTATCAACGTTAATATTCTGTAATAGAAATATACTGAAGGGAAGATTCTAGCAAATAATGATATTTTAACATCATCAGGAGTAATGTAATTTCCTTTAATGTACTTATATTCAAGCTTGAAATTCTCCATAATTATCTCCAAAAAATATTTTATTATATAAAATCTATCTTTTCTGTTTAAAATACCTTTTATTCTCAATATTTTCAAAATTACCAGAAGCATCGAGTAGTTCCAAAAGAGGTATCAATATCTTTCGGGGAGCCGTAATAATCTTTTTTACATTTGTGATATCCAGATATCCTTCCCTCTTGCATAACTTTACCGCATCCACAAAAAATTTTTTTAAGATCTCCACAGGAACATAGTTCCCATCTCTATCTATTCTTTTTATTAATTCCTTATTTACAAGCATTTTGAAACAATTGTTGACTGTATTTTTATCAATTCCCAACTGTTCAGATACTATAGATGGATTACTCAGACTTAAGTTTGACTCCATATTTTTCAATATCTTTATACATACATTTTTAAAATTATCATCAAGATCCTGCCTTAATTCTCCATTAACAAAAGTATACCCCATTTGTTTTGCTAAATTTATAATCTCATCAGATATAAATCGTCTTAAAATATCATTTTCAAGAGCTATAAGCTTATCTAATTTTAAAGATTTTTCCTTCTGGAGCCTTTCTAAATATTCATTTATGATTTTATCTATATACTCTTTCAAATAAATATATCGTTCAATAATCAAATACTCCTCAGGCAGATCGGTCAAATGCAGTAAAAATTTCTGATAAAGATCATCCTGATGTAATGAAATGTTTTTCTGCAGATAATCAAATACCCCCTTTTTTACCCCGTAGATGGATAGTGATGTCAAATAATCGATCAAATTAGATTTAGGCCATTTAATTTCGCCGACAAAAAGAATCTTTACCCCCGCAACGGTAACTTTTGGATTGGGTAGTCTTATAAGAATTTTCATTTCCGGTAGAAATGGATACCCATCTTTAAAGGTCATCCTCACATATCTCTCATTTATAAAATAGATCCTTCCTGTTCTGACAGCTGTACCAATTAAAAAGGTATATTCACCTCCATGCTTTAGTTTTATATCAAAACCTGTATCAAAATGGGTAATTTCCCCATATACGGCATTAAAATTTTGTAATACTCCCCCTTTTGTAATAATATCCCCTCTATCCACCTCATCTTTACCTATATTTTGCAAATTTATGGCGGCTCTGCAACCTGCTTTCACCTCATCCACATTTTGGTTGTGTACCGAAAGCCCTTTTACCTTTGTTTCTATACCTGATGGTAGAATTCTAACGGTATCCCCCTGTGAAAGCTCCCCGGATAACACAGATCCTGTAACTATTGTACCAAAACCCATCAGAGTAAAAACCCTATCAATATTAAGTAAAAATAAGTCCCACACAACTTTTCTTTCGTACCCCAGGGCATAATCCATCAATGTTTTAACCAGATTATCTTTAGCCGTTTTGTCAAATATACTCCATTTGATAAATGCTAATCTCTTAAACCGAAATTGTGAAAAATAATTTTCAATCTTCTTAATGCTATCATACAGATTATCACCGGCTTTATCTATCTTTGTTAGAACGACCACAACGTTGTCAACCCCCAGATACCTAACGATATTCATATGCTCAATCGTTTGGGGCATTACCCCTTCATTTACGTCAACTGCGCATATACATATATCAAACCCAATAGCACCTGCCACCATATTTTTCAGATAATCCTCATGCCCCGGAACATCCACAAAAGAAAAAGAGATATCCCCCTTTTCAAGGAATGCAAATCCAAGATCTATTGTTATCCCCCTTTTTTGCTCTTCAATAAGTCTATCAGGATCTATTCCTGTGATTATTTTGATGATGGAAGACTTACCATGATCTATATGCCCTGCTGTTCCTACTATTATATTCTTCTTTTTCATAATTATATCTATCTTATTTCCCCCAAAGCATATGCTATAGATTCAGACAGATAACCTATCTCATCGTCAAAAACCGTCAACATATCAAAAACAAGAGCACCTTTTTCCGCTCTACAAATGATAGGTATCGGTCTATTTCTTAAAATCCTGGAAACCTTCTCGCAATATTCATTTAGCACAATCCCCAATGCAATTGAATCTATCCCCTCTTCCGGGCATGCACCACCACCGATAAACCCTTTTGATCTAAAAACCATTATCTCAATATCATGAATACCCTTATTCAAAAGATTTTCCCGTAGAGATTGAGCTTTCTTTTCAAGATCATTTATATCTGAATTGAAAATTTTATATAATTTAATCTTTGTAACATCAAGGAGATAATAAAGTAACGTTTTTTGTAAAATCGAAAGCGTAATCTTATCCACCCTCAACATCCTCAGCAAATGATTTTTCTTTATCATCTCTATCAATCTCTTTTTACCGACAATCACCCCACACTGTGGCCCCCCCAACAGTTTATCACCACTGAAGCTCACCATATCCACACCACTTTTTACAGCATTGATGATAGTATCTTCCCCACAAACATTCATCTTATCCAAGATCACACCACTTCCAGCATCATAATATGATATTAATGAATACTTTTTAGCTAAATGGGCGATATCTTCAAGGGAAACACTTTCAGTAAAACCTATTATTTTATAATTACTTGTATGTGATTTCATAATCACAGATGAATTTTCGGTTATATTTGACTCATAGTCTTTAATTTTGGTTCTATTCGTAGTTCCTACTTCCCTCAGGATTGATCCACTTTCCTTCATAACCTCCGGCAATCTAAAACTACCACCTATCTCTATCAATTCACCCCTTGAAACCAACACCTCTTTACCTTTACCAAAGGTATTGAGTATTATAAATACAGCAGCAGCATTGTTGTTTACCACCACAGCATCTTCGGCACCCGTAAGTAGTTTCAAATATTCCACAGAATGAAAATATCTATCCCCCCTTTCACCTGAATCCAAATCAAATTCAAGATTACTGTACCTGCAGACGATATCTTTCACCGACATAAAAATCTCTTCGGAAATTGGTGACCTCCCAAGATTCGTATGCACCACCACTCCAGTTGCATTTATAACCCTTTTCAGGCTACCATTTGAAAAATCACCATAACTTCTCTTTAGATCTTCAACAATTGAATCTATTGAGAAATCCAAAGCACCATTCCTCTTTAATCTATCTCTTAATTCATCCAATAGTCTATTAAGAATATACTTTAAAATATCTTTATTGTAGCTACTTTCAAAAAATTTCAATATTTCATCAACTTTTGGTATCTTTTTCAAAAGTTCATTGACATTACTCATCTTTCACCCTATTATCTTTTAAAAAGAGATAGCATAATTTTCCGGGAGTGTAAATGACTTTGATAGACCAATACGATCTAAAAACCTTTGAAGATATCTCTTCACTTGCGGAACCATCAATGAAAGAATTTAAAACCACCGATTATATAGAAACATTTTTGAAAAAATATGGCATAACCACCTACAAAAGACTATCCACTGGCCTTTTTGGTGATATAGATCAAAAATCAAACAAAACGATCGCCATAAGGGCAGACATCGATGCCTTACCCTGTGGTGATGGATCATGTAAACATCTCTGTGGACACAATCTACACTCAACGGCACTGCTTACTGTTTTGAGACAGATTTCAGAGGGGAAGATCAAACCTAAACAGAATCTTAGATTTATCTTTCAACCGGCAGAAGAGATCATCTCCGGTGCCAAAATGGTTATAAAACATGGTGGGATGAGAGGTGTAGATGAGATATATGCCCTGCACGTGGATCCAGATACTGAATTTGGAATAGCTGGAATAAAGAATGGTGCTGTAATGGCGGGATCAACCCATTTTAAAATATCAATCAGCGGTAAAGGGACACATGCCGCATATCCCCACAAGGGGAATGACATAGTGGTTGCCATATCAAGTTTTATCATGAATTCTCAGACCATTGTGTCAAGAAAGATAAATCCGATCATTCCATCCGTCCTCTCTTTTGGAAAGGTGAGTTGTGGAACGGCTGCGAATATTCTTCCAGATAAGGCAGAGATATTAGGTACCTTCAGATACATTTGCGATGATACAAAAAAAATTATAGCAGATGAGCTTGAAAAAAACCTATCTTCCATGAAGTGTAACTTTGATGTCGATTACAATTTAGAGATTTCAGATGGTACTTTTCCGGTTGTTAATGATAGAAATTTAATAGATAAAACTATACAAATTTTCCAAAAGTCTAGTATAGATTTCACAACAGATACAAACCTATCTATGGGGGGGGAAGATTTCTGTTTTTACGGTAAAATAGCCCCTTCACTATTTATAAGGCTGGGAATAAAGAAGGATGGTGTATATCCTCTCCACAATCCAAACTTTTTTATCCCGGAAGGTACCCTTGAAAAAGCTGTAAATATATGGAAGGTTATACTAGAAAATGAATAGGGAAGACCTGATCTACACTTATCTATCAGTTTTGAGCATAAAAGGGGTATCCCATACCTCTATTTTTAATATTTACAGACATTTTGGGACTCTGGCAAACATCTTTAAGGTGGATTTAAAATATCTTATGGAGTCAGGATTAACCCAATCACAGGTGGAAATGATCTCTAAAAAACAGATAGACCTTAATTTCGTTGAAAAAGAGATATCCCTTATAAAAAAATATAGAATAGGAATCACCCTTCTGGAGGATGAAGATTACCCGGATCTACTAAAGCAAATAAACGACCCACCTGCCCTAATTTACACCTTAGGTGATAAAACAGTCTTAAAAAAACCTTCAATAGGGATAGTTGGTTCCAGAAGGGCATCAAATAAGGGTAAAGAGTTTGCCAGAAGACTTGCATCAGATCTCGCTGAAGTTGGTTTTAATGTCGTTAGCGGATTTGCCACAGGTATCGATATATACGCCCACATAGGGGCACTCGAAAAGGGGTCAACAGTTGCGGTTTTTGGCAATGGCCTTCTAAACGTTTATCCCGCCCACCATAAAAAATTTTTACCCGAGCTTTATAAAAATGGATGCATACTATCCGAACTTCCACTGATGGAAATGCCCAATGCACATAATTTTCCAAAAAGGAATAGGATAATAACGGGGTTATCATTGGGGGTGGTGGTTGTGGAAGCAGCCAAAAAGAGTGGATCGTTGATAACTGCTCAGTTGGCAGTTGAATACGGTAGAGATATATTTGCAGTACCAGCATGGCCCACCGATACCAACAGCGGTACAAATACCCTTCTGAAAGAGGGTGCAAAGTTGGTGGAATCTTATTTAGATGTAATTGAAGAGTATAGTCATATTTTAAATATATCGAAATTTATTGACAAAAAAGATAATAATACTATTATAGCCAAAGATGGCGATTACTCAAAAATTATTGACATTTTGATGACAGGTCCAGCTACTGTTGATGAGATCTGTTTGAAAGCCGGGAAATCTGCTTCAGATATATTAGCTATTATAACAAATATGGAACTTGAAGATATAATTTATATGGATAGCAATGGAAAGTACAGTTTAAATAGGAGGATTAATGGATAAGATATTTATAGCAATTAATATTATCATAGACTATATCGATAACACCAAAAAATTAGATGAGACTGAGCTTACAAATCAACTCATCGATATAGGTTTTGGGGATCATGAAATAAGACAGGCTATGTCGATCTTTGAAATTCAAAACTTTTCTGGCAACCCCATATATAGAACTTTTACAAAAAAAGAGATCTCCAAACTTTCAAACGAAACCATGCTCTTTATTCAAAAACTATATCTATACGGTATTCTAGAAGCTGAATTAATTGAAGAAAGCATAGAAAAGGCCATTGAATCCTCTCAACAAAAGGTATCTATTGAAAATTACAAAAACGCACTTTTATTCACTCTTATGGAGGCAAGAAATCTTTATTTCGAGCAGTTTGAAACGGAAGAGGACTTTTCTTAGAAAAGGGGTAATATGTCTAAAAATTTAGTCATAGTTGAATCACCATCAAAAGCAAAAACTATTGAGAAATACTTAGGTAAAGATTTTAAAGTTACTGCTTCAATGGGACATATAAAGGATCTTCCGGAAAAAGATCTCGGAATCGATATAGAAAATAACTTCAAACCCCAATATGAAATACTCTCTGGCAAGAAAAAGATAATCAAAGAGATAAAAAAATTGGCAGAGGACGCCAAAAAAGTATATCTTGCCCCTGACCCCGACAGGGAAGGTGAAGCGATAGCCTGGCACATAGCTGAGGAGATAAAAGATAAAAACAAGAATATCTATCGTGTATCATTTAACGAAATTACCGAAAAAGGGATTGCGGAGGGGATTAAAAACCCCACCGAAATCAACATCAAAAGGGTAAATGCCCAACAATCAAGAAGAATACTCGATAGACTGGTGGGATATCAGATAAGCCCCCTTTTATGGAAACCTATAAAATATGGTCTTTCCGCCGGAAGGGTTCAAACTGTGGCATTAAGACTCATCGTGGAAAGGGAAGAAGAAATAGAGAAATTCGTCCCAAAAGAATACTGGACTATTCACGGAATATTTAACGTATCCGAAAGTGAAATAAAAGGTAAACTTGAAAAGATTGATGGTAAAAGAGCTGAAATCCCTGATGAGAAGAAAGTAAAAGAGATTTTAGAAGATCTTGATAACAAAACTGGTAAAGTCTCAAATTTAGAAAAAAAAGAAGGTAAGCAATCCCCATACCCCCCTTTTATTACCTCCACACTTCAGCAGGAGGCTATTAAAAAGCTTGGCTTTACTGCAAAAAAAACGATGATGATAGCCCAGCAGCTTTATGAAGGTGTTGAATTGGGATCAGAGGGACCTACAGGTTTAATTACCTACATGAGGACAGATTCCACAAGGATATCCGACATCGCCAAAAAAGATGCAAGAGACTTCATACAGAAAAATTACGGCAAAGAGTACCTTGGTAGCACAAGTAGATTCACGAAAAGCAAAAATAACAACATTCAGGATGCCCACGAAGCCATAAGACCCACATCCGTTAACCGAACACCGGAGGATGTGAAAAAATTCCTCACACCCGATCAATACAAACTTTATAAGCTCATATGGGAAAGATTTTTGGCATCCCAGATGGCTGATGCCATCTTTGAAAAAACTGTTATCGATATTGAAGTAAGCAAGTATCTATTCAGAGCAATGGGTAAAGTTTTAATATTCCCCGGTTTTATGAAACTTTACACTGAAACGGTTGAAGATGCTGAGGATGAAGAGCAACAGATCCTGCCATCTGTAAACATAAATGATACAGCCATCCCAAATAGATACGAAACAAAGCAGAACTTCACAACACCACCCCCCCGCTACACAGAGGCAAGTCTGGTGAGAGCCTTAGAGCAAAAAGGGATTGGAAGACCAAGCACTTATGCAAATATAATCTCAACAATTCTGGAAAGAGGATACGTGGATCTTAAAGAAAAAAGATTTTACCCAACAGAGCTGGGTAGATTTGTGGTGAAGCTGCTCATTGACAACTTTGATAAGATCTTTGAGGTAGGATTTACGGCAGAGATGGAGAAAAAGCTCGATGAGATTGAAGAGGGGAAGCTAGACTGGCTTGAACTTTTAAACGACTTTTACAGATCTTTTAAAAATGAGCTGGAAAAAGCAGACAAGCAATTCATCACAAACCTAAAGACGGATATATTATGCCCCCAGTGTAAAAAAGGGTACTTGAATATAAAGTTTGGCAAAAATGGTTTCTTTTTAGCCTGCGAACACTATCCTGAATGCAATTTCACCTCCAATTTCAAAAGGGATGAACATGGAAAAATTGTTTTGATAGAAAACAAAGCTGGGTTCGAAGAAACTGATATCATTTGCGATAAATGTGGCACCAGAATGGTAATAAAAAGATCCAGATTTGGAGAGCTCCTCACCTGCCCCAAATATCCGGAATGCAAAAATATAAAAAATTTTTTAAGAGATAAAGATGGTAAGATTATACTCATCGGCAATGGATATATATTAGATGAAAAATGTCCCGAATGTGGGGGAGAATTACAACTAAAAAAAGGGAAAAATGGTCTATTCATAGGTTGTAAGAATTACCCAAAATGCACCTTTACTTCAAATTACATGATAAACGAAGAGGGGAAAATCGTTATAAAACCAAAACCAACTGTCCAAGAATTCCAATGTGAAAAATGTGGGGGACGGATGGTTTTGAAAAGATCCAGGAAAGGGATCTTTTATGCCTGCTCAAACTACCCTGAATGCAAAAATACAATATCAGCTGTAAAAAACGAAGATGGCAGTATATCCCCCAAAAAATAATACCGTAACAATCATAGGTGGAGGGCTGGCGGGTTCTGAAGCCGCTTTTCAACTGGCGGAAAAGGGGTTTAATGTAGTTTTATATGAGATGAGACCTCACAAACTTACCGAAGCCCACCAGACAGGTCTGATGGCGGAACTTTTGTGTTCCAACTCTCTGAAATCGATCGATATTACAAACTCAAATGGGTTGCTGAAAAAAGA
>NZ_JBMFQS010000004.1:0-146822 GCF_049968475.1 Calditerrivibrio sp. | reverse complement strand
CTGATGGCGGAACTTTTGTGTTCCAACTCTCTGAAATCGATCGATATTACAAACTCAAATGGGTTGCTGAAAAAAGAGCTGGAGCTTATGGGAAGCCTTTTGATAAAAATAGCCTATGAAACGAGAATCCCAGCTGGCAATGCCCTTTCAGTTGATAGAAAGCTATTTGCAGAAAAAGTCACAAATATCTTAGAAAACCATCCCAACATTACAATAATTCGCGAAGAGATAACAGAGATCCCCGATTCCAGGCCATTGATAATAGCTACGGGTCCACTTACCAGTGGAAATTTTGCCAGAAATTTAATAAATATGACAAAAGATCATCTATTCTTTTATGACGCCATTTCACCGATAGTGGATGCCGATACAATTAACTATGAAAAGGTATTCTTCAAAAGCAGATATGACAAAGGGGATGCAGACTATCTAAACTGCCCGATGACCAAAGAGGAGTATGAAAAATTCTACTTTGAACTTATAAACGCAGAAAAGGTTGAACTGAGATCGTTTGAAAAGGCTAAATATTATGAAAATTGTATACCCATCGAAGAGCTTGCCTCAAGGGGATTTAAAACGCTTATATTTGGCCCCATGCGTCCTGTGGGGCTTGAAAACCCCATCACAAAAGATAAATATTACGCTGTAGTGCAGCTGAGGAAGGAAAATAAAGAGGGGACTGCTTACAATATCGTAGGTTTCCAAACAAAAATGAAGATAAAGGAGCAAAAGAGAGTTTTTAGGCTTATCCCCGGGCTTGAAAACGCAGAATTTTTAAGATATGGTTCAATCCATAGAAATACATACATTAATGCACCGAATATACTCGAAGATAACTACAAAATAAGAGGTGAAGAAATATATTTTGCAGGGCAGATATCCGGCGTGGAGGGTTATGTCGAATCGATTGCCAGTGGATTGACGGTGGCTTTTGATGTATACCATAGATACCTACATAAATCTCCACTAAAATTACCTGAAGATACGGCGCTTTTTTCTTTGCAAAATTACGTATCACGCTTAGAATCTAAGAATTTCTCCCCTTCAAACTTCCATTTTGGAATGCTTTCTAACATTGAGGGTATTAAGGACAAAAATTTAAAAAAGCAGATACAGGCAGAAAGAGCACTGAAAAAGATAGAGGATTTCCTAAGAGTTCTAAAGATATGAATTTGATAGAAGCTGTGGATAGCTTTGGTAATTTTCTTAAAATAGAAAAAAATGCCAGTGACCATACCATAAGGTCATACATGAACGATCTGGTGGAGCTAATCAATTTCATAAATGATGAATCAATAGATATCAAAGATATAGATTTTTTTGTACTACGAGGCTACATAACAACGCTGTACGATAGAAACCTCAGCAAAAGCTCCATAGAGAGAAAGATATCCACGATAAAATCTTTTTTTAAATTTCTTACCCAAAAAGGTTACTTAGAAGAAAGTCATGCCAGAATGCTGAAATTCCCTAAAAAAGAGAAAAAACTCTTCAAAGTGTTTAATATAGATGATCTCTTCACATTGCTGGAGCTTCCGGATAAGAATACCCCACAGGGGATAAGGGATGCCCTGTTAATGGAGCTAATGTATGGTACTGGGGTAAGGGTTTCTGAGCTCGTCGGAATAAAGATAGATGATATCGATTTCCAGGGGTTAAGGCTTAGGGTTAGGGGTAAGGGGAAAAAAGAAAGGATGATACCTCTTGCAGAATTTCATATCGATTTTATAAAACAATACCTTGCCACAAGGGATGATATCCCAAAAAGCCATATTATCAAAACGGATAAACTTTTTATAAACAAAAGTGGTACTGCCCTTTCCGATAGAAGTGTAAGAAGAATAGTGGAGAAATATCTCAAAATGGCAGGGCTCCCCCTCGATTTTTCCCCCCACTCCTTCAGGCATTCCTTTGCCACACATATGTTGGAAAGCGGAGCAGATCTAAGGACGATACAATCATTGTTGGGTCACTCCTCCCTTTCCACAACCCAGAAATACACACACCTTAATCTTTCAGACATTTTGAAAATCTACGATGAAGCACACCCTTTTGCTAAAAAGAGATGATTACTCCGCCGCTTTAAAGTTGTAAACCGGGGTAAGTCTTTCCACTATTTCTACTGTCTCACCGATACTTTTAATAATTTCATCCGGAGATTTGTATGCCTGAGGTGCCTCATCAATGGTCCACTTATTAATGGTGGTACTAAATACCCCCCTCATCGTCTCTTTGAACTGCTCCAGTGTTATAACCTCTTTTGCTTTGTTTCTTGACATAATCCTACCCGCTCCATGTGGGGCCGAAAAATTCCAGTTTGGATTCCCCTTTCCTATGCATATCAGGGAACCATCTTTCATATTAAGCGGTATCAAAATCCTTTCCCCCTTTTTTGCAGACACTGCACCTTTTCTCAAAATACTATTATCGATATCGATGTAATTGTGAATTGTATGGAAAGAATCAAGAAATTCCAGCTTCATTTTGTCAATAATTATCTCCGCCATAGATTCCCTGTTTATCTTTGCATAATTTTGCATAATTTTCATATCATGCAGATAATTCTCCATCTCCTCACCTTCCAGGTATTCCAGACCATTTGTAATCTTTATCCCCTTCTTCTGACATATATTTTTTGCAAGATTCTGATAGTATTCCGCCACCTGCTTACCAAGGTGCCTGCTTCCAGAATGAATTATTAGATAATACCCCTCCCCTTTTGCCACTTCGATGAAGTGATTACCCCCACCAAGAGTACCAATACTAAGATATCCCCTTTGAATATCCAATTCTTTTTTCGACTTTAGTCTATCTATTTCAATCTCCTCGACTCTTTTATAAATTTTGCTTCTCACAGATTTACCACTGGGGATAAAGTTTTTGATAACTTCGTCTAGTATCTCTGGATCTTTAAAATCCCTTAACCTAACCACATACATTCCACAACCTATATCAACACCCACCAGGTTAGGTACAATCTTGTCCTTTATCGTCATGGTTGTACCAATAACACAGCCGACACCGGCATGACAGTCCGGCATTATTCGGATTTTTGAATTTTTGGCAATAACACTATTACAGAGATTCTTCACCTGAGATATTGTTGTTTCATCAACATTATCAGTAAAAATTTCAGCTTCTCCAAAGTCACCTTTAATTCTCAACATATAAACTCCATTTTAATTTGCTTTTTTCATATCGTATTATATAATTTATTATCTTATAATAAAACCTGTAGGGGGTAAATATGTTTAAAAAAATTTTTTACATTTTCTCAGTGGTCATAATCTTTTCAGCCAATATTCTTGCTGCTCCAAAAGACTTCAAGGAGGGGCTCTGGGAAGTCACTATGAAAATGAGTGGCATGGGTGGATTCAGCCTACCTGAAACAAAATATACCATCTGTATGAAAAAAGACAATTATGTGCCATCCGAACCGACGGACAAAAACAACCAACAAAATTGCAAGTCATACGACATAAAAGTAAAAGGGAATACTGTTTACTGGAAAATCGAATGTAAATCTGACGGAGTAGTTACAAAGGGAGCTGGTGAGATGACGTATAAAGGTAACAGCTTCGATGGTAAAACAGTGATAGAGCAGCCAGAGATTAAAATTATCCAAACCTTAAAAGGGAAGTGGATAGCTGAATGTAAGGGAAAATAGGTAGTCATCTATCATAGATCCCTCTGTACTGTTTATTTTACAACATTTTGTATAATATTTTTTCGTCTGCGGTGACTTAAAGTTTTAGTTTTTAAGTGTATAAAAAACTATTGATGAAAATGCAAAAAAGGTGGTTATGATATACAGATAGTGTAAAACAGCCCCTAAAAAAGGCCAGAAATAAGATAGCATATACATCACGACGGTAAGATATTCCATAAACATCGTAATCTTACCTATAAATAAAGTTTCGACAATGAGTCTCTTTCTAAAAAGATATAAAACAACTATACCCACCAAAAGATAAAGCTCTTTTATGAGTATCACCACAGCAAAATAGAAAGGGATACTGTATTTTACCTGAAACAACCCCGCCACAAAAATAGTTGTCATTATAACAAGTTTATCCGCTAAAGGGTCTATGAATTTACCCAATTTAGTAATCTGATTAAATTTTCTGGCGATAAAACCATCAACAAAATCTGAAACAGCCATAAATAAAAACAAGATAGATGCAGTTGCCATTTCACCAATAAAGATATAATATCCAAAAAAAGGGATAGTCGCTATTCTTCCTATCGTAATCATATTGGGTATGGTAAAATAATCTTTGACTAAACTCATATAAATATTATACTATAAGATTATGTTTTTGCCAATAAATCAAGAAGATTTGAAAAAATTAGATATCAACCAATTAGATATAATTTTAGTCACAGGGGATTGCTATATAGACTCTCCCTACTGTGGAGTAGCCCTATTAGGAAAGTATTTATACAAAAATGGATTTACCGTGGGCATCGTATCTCAACCCAGATTAGATACAGACGAAGATATAATGAAGCTCGGCACACCCAGATTATTCTGGGGGGTGACAGCCGGATCGGTGGACTCGATGGTGGCAAATTATACACCCCTTCGTAAAAAGAGAAAAGAAGATGATTTTACCCCCGGAGGGATAAACAATAAAAGACCTGATAGAGCAACAATTTCCTACGTAAATCTGATAAAAAGATACGATCACTTCAAAAAACCTATTATTATAGGTGGTATTGAAGCAAGCTTACGAAGGGTGGCACACTACGATTACTGGGACGATAAAATAAGAAAATCGATCCTTTTCGATTCAAAAGCAGATATTCTTGTATACGGCATGGGAGAGATTACACTTTTGGAACTCACAAAAAGATTTGCAAACAACCAGGATTTCAGAGACATAAGAGGTTTATGTTATATCGATAAAAGACCAAAAGAAGATTACATACTTTTACCATCTTTTGAGGAAGTCTCATCAGACAAAGATAAGTTCATAGATATGTTTAACCTATTTTATGAAAATAACGACCCTATCACCGCAAAAGGATTGTGTCAGAAACATCTTGATAGATTCTTAATTCACAATCCCCCCCAGAGGGTTCTTACACAGAAAGAGCTTGACGAAATTTATGAAATTGAATTCGAACATGATATACACCCAGAACTAAAAAAATTGGGGAAAGTAAAAGCATTGGACACTATAAAATTTTCAATTACCATCAACCGAGGTTGCTATGGTGAATGCAACTTCTGTGCAATAACCGTTCATCAGGGGGCTACAGTAGTTAGTCGAAGTAAAAAATCTATCATAAATGAGATGAAAAAGATCTCAAAACTAAAAAATTTTGATGGTATCATAAGGGATATAGGTGGTCCCACAGCTAACATGTATGAAATTGAATGTACAAAAAAGCTGAAATCTGGTAAGTGCAAAGACAAAAGATGCCTTTTCCCAAATCCCTGCAAATCTCTTAAAATTGATCACTCACCCCTCATAGACCTTCTGGAAGAGATAAGAAGGATACCATCCATTAAGAAATCTTTTGTAGCCTCAGGGATCAGGTATGATATGGTATTAAACGATAGTAAAAATGGTGGAAGATATCTGGAAGAATTGATCCTTCATCACACATCCGGCCAACTTAAAATTGCACCGGAACACATCGATGCCAACCTGCTGAGGCTCATGGGGAAACCACCCCTGTCAGATCTAAAGAGATTTATAGAAGATTTCTACAAGGTATGCAGAAAAAACCGTATTAAATATTTTCTAACCTATTACTTCATAGCTGCTCACCCCGGGTGTGGGATAAAAGAGATGGAAAAACTAAAAAATTACATATCTGAAAATATAAGAATTAAACCTGAGCAGGTGCAGATCTTCACCCCACTCCCTTCCACATATTCATCCGTTGTTTATTGGACAGAAAAAGACCCCTTCACCAGAGAAAAGATATTTGTGGAAAAAGATTTAAAAAAGAAAAAGCTACAAAAAGAGATCATTACCGTTTAACCTTCTTATTTGTCAGCAAAATCCCCGAAAAGACAAGAAATATCCCCACAATATGGAAAAGGTAGAGCTTTTCCCCCAAAAATATGATGGCAAGAATAGTACCAAAAACAGGCATAAGATGTATAAAAGGGCCAGCTCTATTGGCTCCCACATCCCTTACCGCTCTATTCCAGAAAATAAAAGCTATCACAGATGCAAAAATAGCCACATAACCTATACTTACAAACGTTTTACTGTTTAACTCAAATCCCCCCTTAATATTGTATTCAAAAATATAAAAAGGAAGCATATAAAAAAGCCCTAAAATAATTATACCCTGAAGAAACGATAGGGGATGTATCTCTTTCGGCAAACTTTTCAAAAGTACAGTGTACAATGCCCATGTAAGAGCTGCTATGAAAACTAATAGATCACCCGGATTAAATCTAAAATTTAAAAGTCCATCCACGCTACCTTTGACCATTATTACCACGATCCCAATAGTAGAGATTATGATTCCTGATATCTGATTTATTATCGGTTTTTCTCTGTAGATCATAAGAGATACAAAAAGTATCAGAATAGGGACAAATGAATTTACAAGGACTGCATTGATGGCGGTGGTATAATGAACTGCGGTATAAATCAATGTATTAAAGCAGGTAACTCCTAAAAAAGCTAACAGATTAAAATATAAAAACCTCTTTTTAATTATCCCCAGATCCCTCCAGAGATATTTTGCGGAAAAAGGTAGTAAAATTAACCCAGCGATGAGCCATCGCCAGAACCCGAGAGCAACAGGGGGGACCAATTCGTTGATCCCCCTACTCAAAACAAAGTTCCCAGACCAAAAAAGTGCAGCACCCACCAGTAATAGATACGACATCAAACAAGACCTAATGCTTCTCTTATTGCATTTTCGATCATTTCTCTACTGGGCACCCCCGATGCCCCATATCGCCTTCAGGTTATTCCAAACCACTCTTGATTCCTCATCTTGGGATCGATATCAACACCATTTATTTGAACGGTGGGACTTCCAAAAAGCTTCCATTGCTTCGCCTGTTCGCTGTTTTCCACTAAAATTGTGTTAATCTTTGCCTCAATACCAAGATCATTCACCACTTCATTGATGAGCTTTAATGTTTCTGGTGTGGAGCTACATCCTTCAAGATAAATCAGATCAATATTAACCAATTTTTACACCTTTATGATCTTATTGTTTTTATCCACGTGAACCACAACCGGTTTATAGTTTTTCAGATCTTCTTCGCTATAGATTCCGTAAGAAACTATGATGACGAGATCCCCTTTCTGCACCAATCTGGCAGCTGCTCCATTCAGACATATCTCTCCACTTCCCCTTTTACCCACTATAGTGTAAGTTGAAAACCTTGCACCGTTTGTAATATTATAGATATCCACCTTTTCGTAAGGCAATATTCCGGAAGCATCGAGTAGATCTTCATCTATCGTGATGCTCCCCTCATAATTTAAATCTGCATCTGTGACTGTGGCTCTGTGAATCTTTGCTTTAAACATGGTCCTGAGCATATCACACCTCAAATATTTTATTATCTATCAATCTAGTCTTGTTTATAAATACAGCCAATGCCAGCAAAAAATTACCAGTTATATCCTCCACGTAATCTAAATTATCTGGATCCATAATCTCCACATAATCTATCTTTGTGTAAGGGTGTCCTAAAATAAAATCCGAAACTTTATCTTTAATAGTTTTACTATTCCTCACCCCATTTTTAAGCAGTTCTTCCACCAGCGCAAATGACCTGTTTAAAGAAAGGGCAGACTCCCTCTCCTCTTTTGACAGGTAGACATTTCTTGAACTCATGGCAAGACCATCTTCTTCCCGTACTATAGGCATCGGAACGATATCAACGTCCATGTTAAGATCTTCCACCATCTTTTTTATAACAAGAACCTGTTGATAATCTTTTAATCCAAAGTATGCCCTATCAGGTTTTACGATGTTGAAGAGTTTGCATACAATAGTTGCAACACCTCTAAAATGGCCTGGTCTTTTGATACCACACAGCCTATCTGTAATCTTTTCCACATTAACATACGTCATATAGTTATCGGGGTAAATCTCCTTCAGATCGGGGTAAAATATAACATCCACCGATTCATTCCGAAGAAGATTTTCATCCCTATCAAAATCCCTGGGATATCTATCCAGATCCTCATTAGGACCAAACTGTGTAGGGTTTACAAAAATACTTACAACGGTGATATCGTTATCTTTTTTTGATCGCCTCACAAGGCTGAGATGGCCATCGTGGAGATACCCCATAGTGGGGACAAAGCCAATACGATACCCCTTTTTACTTTTTTCAGCTATATAATCCTTCATCTTCTTGATTTCTCTAATTATTTCCATATATCACTCCAGAAAAGCATGTTTTTCTTCGGGAAATTTAGATTCTTTCGTCTCAATTACGTACTCATTAACAGCACTTAAAAATATCTCCCTACCATTACAATACCGCTTGGCAAATTTTGGTGTAAGATCATCGTATAGCCCCAAAAGATCGTGGAACACAAGTATCTGTCCATCACAGTATCTACCGGCACCTATACCAATGGTGGGAATACTTAGCTTTTCTGTAATCTTTTTAGCCACACCTTCCACCACACCTTCCAATACGATGGAGAATGCACCAGCCTTTTCCAGCGCCAGAGCATCTTCCATAAGTTTATCCTGATTGGTTCTACCCTGTATCTTATATCCACCCATTGTATTTACCATCTGAGGCATCAACCCTATATGTCCCATTACATTTACCCCTGCATGCACCAGCCGCTCCACTAAAGGTACAATCTCAGATCCACCCTCTAATTTCACCGATTCAAAACCTGTCTCTTTTATAACACGTATACAATTTTTTACCCCATCCTCTATTGAAACCTGAAAATATCCAAAAGGGATATCTGCCACCAGGAACCCCCTTTTAACAGCTTTTTTCACATATTGGCAATGTAGAATTATCTGATCCAGTGTAACAGAAAGGGTATTGTCATAACCTGCCACTACCATCCCCAGTGAATCACCCACGAGGATTATATCCACCCCTGCCTCATCAACAATCTTAGCAGAAGTATAGTCATATGCAGTAAGAGATACTATTTTCTCTTTGTGCTTCATATTCTTTATCTGATTTACGGTGACCTTTTTAATATCCTTAAACTTACTCATCATTCACCTCGTAAGTTAAAACAAAAAAGCCTTCCGGCTAACCGAAAGGCTTCATATTTCACCCGTATCAATTCCGTTAGCCGTCTCAGTCCCGGAGGGATCCAAGCAACTCTTGTAATATATACTAGTTTTTTATATTTTCAAGTCTAAAAGCTTGGTGGTGTTCCCACCCAGAAGGCTTTAGCCTTTTTATCAGTCTTATTTTTTATCTTGTGGGGAAGATTTGAGCTGAAGTAAATCGATTCACCCTGCTGTAATACATACTCATCATTCCCTATCACAACTGTGATCGTCCCTTCTAAAACATATCCAAACTCCTCACCAGTATGATGATAAAAGTCAGATCCGGTCTCCGAATGAGGGTCAAATTCCAGAATAAGAGGCTCTATCTTCCTATTGGCATATTTCGAAGCCATGAATATTATATCGATATTTTTGTTTTTCAATACCCTGTAATCCTCTTTTTCAAATTTGAATACGATATTTCTCTCATCTTCAAAAAGTTCACTAATAGATATACCAATGGCATAGCATATCTTCTTCAGAGAGGCAATTGATGGTGAATTCTTACCATTTTCAATCTGACTTATGAAACTCTTGGTAAAACCTGTCTTTAATGAGACATCTTCAAGGGTCATCCCCAACCTTTTCCTTATATCTCTTATCTTCTCACCGTATCCCATTTTTACTCCTTGATTTTCGTCTATTTTTATACTATATAATTCAAATATGAACTTAAGTCAAGTGGTAAAGTTAATTAACAAAAGATTTTTTCTCGTTATATTTACGTCACTTATACTGCTAATAATCTCCCTCTATTTAATTTTAAATCAATTAATATTCTGGGGAATTTTCATCAATATATTAACTTTTTCCATCATATTAGCCATCACTTATTTATCAAAAAGAGATTACGAAGCAACTAAAAATGAGTTTGTGGAAATGGAAAACAATTTTAATATGCTTAGAAACAAATTAGAAGAGCAGATTCTTGAGGTTAACACATCCAACAATGAGTTAAAAACCCTCAATATCGAACTCATAAAAGCAAAAAATAAACTTGAAGAGCTTTCAAATTACAGAGGTAGATTTATAGCAAATATGTCCCACGAACTAAGAACACCACTTAATGCCATAATAGGATTTTCACACATCCTCCTCATGCAGCCGGACTTTGGGATATCTGAAGAGGAGAAAAATAATCTAATAAAAACGATTCATAATTCAGGGAAAAAACTGTTAAACATCATAAACAATATATTAGATTTAAGCGATCTAAAGCAGGATATAATGGAGCCAAACCCAAAATATATCGACATAGCCCCCTCCCTTGAAGCCCTCTCTTCCACAGCCAAAGGGCTTTTAAAAGATAACCGATCCATTTTGCTAAATATCAAACTTAAGAATATATACCCCAATGTATATGCTGATGAAAAAGCTCTTAACAAAGTGTTAACACATATACTTGAAAATGCTGTAAAATACACGAAAAAAGGTGAGATAAGTATTTACACAGAAGAGGATGAAGAAAGGCTTTACATAGTAGTATCTGACACAGGAATTGGTATGACGGAGGATGAATTAAAAAGGGTATTTGAACCCTTTACAAAAATGCTCATGAACGACCAGCCCATCTCCCTTTCGGAAGGTGTTGGTATCGGAATGCCCATTTCCAAATACCTGATGGAAAAGATGTCTGGTGATCTACTTGTGGAATCAAAGAAAGATTATGGCACCATAGTAAAAATGGTTTTAAAAAAGGAACCTATCGATGAATAACGTAAGAAAAAGAATATCAAAAACACCGGAAATTGGTGAAAGGGTTTTTATAGCATCAAATGCAATAGTATTTGGAGATATCACCCTTTGTAATGACGTAAGCATATGGTACAACGTAGTAATTAGAGCAGATGTCGAAAGAGTTGAAATTGGTGAATGCTCCAATGTACAGGATGGGACAGTGATACATGTTACCAAAGATAAACATCCCACCATAATCGGTAAAAATGTAACCATAGGTCATAATGCAACATTGCATGGTTGTAAAATCAAAGATAACGTTTTAGTGGGTATTGGTGCAATTGTACTTGATAATACAGTAATATCTGAAAATACCATCATAGCAGCCGGCACCCTTGTACCTCCAAATAAAACATTTCCCCCAAACTCCCTAATCATGGGTAGCCCCGGCAAAGTAGTAAAAACACTCACCGACGAAGAGATAAAAAGCATCACCGACTATGCGGATCGATACGTTAAATATAAAGATATATATATTGAATTAAACAATAACGGTCATAAACTTTAAATCTCTTTTCAAAAACAAAAAAGGGCGGTAAAACCGCCCAAACTTACTTATTATCTATTACTCATAATGACTTACCAAGATTGTAAAAAGCCTTGAGTCCTGGATAATAAGCCTGATCCAGAAGCTCATCTTCGATTCTCAAAAGCTGGTTGTATTTACAAACCCTATCGGTTCTACAAAGGGATCCTGTCTTAATCTGACCTGCATTTGTGGCAACTGCAAGATCTGCTATTGTGGTATCCTCTGTCTCACCGGATCTATGGGATATTACGCAGGTATACCCTGCCCTTTTTGCCATCTCAATTGCCGCTAAGGTTTCTGTGAGTGTACCTATCTGATTCAGCTTTATCAAGATGGAGTTTGCCACACCCTTTTTTATCCCCTCAGCTAAAATTTCTGTATTTGTAACAAATATGTCGTCCCCCACAAGCTGAACTTTTTTACCAAGCTGATCCGTCAATTTTTTCCAGCCATCCCAATCATTTTCAGCAAGCCCATCCTCAATGGATATGATAGGATATTTAGCTAAAAGATAAGAATAGTACTCTACCATCTCATCTGAACTTTTCTCAGGTTTGGCCTCCGCAGCCATATTATATTTACCTTTGCTGTAAAATTCACTGGATGCTGCATCAAGAGCAAGATATATATCTTTGCCAGGCTTGTACCCAGCCTTCTCGATGGACTTTAAAATCACCTCTATCGCTTCTTCATTCGATTTTAAGTTTGGAGCAAAACCACCCTCATCACCAACGGAAGTACTGTACCCTTTGTCGTGAAGCACCTTCTTCAACGTATGAAAAACCTCAACACCCATTCTCAATGCCTCCCGAAACGTATCAGCCCCAGCAGGCATAATCATAAACTCCTGAATATCCACATTGTTGTCCGCATGCTTACCACCATTTAGGATATTCATCATAGGCACAGGCAAAGTATGCGCAAAAGCCCCACCAATATATTTGTATAGTGGTAAACCTAAAGAGATTGCTGCAGCTCTGGCACATGCGAGGGAAACGGCAAGAATGGCATTCGCCCCCAACTTCTCTTTATTTTTAGTACCATCAAGGTCGATCATTATCTCATCGATCAATTTTTGTTCTGTGACATCGATCCCCTCAAGCTCAGGAGCTATAATCTCATTTACATTCTGAACAGCTTTTAATACACCTTTCCCCATATACCTCTTTTTATCCCCATCCCTGAGCTCTATTGCTTCCCTTTCTCCAGTGGAAGCCCCAGATGGAACGGCGGCGGTACCAACAACCCCTTCAGATGTAATCACCTCAACTTCAACAGTAGGATTACCCCTTGAATCAAGAATTTCCCTTGCATAAATATCAACAATATCAGTCATATAACACCTCACAAATTAATAATCTATTTTATTATATTGAAAATATGTGAAAAAAACAATATAAAACTGTAAAATTTTCACAAGGAGACATATGTACGACATCCCAAATTTAGTATTTGCCGATAAAAATGGAACCGTTTACGACCACCCGCTTTTAAAATCGGTATTCCGTACTGCAAACTATGACATAGTTCCCTATGAATTGGAAATGATCCCCCTCCCTTCCGATAGCATTTTAAAAATGATACCCGATGCCCTCCCCTTTTCCTATGACCAGATGCAGGCAAAGATTGTGGAGTTTTCCAGCGGTTTTCCCGTTTATACCGAGCTATCACCCGGATATTTAAGAATTCTTTACCCTTCTTATAAATCAAACAATTTAGAAAATGATAATTTTACATCATCACACCTTGCCCCTGTGGGATGGATGAATGAACAATTTGTGGTACCTGCTATCCTTATTGAAAACAAGCAGAAGATAAAACAGGATCTCTTTAAAAAACTAAAAAATATCATACAGGAAGATGACAAACTATCATTTTTAAATAAAAAAACAAAGCTCGATTTTCTTTCAAATTGTGAGATTATAATCAAAAATAGCAACGAATTAAAACAGCTGAACAAACTTATCCCTCTACTGACACAAAGTAATCAGGATATTGTAATCACTATAAAATTTGACCCTGACAGAAAAACATACGAAGTTATTAAAAACTTGCGAAACGAGAAGATAACGATAAACCTAAACATAAACGCTTTTTCAATTGAGAGATTAAACTCTATATTTGATGAATTAATAGACTCATTAAGTTTTGATGTGGAGTCGTTTAATCCAGATTTTCTTAAAAAAAGATCGGTAAACTTTGATAACCTCACCAGATGCTTTGAGTTTGCCGAAAAGCAGGGAGTGTTTATTTCAATAAATCTTCTAACTCTACCAGGATTTACAGATTCCACAGCCGAAATAGAAAAAACTATCGAATTTTTAAATACATTCAAAATTGAATACCTAAAATTGAGAGACTTAAAAACAGTTCCCCATAAGTTTTTTAAAGAAAATAAGATAGAATCCACAGAAATATTAGGATTGAAAAATATGCTAAAATATATTAAAAAGAGATGCAAGAGGGTAAAAATGGGGTATTTCAGCAGAGCAAAGCAGAATTTCCATTTACCCACGGCATTTAAAGTTAAATAACTTAAAAGGGGGCAACATGAAAAAGATTTTAGGATCCATAGCTTTTTTTCTCGTCACATCGATATTTTCTTATTCTTATGCCAAAGATATCCAATTCTCCTCAGATTACACCAATCAGATGTTTAAAGATCTCGCCAGAGATTTCGGGGTAGCCCTTGCTTTTAATCCTATGGCACCTGCAGAACCACTTGGGATTACCGGATTTGACATAAGTGTAGAAACCACTTTTACAGAAGTTGACCAGAATAAAGATTACTGGAAAAAGATTTTTAAAGATCAGGATGCATGGCCAATTATACCCGTTCCAAGGCTTCATGCCATGAAAGGTTTACCTATGAATATTGATGTCGGTGCGATGTATTCAAAAGTTCCTGGATCGGATATTCAGCTATGGGGGGTTGAATTGAAATATGCAATTTTAAGTGGGACACCTATCACACCAGCTGTTGCCATAAGAGGTGCTTTTTCTAAACTTGAAGGTTTGGATGAACTCGATATAAATACACAGCAGATAGACTTATCGATAAGCAAAGGGATTTTATTCCTTACACCATACGCAGGGGTGACTGCACTCAGAGTCAATGCATCCGAAAGCTCAAAATATGTTGATTTAGATGATGTTCATGAAATGATATACAGAGCTTTTGCGGGTATCTCCGTTACCCCATTTCCATTTTTAAACTTCACAGTGGAAGGGAGTGCAGGTCAGGTTAAACAGCTCGGAATAAAACTTGGTATAAGGTGGTGATCAATGGAAAAAAGCTCCTACGATTATTTAGTTTTGGGCTCTGGAGTTGCTGGCCTTAGGGCTGCCCTTGAACTTTCAAGGCACGGTAGTGTGGCAATAATAACCAAATCGATTTTAGGTGAAGGAAGTACGGAATACGCCCAGGGTGGCGTGGCGGTGGTATTATCTGATGATGACGATATATTCCTTCACTACGAAGATACTATCAATGCTGGTGATGGCTTATGCGACAAAAACGCTGTGCTAACATTGGTGGAAGAAGGGCCCAAATATATAAGAGAGCTAATATCGTATGGAGCTAAATTCGACATGCATGGTGAACATTTCGACTTCACCAGAGAAGCCGCCCACAGTGTAAATAGGATTATTCACGCAAGGGGTGATGCCACCGGCCATGAGATAGTAAGGACTCTAAAAGAGGCTGTCAGTAAAGTTACAAACATAGACAAACTTGACAATCATTTCGTCGTAGACCTTATAACAAAGGATAATAAGGTCTACGGCGTACTTGTCATCAATGAGATAAATAATAAACCGGAAATTTATTACTCCAAAGCTGTAATACTGGCCACCGGTGGAGCAGGTAGAATTTTTAAAAGGACTACTAATCCTGAGGTTGCCACAGGAGACGGAATGGCAATAGCTTTTAGGGCCAATGCAGTATTAAAAGACATGGAATTTTATCAATTCCACCCAACCGCATTGCACCTTGAAAATGCTCCTGCATTTCTCCTCAGTGAATCGATGCGCGGTGAAGGTGGTATATTAAGAAATATAAAAGGTGAAAGATTCTGTCAAAACTACCATCCCAAGGCGGAATTAGCCCCTAGAGATATAGTGAGTAGAAGCATCTTTTTTGAAATGTTGAAAACTGAGTCTGATTATGTTTTAATGGACCTGACCCACCTGGACAGTGATTTTGTTAAAAATAGATTTCCCAAGATATACTCCACATGTCTTTCTTATGGCATAGATATCACAAAAGAATTAGTTCCGGTCAGTCCGGCAGCCCATTATTACATGGGTGGAGTTGCAACTGATTTATGGGGAAGGACAAACATAGAAAATCTATACGCTTGTGGAGAAGTTGCCTGCACCGGAGTACACGGAGCAAATCGACTGGCGAGCAATTCTCTTCTTGAAGGAGTTGTTTTTGGTGGAAGAAGTGCCAAAGCCGCAATAATCGACACAAAAAACAGCAATATCTATGAAATAGATTTCCCAATAGATAACCATATCGACCTGAAAGATGTTGATAAACTATACGATGATATTCAGGAAATAATGTGGAAAAATGCAAGTATAATAAGAAACGAAAAAACTCTCAAAATAACGATAGATTTTGCAAAAGAACTATTAGATAATCTGAATGGAAAAATCCCGGTATCAAGAAAGTGTGGTGAATTAAAAAATATTGCAACCGTATCCCTTCTGTTGAGCCTTGCAGCTCTTGAAAGAAAGGGATGCAAAGGTGCCCATTACAGGGATGATTATCCCCAAAAAATAGAGGAAAGCTGGCACATTATATTCAAAGATGGGAAATTTAGTCCCCTTATTGGGTAATAAAAAGCTTTTTGCCACAGCTGACGGTTCTATATCTTTCTACAACCTCAGTTATGAAGAAGCATACCATGCCAAATCGATAGGTGCTTACACAGAAAGTCTTTACAAATATGTGATGGCATCAAACATAGTTAATATATTAAGAGAAAAACCTATAAAACTTCTGGATATAGGGTTCGGTTTGGGCTACAATCTTGCGGTAACCATTGAGAAAACAAAAGATTTAAAGAATAAACTGTCCATTACATCCCTTGAAAAAGATCCGGAAATCATCGAAATCGTAAAAAATACCATATTTCTCTGGCCTGTATATGGTTATAAGGTACTTAGAATTTTACTCGAAAATGGCAGTTTTGAAAACTATGATTTTAAATTAAAGATAGGTGACGCAAGAAACTATATATTAAATTGTAAAGATACTTTTGATGTAATTTTCTTCGACCCTTTCAGCAAGAGAAACAACGGTGAAATGTGGGATGAAGATATAATTTCAAAAATGTATCATATATTAAATGATGGAGGTGTCATTGCCACATACGCCTGTAGCAAAAGGATAAGAAAAGATTTTTCAAAAGCAGGATTTAATTTTAAAGAGATTCCAAACCTACCAGATGGATTTCAGAGTGGTACAATTTTTTACAAATAAAGCTATATTTTTACAATTTTTTTATTGACATACAGGAATATTTATAATATAAGACTTCTCCATTCGGGGCGTAGCGCAGTTTGGTAGCGCATCGGTCTTGGGAACCGAGGGTCGGAGGTTCAAGTCCTCTCGCCCCGACCATTAAATCTCCAATAGTTCAATCCGAAGAAAATTCATCTATCCTTGTATAATAAATTCATAAAAAGCTGCTTACCCAATTATTACGAAACAGCGTTTGTAAAAAAAATGTAGATTTATGTTCAAATAAATGTTAAAAATATTTTAAAAAATTGTTGGAGGTTTTATGTTTGGTCTTATACCCAAGGAAGAAAAATTTTTTATACTCTTTCAGGAAATGACTAAATTGCTCATCGAAGGGGCAACACTTCTTAAAGAACTTACAGATAATTTCGATAAGATCGAATTATACCAAAAAAAGATCAAAGATATTGAGCATGAAGGGGATAAAAAAACCCACGAAATAATCCAAAAATTAAATAAAACATTCATCACCCCCATAGATAGGGAAGATATATATGACCTTGCAGCAGCCCTCGACGATATCCTGGATCTGATTGATGCATCAGCCCAAAGGATGGTTCTTTACAAAATTCAAACCATCACATCAGAATGCAAATCTTTTGCTTTTATAATACTCAAATGTTGCCAGGCTCTCGAGAAAGCAGTGAGAAAGATGGACAAAAAACATGAAGAAGTCAACGAATCGTTTGTTGAAATAAATGAACTGGAAAATGAAGCAGACAGAGTTTTAAGAGAATCCTTAGGTAAGCTTTTCAGCGATGAAAAAGATCCCATAAGACTGATTAAGTGGAAGGAAATCTACGAAACATTAGAAAAAGTAACAGACAAATGTGAAGATGCGGCAAATATAATAGAAACAGTGGTGGTAAAACATGCTTGATACATCATTTATTATTCTTATACTCGTATTCGTAACAGCTTTAACTTTTGATTACATAAATGGTTTTCATGATACAGCAAATGCCATAGCTACTTGTGTATCCACAAGGGCTTTATCTGTAAAGGCTGCAATCGTAATGGCTGCAGGACTTAATTTTTTAGGGGCCATGATTTCCACAAAGGTAGCCACCACTATAGGTAAAGGGATCGTCGATGCAAGTATAATAACCCAGACAGTTATCTTTGCCGGTTTATTAGGAGCAATTACGTGGAATTTGATCACCTGGTACTACGGAATACCATCATCCTCTTCACATGCTTTAATAGGTGGTATAGTGGGTTCCGTGGTGGCACATGCAGGATTTCAATCCCTCCAATGGGCAGGATTAAAAAAAATAATTCTTTCATTGATCATTTCACCTATTTTTGGAACTTTTTTTGGTTTTATCTTTATGGTTATTATCTTTTGGTTATTCAGAAATAAAAACCCCCACACTCTAAATCGAAATTTTAGATATCTTCAGGTGTTTTCCGCCGCCTTTATGGCTTTTTCTCATGGTACAGCAGATGCCCAGAAGACCATGGGTATCATGACAATGGCCCTCATAAGCTACGGCACATTACAGTCTTTTGTGGTACCCACCTGGGTAAAAGCTTCAGCAGCCATAGCAATGGCTCTGGGTACAGCAGCAGGTGGCTGGAGAATCATCAAAACACTTGGGAAAGATTTCGTAAAACTTCAACCAGTACACGGCTTTGCAGCAGAAACATCATCAGCAGCTGTAATATTGGGAGCAGCCTCAATAGGTATGCCGGTAAGTACCACCCATGTAATCACCTCATCCATACTTGGCGTAGGTCTTTCTAAAAGGATTACAGCAGTAAATTGGACTGTTGCAAGAAGAATAGTCATGGCATGGGTGATCACCATACCAGCAGCAGCAATCGTTAGCTCCACAATATATACATTGATTACTCAATTTCTACCTGCATAAAAAAAGCTGGGGTAAACCCAGCTTTCTATAGCTCCAACACTTTTGCGTCAATCATTCCATCTATTTTTAAAATCTCTTTTAAAATTTCACTACCTATTGGATTATCCACAGAAACAAATGCTATAGCCTGCCCCTGTTTTTGTCTGGATAGCTCAAATCCAGCAATATTAATGTTGTGATTACCTAGAATAGTGCCAACTTTTCCTATTACACCCGGTCTATCGTAATTGTTAAAGTATAGAAAAATCCCTTTCGGAACCACATCAAAGTAAAAATTATCTATGAAAATAACCCTACCTATATTATCATTGAATACCGTACCACCAAACACTTTTTCTTCAACATCGGTTTTGATCTTTAAAACCACCAGATCATTAAACTTATCATAAACGTCCAATTTTTGCTCTAAAACCTCTATATTTCTATCCTTTGCAAGATAGGAAGCACTGATATAAGATACCGTCTCCTTGAGACTTACTTCCAGAAGCCCTTTTATTCCTGCAATGGTAAAAGGCTGATAGCTGAAAGGTGTATCAAATGTCCTCTCACAGATATCCTCTTCAAAGCGTTTTCCCACAAGAGTGACGTTGAAAGCCTCCACCCTACCCTTTATAATCTGAGCCGCAAGTTTGGCCATCTGCTCGGTAAGCTCAAAATATCTCTGTAATTCTTCACTAAGCTGTGACTTCATAAATGGAATATTCACAGCATTTATATAAGATTTCCCATAAAGGGCATTTAAAACATTCTCCGCAATAATTACGGCCACACCTTTCTGACCTTCATGGGTATTAGCCCCAATATGGGGGGTCACGAATACATTATCCAACGTCAAAAGCTTGTTATTTACTGGTGGCTCCTCTTCAAAAACATCCACCCCGGCAGCAAACACCTTACCGGATTTCACAGCCTCGTACAGATCATTTTCATTTACAATCCCACCCCTTGCACAGTTTATAATAATAACCCCATCTTTCATTTTTTCAATATGTTCTTTTCTTATCATATTGTGGGTTTCTTTGGTAAGAGGAGTATGAAAAGTAATTACATCGACCTCTTTTATGAGTTGATCCAGATTATCATATAATTTAACTCCAAGAGATTCAGCTTTGGATTTCTTTATGTAGGGATCATAAGCTATCACCTTCATCCCAAAGCTTTTTGCTCTTATGGCCACGTTGCTACCTATCCTACCAAGCCCCACAATACCTAAAACTTTATTATAAAGCTGAATACCCATAAACCTTTTCCTATCCCACTCCCCGGCCTTCAAAGATTGATTGGCAAGGGGAACTTTTCTGGCAGCAGAAAGCATCATAGCCATGGTAAGCTCGGTGGCTGCGAGGGTATTACCTGTAGGGGCATTCATTACGATGATCCCTTTTCTACTTGCCGCCTCAATATCAACGTTATCCAACCCCACACCTGCCCTACCAATAATTTTTAGTCTACCTGGATTTTCTATTAAATCGGCGGTGACGGTGGTACCGCTTCGGGTGATTACAGCATCATACTCCCCTATAATTGGCTTTAGTTCATTATTTTTTATACCTGGTTTTACAGTTACCTCTACATTTGGGTCTGCCTTGAGTATAGCCAAACCTTCTTCCGCTATATGATCTGTGATTAAAATCTTAAATTTAGACATATCTACTCCTAAAATACTTTTTGCATTTTTTAAAACAATTCTCCTTATAATGCAAGAAAAAAGTTAACCGAAAACTAATTTTTATATTTATTCTTTATGATGTTAGAAATCCTAAAAAGAGCATCATTTATGATTTTGTCAGGTTTGGAGATCAATTTATCCGCTTTTTTGTAATACTCCTGTGCCAGCAATGGATCCCCGAAAGCTTCGCTACAAACTCCGAGGTTATACGTAAGTGAAACTGATTCTTTATCCGTTTCATACGCCTCTTTCCAGAGCTCACAAGCTCTATCTAATCTATTACTTTTGGCAAATTCGAGACCAGAATAAAATTTTTCCCTCGACTTACTATTTTTTATATTATCATCATCCTCTTTTAATACTATAGATAGGTCAACCTTATACGGTAAAATATCCATCTTTATGTTATTTAATATCCTATTTTGAACCACATATTCCAACTCTGAGCTTGACTTTACAGCATAACCACTATCAGAACACGCCGCAGACTTTTCGGAGTCGGAATAGTCAGAGGAATAAATTATACTTCCCGTTTCCACACTTATAATTTTTGAGGAAACAGACATATTAGCAGTCCTTTCGACACAATTCACATAATAGGGATCCCACCTGATACAAACAGGTATAGTTATTGGCCCATAGGGGCCTTTTATATAATTATTTTGATATTGACCACACCTTACCCTTTTTTCCTGATATGGATTGTCCTGCACAGAAAAACTATTTACTGACCCTACCATAATCGCTCTTGCGCCAAGAAGCTTACCTATCTCCACAGCAGTGTTCTGATCCACAAGGTAACTTGTGGAAAATTTCATCTCATCGACTATCCTTGCAACCTCCGCCCTTTCAACAAGGCTATAATATGGATTTCCGGAAGAATCTTTTTGTGCTATGATCATAGCCTCCACTTTTGACGCAAATTCCCTCCCAAACCGGCCAGAATAAGGTAAAACAGCCAATCTTCTATAACTCATAACCTCGGGATTTCTTGGATTCAAAGCTACAGCCACATTGATCTTCGTGGGACCTGCACAGCCATAGATAATTATAAAGATTAAAATAAGAGTTGATATTTTCATTATTTAAGTATAGCATTAAAAATAAATTAGTCAATAGTTAAAGGAGATAAATGAGGCGATTAACCAAAAAAATAAAATTAAAAGATATCTATATAGGTGGCGGAAGCCCCATAACCGTTCAAAGTATGACCAATACTGACACAAGGGATCTGGAAAAAACCGTAACACAGATAAAAAGATTGGAAAAGATCGGTTGTGAGATTGTTAGAATAGCAGTGCCGGATGAAAAAGCTTTAGAAAATATCCCGGAAATCCTCAAAAACATAAAAATTCCTCTAATCGCAGATATTCACTTTGATTATAGACTTGCCTTAGGTTCGATTGAAAAAGGTGTCCACTGTGTCAGAATAAACCCAGGGAATATTGGTGGTGTAGAGAAAACAAGAGTGGTAATCCAGGCGGCAAAATTAAATGGCTGTGCCATCAGGCTTGGTATCAATGCTGGTTCTTTAGAGAAAGATATCCTGAAAAAGATGGGGGTCAATTCTGATGCCCTTGTGGAATCAACGCTGAGAAATATTAAGATATTTGAAGATGAGAATTTTGAAAATCTGAAGGTATCGTTAAAAGCAAGTAGCGTTCCTATGACCATAGAGGCTTACAGAAAAATATCAACACTTATAGATTACCCACTTCATATCGGGGTCACCGAGGCAGGCACGAAATTCTCAGGCACCATCAGGTCAGCCGTTGGCATCGGAACACTTCTGGCGGAAGGGATTGGAGATACGTTAAGAGTGTCCCTCACCGCAGATCCGGAAGAGGAGGTAAAAGTTGGCTGGGAGATTTTAAGATCTTTAGGGCTTAGAAAAAGGGGAGTGGAAATCATTTCATGCCCCACCTGTGGAAGGACGGAGATCGATCTTATAAGACTTGCGGAAAAAGTTGAAACGATACTACAACCGATAGATCACTCCATCACCGTAGCTGTAATGGGCTGCCCTGTAAATGGCCCCGGTGAAGCCAGAGAGGCGGATTACGGCATAGCAGGTGGTAAGAATTTAGGAATAATCTTCAAAAAAGGTGAAGTGATAAAAAAGGTAAGAGAAGAAGATCTGCTGGATGAATTTATAAAAATCATAAAATTTGATCTAAAGATAGATTAAATGAAAGAATCCACCAAAGGTTTTTTATCCGGATTAGCCGCCTACTCCCTCTGGGGGATTTTTCCGATTTACTGGAAATTTCTAAAAGAGGTGAATCCCTTTGAAATAGTTTTCCATCGTATTATCTGGTCATTTCTATTTCTGAATATTATCCTCTTACTTCAGAGGCAATTAAGAGAAACCCTTTCATATTTAAAAGATAAAAAGATATTAAAATACTTCCTGCTCAGTTCATTGATGATTGGATCCAACTGGTTTTTATATATATGGGCGGTGAATACGGGTAAAATCTTAGAGACAAGTCTAGGATACTACATGGCACCAATATTCAACGTACTTTTAGGTAGAATAGTACTAAAAGAAAAGATGACCAAAGGTAGAGCCATCTCCTTCACCATTGTGGTTATTGCATTGTTAAATATGATACTAGGTTTAAATCATCTGCCGTGGGTATCTGTAATACTTGCAATCACGTTTAGCTACTATGGATTTTTAAGGAAAAATGGAAAGCTCGGTTCCATTCAGGGGCTTTTTGTGGAAACATTAGTAATGGGTATCCCTTCCTTTCTATTAATAATTTACCTCTCATTTATACATAAAAGTTCATTTTTAACAATAAACTATAAAATCGACACCCTCCTTATTCTTTCTGGTCCTGCCACTGCAATACCGCTACTCACCTTTGCCTATGCTGCCAGAAGGCTTCAATTCATCACCCTGGGTATAATGCAATACATCGCCCCCACGATCGCTTTTTTCATCGGTGCTTTTCTCTACAAAGAGCCTTTAAATCTTAAGTATTTGATAACATTTATATTAATCTGGATAGCCCTGATTATTTACATTTTAGACTCATATATCATTATATATAGATATAAAAAAAATTGAGTTTATTTTAAAAAAATACTTGACATAATCAGACTCAAGTATATTTTATTATTCAGATACAAAAAACAAGAAAAGGAGGTAAGCTATGGCAATCGTAAAATGGGATCCATTCAAAGACCTACTTTCCATTCAGGAAAGAATCAATAAGATTTTTGAGGAAAATGCCTATCCTGAGGCATCTGTTCAAAACAGAGGGGAGTTTGTACCACCCGTTGATGTATTTGAAAAAGAGAATGAAATAGTACTTCTGATGGATATTCCAGGTGTAAGTGAAGAGGATATCGAGATTCAAGTAAACGATGGTGTTCTTTCCATCAAAGGAGAGAAAAAAGCTCCATTTGAAAAAGAAAATGACAACTGCTACAGGATGGAAAGGCAGTTTGGTAAGTTTTCCAGAATGTTTTCATTGCCAAACTACCTGGACTTCACAAATATTAAAGCAAGCCTGAAAGATGGACTTCTTAAGATTTCCATCCCAAAAGCTGAGCAGGCAAAAGCCAAAGTCATAAAAGTAACAAAGGATGAATAATCAGGGCACCATAATGGTGCCCATCATTCTTAGGGGTGGTTTATGAGTAAAAGTTATTACGATATTCTGGGAGTACCTAAAACTGCTACAGCCGATGAGATAAAAAAAGCCTACCGGAAGCTTGCCCGTAAATACCACCCGGATGTCAATCCTGGCAATAAAGAAGCAGAAGCAAAATTTAAAGAAATATCAGAAGCCTACGCAGTACTATCAGATCCAGAAAAAAGAAAACAGTATGACACATTAGGTCATGAAGCGTTTACATCTTCAGGTCAGGGATACAACTTCCACGACATGAACTTTGAAGACTTAAGACACTTTAAAACAGGTAGCTTCAGTTTCGAAGATATCTTTGAGGAATTTTTCGGTGGGGGTTCAACAAAAAGAAAGTCCAAAACGGCCTCCAGAGGGGAAGATATAACCTATTCAATCACACTCCCCTTTGAGGTGGCAATAAAAGGTGGAGAATACGAAATCACCATATCAAGACAGATTAATTGTCCTAAATGTGGTGGGAAAGGTGGTGAAAAATCTATCTGCCCCACCTGTCATGGTACCGGTCGAATAAATAAACATACAGGCTTTTTCATGACACAATCCTATTGCCCAAATTGTAGGGGTGAAGGGGAGATTTATAGATCGGTATGTGATCACTGTGGTGGAACTGGTAAGATCCACTCTCAAGAAAGGATAAAGGTGAAAATACCCGCCGGCGTGAACAATGGTACAAAGATAAGGGTACCCCAAAAAGGTCATGAAGGGACACCGGGATCACAGCCGGGTGATTTATATATAGTGACAAAAATCAGCCCACATTTGATCTACGATAGAAAAGGGGATGATATATATCTAAACCTCGACATAGATATGTTTGAAGCTGCAATGGGGGCAAAGATAACCGTCCCCACACCATATGGTGCCGTAAATATTACAATACCAGCCGGAACTGAGACTGGCAGCAAATTCCGTCTGAAAGGTAAAGGGATGCCCAAAATTGATGGATCAGGTTATGGGGATTTCTATGTTGAAATCAGGGTAAAGATACCAAAGATAGAATCCGAGATCGACAAGCAGATTTTAGAAGGACTACAGAAAAAATACAGACTAAACTTACGTTCTGGTCTTTTAGAGCAGGGTAAGATACTATAAAAGGTGGTGAAATATGAAGGACAGACCTCTTTATGCAATAAGTATTGTAGCAGAAATGCTAAATATCCACCCTCAAACATTGAGGCAATACGAACGTTGTGAGCTTATAAAACCATCAAGGACCATAGGAAACGTAAGATTATACTCTGAAGAAGACATAGAGAAACTGAAATTTATCATTACCCTCACAAGGGATATGGGGGTAAATCTGGCCGGAGTTGAAGTCATACTCAAGATGCGTCAACAGATGGAAGAGATGCGTCAGCAGATGGAGCAGATGCTGGATTTCATCCGTAAAAACATACCAAATAAACAGAAAAAGGATGAACAGATCCTAGAAATTAATCCATCAAATACTGTAATAAAAGTAAAAATAGAAAGGGAGTAACCTATGATAAATTGGAACAAACTAACGATAAAAGCAAGCGAAGCTATTCAGAGTGCTCATGCCTTTGCAGAAAAAAATAGCAATCAACAGATTGAGCAGGAGCATCTTTTAAAAGCTTTGATATTACAGGATGAAGGTTTTGTCAAACCTTTATTCCAAAAAATTGGGGTCAATCTATCTGGACTTATTAATGATATAGACGAACTGATATCAAAATACCCAAAGGTATCAGGTTCTGAAGGTGTTTATATTTCCGCTGATCTCAAAAAATCATTAGACTACGCATTTAAGATAATTGGTAATTTTGGAGATGAATTCGTTTCAACGGAACATCTCATCTTAGGGATTATAGAGCATGCCAATTACTCCTTAAGACAAGCATTTTTAAAACACGGAATCGATAAGAATAAGGCAGAAAAAGCCATTAAAGAGCTCAGAGGTTCAAGCAAAGTGACCGATCAGAACCCGGAAGATAAGATGCAGGCCCTTGAGAAATACACTATAAACCTCACAGAAAAAGCAAGAAATGGCAAGCTTGATCCGGTAATTGGCAGGGATGAGGAGATCCGTAGAGTAATGCACGTCTTATCCAGAAGAACTAAAAACAACCCTGTGCTCATCGGAGAACCTGGCGTGGGTAAAACAGCCATTGTGGAGGGTCTGGCACAGAGGATAGTAAATGGGGACGTTCCGGAGACTTTGAAAGATAAAACCATTTTAGCCCTTGACCTTGGAGCTCTTATTGCCGGAACCAAATATAGAGGTGAATTCGAAGATAGGTTAAAATCTATCCTCAATGAAATAAGACAGCGGCAAGGGGAAATAATCCTTTTCATAGATGAGATGCACACACTTGTGGGAGCAGGAGCTGCCGAAGGGGCAATGGATGCCGCAAACCTTTTAAAGCCAGCACTAGCAAGGGGTGAATTGCACTGTATAGGAGCCACAACGCTGGATGAATACAAAAAGCATATCGAAAAGGATGCAGCTCTTGAAAGGAGATTTCAGCCCATCATAGTGGATGAACCTTCTGTGGAAGATGTAATATCCATTTTAAGAGGGTTGAAAGAAAAGTATGAAGTACACCACGGTGTCCGGATAAAAGACAGTGCAATTGTTGCTGCCGCTTACCTATCCCACAAATATATTTCAGACAGACACATGCCGGATAAAGCAATAGACCTTGTGGATGAGGCCTGTGCAAAGCTGAGGATGGAAATCGACTCAATGCCAACAGAGCTTGACGAACTCGAAAGGAAAAAAAGGCAACTGGAAATAGAAAGACAGGCTTTAAAAAGGGAGCAGGATGAAGTATCAAAAGTGAAGTTAGAAAAGATAGAAAAGGAGATAAACGATCTATCCGAAAAGATCATAGCTCTTAAAACCCATTGGCAAAACGAGAAAAATATAATAGTGGAAATCAAAAAAGTAAAAGAAGAGATTGAAGATCAAAAAAATGCAATGTTAAACGCCGAAAGAAGCGGCAATTACGAGCTTGCATCCCAGATCAAATATGGCAAACTTGTGGAATTACACAGAAAAATAGAAGAGCTTAATAATAAACTGAAAGAAATTCAGAAAGATAAAAAGATGCTCAAAGAAGAGGTGGACGAAGAGGATATTGCCGAGATTATCGCCAAATGGACGGGAATACCTGTCACCAAACTATTAGAAGAGGAAGCTGAAAAACTGATCAAGATGGAGGAGAATCTACACAAAAGGGTTATCGGTCAGGATAAAGCGATATCATCTGTAAGTGAAGCCATAAGAAGAAGTAGAGCCGGGCTTAGCAACCCAAAAAGACCCATCGGTTCGTTCATCTTCCTGGGGCCAACCGGTGTTGGTAAAACTGAGCTGGCTAAGGCACTGGCGGAATTTCTCTTTGACAGTGAAGATGCCCTCATAAGAATTGACATGAGTGAATACATGGAGAAACATTCCGTAGCAAAGCTCATAGGTGCCCCTCCCGGATATATCGGATACGATGAAGGTGGCCAGCTTACCGAAAAGGTCAGAAGAAGGCCCTACTCTGTGATACTTTTTGATGAGATTGAAAAGGCTCATCCGGACGTATTTAATATAATGCTACAGATATTAGACGATGGTAGGCTCACTGATTCAAAAGGGAGAGTGGTGAGCTTTAAAAACACAGTCATTATAATGACTTCAAATATAGGTAGCGAATTAATACAGACAGAATTTGAAAAAGGTGGCAGCTGGGAAGAGGAATACGATAGGATATCAAAGCTTGTATTTAATATAATATCCCAATATTTCAAACCGGAATTTTTAAATAGAGTGGACGATATAATAGTATTCCACCCACTCAGCAAAGATCATTTGTCAAAGATTGCGATACTTCTGCTGGATGAGCTGAAGAAAAGGTTAATGGCAAATATTGAAGTGGAGATGGAATACGACGCTACTGTTATAGATGAACTCATAAAAGCTGGATATGATCCGAAATTTGGTGCAAGGCCTATGAAAAGGGCTCTACAAAAATTAATTGAGAATAGAATAGCTGAAGAGATCATAAAAGGGAATATAAAGAAAAATAGTAAAATTGCCATCTCGTTTAAAAATGGTTATCTTACAATCAGTTAAACATAAGGGGGTATTTTGCCCCCTTTATTCTCTTTTATTTTCTATTTTTTTCTGCTATTATAATTTTAGAACTAAAAAAGACAAATTTTATCCTTAGTTTTAAGGGTCATAATATATGAGGATTAAATAGTGGCAAAAAAGAGAGCTGCGGTAATTGAAGATAAGGTAGAAGAATTAAATGAAACTGAAGATATAAATGAAGAAGTATTAGATGAAAATTTAGATTCGATACTTGAAGATTTAGATATAAATGAATCTTCGGAAAATTTAGAAATAGCTATATCATCCCTCACAGATGATTCTATAAAAGATTTCATTAATAAAATAGATAAATTCAAACCCCTCACAAGGGAAGAGGAATATGATCTTGGTAAAAAGATTCAGCAGGGGGATCAGGAAGCTCTAAACAAGCTGATACTTTCAAATATAAAATTCGTTGTTTCGATGGCCAATAGATACAAAAATACCGGAGTAAGCCTAAGTGATCTAATCAATCAGGGGAATTTAGGGCTGGTGGAAGCTGCCAAAAGATTTGATCCCGATAAAGGGGTAAAATTTATATCCTACGCGGTTTGGTGGATAAGGCAGGCAATGATTCAGCTTCTGGCGGAGCAATCCGGCACAGTAAAATTACCCATCAAGCAGGCAAGTCTGCTTTATAAAATAAATGAAGCCATAGAGACCCTGTCAAAACAGTATCACCGAGAGCCCACTTCCGAAGAGATATCAGAATACCTTAATATACCAAAGGAGAATATAGAAAATATCTTAATGGTATCAAAAAATTATCTTTCTTTTGAATCCCCAATTAAAGATGGTGAAGACAGGACATTTCTGGATCTTATGGAATCCAAAACAATAAAAGTGGAGGATGAAGTAATAAATCATACACTAAAGGACACCCTACAATCACTCATTCAAGAGCTGGATGAAAGGGAAGCAAATATTTTAAAAATGAGATATGGACTTGACGGGGAAAATCCTATGACTCTAGAAGAGGTGGGGAATATACTAAATATAAGTAGAGAAAGGGTAAGACAGATAGAATCAAGGGCTCTGAGTAAACTCAGGAAAAAGGCTGTAAAGAAAAAACTTCAGGATTATTTAAATTAAAAAAAAGATGTATGAAGATTTAAAAAAGATTCAAAATGAATTATCCAGAAAGGTAGTGCTATCAAAATTAAAATCGGAAATAAAAGTAGTAGCCGGTATCGATATATCTGTGGATAGATATACGAATATAGGTTATTGTGCAATCATCCTGCTTGACAGAGATCTTAAAACCCTCGAAGAAGCTTCATTTGTGGATGAAATAAAGATACCATATGTTCCTGGATTTCTAAGCTTTAGAGAGCTTCCCATCATAGAAAAATGCTTTTCAACACTAAAATCAAAGCCAGATTTAGTTTTCATCGATGGTCAGGGGATAGCCCATCCAAGAGGCTTTGGAATAGCATCACATTTTGGGATCACGTACAACATACCAACCATAGGCTGCGCCAAAAGCCTGTTAGTTGGCATCTATGAAGATCCAGAAAATCTAAAAGGGTCTTTTTCACCCATCATCTATAAAGCTAAAATAGTGGGATCAGCACTAAGGACAAAACCAAACACCAAACCTATCTTCGTTTCCCCCGGCCATATGGTTACAGTTGAACAATCGATCATGCTAACCTTAAGCTTCACAGACAAATACCGCGTCCCCGAACCCACTCGAAGAGCCGACATTCTATCAAAAAGATTAAGAAGACTTAATGATCCAAAGCTGAAAAAACAATAGCCCCAATCCAAACAAAAAAATATTGCAATTTTAAGTAAATTAATTTAATATATTTTAAACTTTATATTAGGGAGATCGTTTGGAAAAGGATAAAAAAGAACAGTCTGTAGCAGTGCAATATGTACAGTATGTACCAAACCAGCCATACCAGGAAGATGAAATTGATCTAAAAGATCTGATAAAAACCATAATGAAACGTAAATATTTTATAATTACATTTACCATGATCATAACTCTTCTGGCAGCTATATATGCCTTTTTGCAAACACCTATTTATGAAATAAATTCTAATTTAAAGGTGGGGTATATCAGTAATAGTAATAGTAATAGTAATAGTAATAGTAATAGTAATAGTAAAATATATTTTATCGAACCAAATACAATGATAGGATATATAAAGGGGAATTTTGATAATTCTAAAAATGAAAATAAAAACTTTCCGCAGGTGGATGCTGATATAATCAAGCAAACAAATGATCTTATCAATATAAAGATACGTGCCTTTTCTAATAATGAAGCGTTAGCATATCTCGATAAAATTCTTGATTACATACATAAGGAAGAGGATAAAAAAATCAGTTTTTATAAAGAAAATATTAAATCCCAAATAAAATTACTGGAAATTCAAATAACCGAAATAGAACAACAGATAAATGCTCTTGAAAATCAACTCAAAACCACAAAAGATCCCTTACTTTTTCAAATATTACTCTTAAATACAAAAGACTATAAAAATAAGATCTTAGAGAATAAACTAAAAATTACAGAACTAAATTTTCAGCTATCACCGCTTAGAATTACTAAAACAGATACTATTGGAAAAGCATTGACTTACAAAAATCCTAAAAAGCCAAACAAAATACTAATAATTACCGTAGCCTTTGTCACGGGCATCTTTCTATCAATATTTATAATATTTTTTATCGATTTTGCTAAAAATTTTAAAGAAGAATAACAGGGAACCGGTTTCTGTTCAATCTTCAAGGTTCAATGTTAGCATTAAGCGTTGAGCATTAAGCGTTAAAAAAAGTTCTACGTTCAATGTTCTAACGTTTTAATGTTTCTAGTTCAAATGGTGATATTAATCTAATATCGTTCATCTCTGATTTATTACTGCTGAGATTTACTAAATCTTTTTTTTACATATAAATCAAAAATAGATGATAAAACATCTTTTTTTCACTACCTTTAGTAAGAAAGACTTCTGGATATCCGCCGTATATCAGAAAACTATAGTGCTTATTTTTTCATAGTTTGAATAAATATCAAAATCCAAAATATAGTTTTTCAGGTAGTTTGAGAATTTTTGCCGTTTTTACCGATTTTTGCCCGTTTTTAACACTTAGTTTGAGAATTTTTTTAGACATTTAAAAATCAAAAATCATTTAAAATCAATTATTTAGCGATGTCTATTGGTTACAACCTTTTTAAAGTGGTTGTAACCTTATCTCCGACAAAATTCCAATAAAAATTTTAACATTAAATTAACAAACCTAACTTTACCGATCACTGTAATTCTTCTCAATCCACTTCAAATACTCCCCAGACCTTATATTTTCCACCCACTTTTTATTGTCTATATACCATCTTACTGTCCTGCGGAGACCTTCTTCAAATGAGACTGATTGCTTCCAGCCAAGTGCCTGCTTTATTTTTGTGCAATCTATGGCATACCTTCTATCATGGCCGGGTCGATCTTTTACAAATGTAATGAGATCTTTTAACTTTTCCTGTGGTTTACCTGTTTCCTCCGATACCATCCAAATCAGATACTCAAGTAGTCTTATATTCTCCCACTCATTTTCTCCACCAATATTATACTTTTCACCTATTTTACCAAATCTAATTACCTGCCACACAGCTATATTGTGATCCTCCACGTATAGCCAGTCTCTGATATTTTTACCATCACCATATACAGGTAAAGGCTTATCCTCAAGCATGTTTAATATCATAATTGGGATAAATTTCTCTGGGAATTGATATGGACCGTAATTATTTGAACAGTTTGTCAAAGTAACAGGTAATCCGTAGGTGTGATGGTATGCCATCACCAAATGGTCGCTACCTGCTTTGCTGGCTGAATATGGGGATCTGGGATCATAAGGGGTATTTTCCGTAAAATATCCTGTATCTCCAAGGCTTCCGTAGACCTCATCTGTAGAAATATGATGGAATAATACTGGGGCATCAGACAATCTACCATAAATCTCTTGCCAGTAATTTCTCGCCACATCGAGCAGTGTATAAGTACCAAGAACATTTGTGGTGATAAATGCCTCCGGCCCAAGAATTGATCTATCCACATGGCTTTCCGCCGCAAAATGAATCACACAGTCAAGATTATACTTTTTGAAAATATGTTCTATAGCAGGCCTATCCCTGATGTCAGCCTTCACAAATCGGTATCTGGGACTTGAACCACTACCGAACCTTTCTTCTACATCTATCAAGCTTCCCAAATTACCTGCATAGGTTAGTAAATCTACGTTTATTACAACACCTTTAAAACCAGATTCTTCTGACAAAAGGTATCTAATCATATTAGATCCTATAAAACCAGCACCACCAGTAATAAGAATTGTATTGAAATTTCTCATAACTTTAGCTCCTGTATCTTTGGGATATACCACTGATAAAATTTCTTAAGCTATCTTTCCAGAAGGGTACCTCCACACCTATCTTCTTAATTTTCTCTTTTGATAAAACTGAATACTTAGGTCGCTTTACCTTTGTGGGGTAATCTTCAGTTTTAATTGGCTTTATATTGCAATTCTCTTTTAAAATCTCATACTCCCTACCAAGTCTGTAAATCTCAAGGGCAAAATCATACCAGGAAATCTCCCCTTCATTTGAATAATGGTAAATACCTATAGGCTGTTTATCTTTCGACAAATTTATCATTTGTAAAATAGCAATTGCAAGATCGTATGTCCAGGTAGGACTTCCAAATTGGTCAGAAACTACAGAGATTTCTTTTCTTTCATTCATCAACTTTAACATTGTATAGACAAAATTATTACCAAACTCCCCATATAGCCATGAAGTGCGAATAATAATACTTTCAGGAAATATTGATAAAAGGCGCTTTTCCCCCTCAAGCTTTGTCCTACCATAAATAGAAATAGGAGAAGTGGGATCATCTTCCAGATATGGGCGGGGCTTACCATTTTCTATTATCGATTCTCCCGAAAAAACATAATCTGTGGAGATATGAATGACAGTGGCACCTATCTGCTTTCCAACCTTACCAATATTTTCAACACCTTCTACATTGATAGCAGTACATAATTCTACTTCATCTTCTGCTTTGTCCACTGCTGTGTAGGCGGCACAGTTTACAATGAATTTAATTGTTCTATTTCTTGCAAATTGAAATAGAGTTTCATGGTCAGTAATAGAAATCTCTTTATCCGTAGCAATAAAAGGTACCGAAATCGATTTAAACATCTCCGAAAGCTCTGTACCTAGCATCCCTCTGGCACCGATAATCCATATCACAACATATCCCCCTGAATCTCTTTTAAATACGGTAGTTGCATATCCTTTTGAGATATAATGTATTCGACACCAAGATCAGGCCAATTTATATTAATCATCGGATCGTCCCAGCGAATACCACCATCTGATTGGGCATTATATTCTGCGGTACATTTATATTCAAGCTCTGTATCATCCTTAAGAGCAAGAAAACCGTGGGCAAATCCTGCAGGAATCCATAACATGAGATTATTTTCTCCAGATAACTCCAAAGCATACCATTTCCCAAAGGTAGAAGATCCTTTCCGTAGGTCTACGGCAACATCCCAGGCAGCTCCCCGCGTAACCCGCACTAGCTTCCCCTGAGCATGAGGCTGTTTTTGAAAATGCAGGCCTCTTATGGTCCCTTTTTTTGATTTTGAATGATTATCCTGAACAAATCGATCTAAAATGCCTAGTGACTTGAAATCGCTTTCTTTATAAGTTTCCATAAAAAAGCCCCTATCATCTCTAAAAATCTGGGGCTTAATCACTAAAAGCCCATCAATTGGAGAGTCAATTACTGTAAAAGGCATCTTATTCCCCATCAGCTATAAAACGAAGGTATGCACCATAATCTGTTTTAATACCATTTGCAAGTTCAAGCAATTGAAACTTATTTATCCATCTATTCCTATAAGCTATCTCTTCGATGCAGGCAACGTACAACCCCTGTCTTTTTTGAATGGCCTCCACAAAATTGGCTGCATCAAGTAGTCCATCATAAGTACCGGTATCAAACCAAGCCATCCCTCTTCCAAGAATCTCCACGTTCAGCGCACCCATCTTTAAATACTCATTGTTTACTGCAGTTATCTCAAGCTCCCCTCTATCGGAAGGTTTTATATTTTTTGATATATCCACAACTCTATTGTCATAAAAATATAGTCCCGGAACGGCATAGTGGGATTTCGGATTTTGTGGCTTTTCTTCAATAGAAATGGCTTTGCCGGAAGCATCAAACTCCACAACACCGTAAGATTTTGGATCTTTTACCCAGTAACCAAAAATAGTGGCTGATGAACTACTTAATACAGCTTTTTGTAATATATCCGTAAAATGCTGACCGTAGAAAATATTATCACCTAATACCATTGCCACCCTATCTTTACCTATAAAATCTTCACCTACAATAAACGCATCCGCAAGCCCTCTGGGTGTTTCCTGAATAGCATATTCAAACCTCATCCCCAGCCAATGACCATCTCCCAAAAGCTCTTTGAATACGTTTATATCTCTTGGTGTAGAGATAATAAGGACCTCCCTGATACCTGCAAGCATCAAAACTGATAAGGGGTAATAAATCATAGGCTTATCATACACCGGAAGAATCTGCTTTGATATCGCTTTAGTGATTGGATAAAGTCTAGTGCCTGAACCACCTGCCAAAATTATACCTTTCATAAAGCCTCCTAGTAAAAAAGTGTTAAGAAAAGTTCAATGTTATATGTAAATGGTTGTTTTTTTAACTTTTAACTTTTAACTTAGAAATTAGAAATTGAACTGTTTCCAAGCTACCGCCCAAGGAACTAAATCCCCAATCTAAAAAACGCAACAGATTTTAAATTCATCAAAAAAACTCAATATCACTTAATGGTATATTATAAACTACAAAAAAATTTCTTTCAATCTATTTTTTAAATGACAAGTTTAAGAATTAAATGAATTCTTCCGTTAATTCCCCCTGTAAAAATCGTCGTCTATCCTCACTATATCATCTTCACCTGTATATTCACCCACCTGAGCTTCTATAAGCACCACAGGTATTTTTCCGGGATTGCCAAGTCTATGCAAATCGCCCATTTTTATATAGGTACTCTCATTGGGTCTCACTAAGTATACTTTATCCCCCACCTGAACCTCAGCGGTACCACTCACAACTATCCAGTGTTCATTTCTGTGGAAATGTTTTTGAAGGGAAAGTCTTTTACCAGGTTTCACCACAATTCTTTTTATTTTGTAATTTTTTTCATCGATGAGCACTTCGTAAGTACCCCACGGGCGGTGGACCTTTGAGTGAGTAGTAAGTAGAGAGTTGTTAGTAGTTTTGAGTTGATTTACTATATCTTTTACTTTTTGGGTTTGGCCTTTTTTGGCTATCAATAGAGCATCATTTGTATCTATAACAATAAAATCTCTTAATCCTATGGTGGATATAACTTTTTTGTCATTATCAGAGTATAAAAAGTTTTCCTCCCCATCAATCTCCACAATCTTTTCCCTATCTGTCTTAACTTCTTTAATTAAACTATCGAAACTTCCCACATCATTCCATTCAAATTCGGATAGTACTACCTTGATATTTTTACTTTTCTCCATCACGGCATAATCTACACTTATATCAGGTATCTTCTCCATAAAGATATCCACAATCCTTTTTTGATTTCCGTTGATTTTTTTAGAATTTTCAAAAGCTTTCTTGGATGATTCGTATACTTCAGGGGCATGAGTTTTCAATTCTTCCAGATACACTCCTGCTTTGAACATAAACATACCGCTATTCCACAAAAATAATGTTGAATGCTGATTGCTGAATGTTGAATTTTTTTCTAAATACTTAATGGCTGTATCTAAATCTGGTTTTTCGTGAAATAATTCCACATTCAAAATTCCTAATTCAACATTTATTTCGGGCTTTGCTTGAATATAACCGTACCCTGTATTTGGACTATCTGGGGTGATGCCAAATGTCACGAGATAGCCCTCTTTCGCCAGATCCCTACCTTTATTTATAGCTTCTATATATTTACTTTCATTTTTTATTAGATGGTCGCTCGGCGTAACAAAAAGAATCTCATTCTCATCACTATCAAATGCACCAAAAGCTATTGCACCTGCTGTATTTCTACCGAAAGGCTCTAAAATAAATGACAGATTTTGCGAGTTTAATAATGAATTTTCTTCCATCTGATCGATGGCTAAAAAATATTGATCCTCATTTGAAATAATAATAAAACTGCTGCAAAATTTTAAGTTTCTCTCAACGGTCAATTGAAAAAGAGACTTGCCGTCAAACAACTTCAAATACTGTTTTGGTAATAATCTTCTACTGAGAGGCCATAATCTTGTGCCGCTACCACCGCTTAAAATCAGATTCTTCATTAAAATCTCCTTTTTAAAATCTATAAACGATACGAAAAGAATATTATATATTTTGAAGATGTCAAGGAATTTTGATTTTTTAATGTAAAATTTTGAATGTTGGATTTTGAATTATGGATGATGAATTGTGGAACTGCTGTGTCAAAAATAAAATATTGTTAATAAATAAATATATAAAGAAGTATCCCTTTTAAAACAAAAAATCCTTTACTTTACACGATTAATATGTTATAAATATTGTCTGTGTCCCCGTAGCTCAGCAGGATAGAGCAACAGATTCCTAATCTGTAGGTCGCACGTTCGAATCGTGTCGGGGACGCTTTTTTTATTTATAGAAATTCTTAAAAATAAAAATTCAACGGCGGAACCTCTTTTAAAATACCCAATTCTTTTGCATATCTATAATAAAGCAACAAACCTTTTATATGCTTATCCGTCAGGTTATAATCAATCGTCTCCCAATAATCAATTATCTGATACGAAGTCAACCCTTCAAACATATACCTGTCTATCAAAATGGAGAGATTATCTTTAGATCTATATTTTACGTCTATCAATACCTTAATAAACTCTTCCGCCTCCTGAACCTTCCCCCTGTTCAAAAGCCATAGTGCATACACAAAGGGATAACCTGTATTTTCATACCATATTTTACCAAGATCGAAAATATGAGGAAATTTGCCGTTGTAATAGTTGAATAAAGCCCTATCACCAATATAAAGGGATGCATCCGCACCATCCTCTTCATTTAAAAATTCCACTTCAACACCCCAGAATTTTTTCAGTATAATCTTGAGCAAAATAACACTTGTCCCAGATTCGTCGGTGAGATAGATTTTGGCTCCATTTAATTCATCTTTAGGAAGATGGGAAAAGAGAACAACGCTTTTTACGTAATTGATGGAACTTATAGATATCTCAGGAATAATCAGAAACCTATCCGGATACCTTGCATAGACAATACTACTCAACGCAGATGTATCTATCACTCCTTCGATCATCATCCTGTTAAGATAAGACGGAACTCCTCTTATAAAATTGAATTCTGGCAGTTTCAACTGCTTTAGATGATAGAAAATGGGATAAACATTTGCATACTGAATTTCACCTATATTTAACATTTTACACCACCAAAAACTTAATCCCTATAACCACAAGCACCACAGCTCCAAAAAACTCAGCGTATTTACCTGTAAAATGTCTACTAATTTTACCAAAATATACTCCCATCAATGTCCCAATAGCACACACAATACCTATAATCAATGAAGGAAAGATTATACTACCTTTGTAAAGGGCAAGCGAAACACCCACTCCCAATGCATCCATACTTGTGGCAACAGAAAGCACAACAAGAGACCAGCCTCTGGTGGGATCATTCAGTGAACATTTTTGTTCCTCATCCTTAAAAGACTCCTTCATCATTCTATAGGCTATGTAAAAAAGTATAAGAGCAGCGATAATATTAATATTTCCAACCCACCTCATCAGTATTCTACCAAAAAAAGCCCCCAAAATAGGCATAATAAACTGGAAAAGCCCAAAATGCCAGCTAAGTCTGAAATAATGTCTTGGGGTATTGTAGCTACACCCTATTCCAAAAGCAACACTGAAAGCATCCACGCTCATCGCAACAGCTATAAGAAAAATCTCAATAATTGTAAGCATTAAAGAAGTACTCCAGCTACCTGAGCCAGCAACATCGTAATGATAAGAGCAAAAGGGTAAGTGGAAGCATAACTAATTGAAGGATAATCAGTCTTTGTAATTTCATTTGCCATCGTAAGTGTAGGTGTGGACGTCATAGCTCCAGCAAAAATACCAAAAACATCTATAATATTCAACTTAAAAAAATATCTCATTATAAACACGAAGATAATAAGAGTAAAAAGTATAGCACCCACCGACACATAGATGGATGAAAGTCCATGTTTTTGAATCGATACCACCACAAACTTTCCGGAATTTGCACCAATTACCGCCATAAAAACAAGCTGACCAAGGGTCTTTAAAAGGGAAGTGGAATGAGGAGAAAGCTGCCAAACCAGTTTACCAGTTCTTCCCAAACGTCCAAGTACAACTGCAGTGATAAATACTCCCCCCACAAAACTCAACCTGAAATCACCCAAAAAAGGTAAATTTATAGGTATCTTACCTATAAAAATACCCAACACAATACCGATGGATATCGGCAGAAAATCCCCAGCAGGATAAGCTAACAAATTATTACCAATATATTCCGTCACAGCATCTGCATTATTTTCAGGCACAGTAATGTAAAGCTTATCCCCTAACATCAGAGTCAACCCAGGATTTGGCTTGATGTCGATCCCTGATCTTCTTATTTTAGTAATTACACCACCTAAAGCCTTTAACCTCTTAATCTCACCAATCTTTTTACCAACCACCTGTTTTGAAGTTACAAGCAGACGCAGCACCTTCATATTATCGTGAAACTCCACAAAATCTTTTATCTCCTGTCCCAACATCAATTGAGCAGTTTTCAACTCCTGTTCTGTCCCCACAACCCTTAGTATATCACCCATTTCTATGATATTCCTGTCTTTAGAATTTTGAGATTTTTCTATCCTCTCTATAAAACATCCCGTCATTACTTCAAATTGATCTTTTGTAATCTTTTCTCTACCAAAATTCTCATTCGTTACCAAAAAGTTTTTACCACCTAACTTCTCATAGGATGATACAAGCTGATTTTCATAGAGGGTGACCTCATTTTGAATATTTATACGAAAAATCGTCGGAATCAGTCTTACAAAAACAACACTGGATATGATCCCAAAAGGATAAGTCAAACCAAAAAACACCGATGCCTGACTGATATAATTATGCTCCAAAACAGCCGCAAGAGAAGGGGCACTGGACATACTGCCGGTAAAAACACCAATCAAGGCACCTTTTGAAAAACCTAATAGTTTTCCTGATATAAATATCACAAAAAAAATAAAGCATATTATCCCTGTTGCTAACGTGTTAAAAAATATCCCATTTTTCTTAAACGTCTCAAAGAAAAGTGGCCCGGTTTGTAACCCCACCGCATACATAAAAAGAGCCAGACCAAAGTACTTAAAATCCTCAGGCAGTGTAACACCATAATACCCTGCAATCAGAGCCACCACCAAAATCGCTGATATATCAAGGGAAAATCCTCTAAACTTTACATTTCCCAGAAGATATCCGAGAGTGACAATTATAAAAAGATGAAGTACAGTATCCAAATTAAATCTCTCCTAGTTTGAAACTATTTTTTCTTACCAAGCTCTATGGATCTCCTGGTGGCGGTTTCAACCGCATTAATGAGGGTAGTCCTGAGTCCCCCCTGCTCCAATGTATGTATACCTGCTATTGCTGTACCCCCCGGAGACGTAACCATATCCTTTAGAGTGCCCGGGTGTAATCCCGTTTCGATCTGCAGTTTGGCAGATCCTAAAACCGTCTGAGCAGCCAGCTTCATGGAGATATCCCTCGAAAGCCCAACCTTTACTCCTGCATCACTCAGCGCTTCAATTATCATAAAAATATAAGCAGGCCCGCTACCAGAAAGCCCGGTGACAGCATCCATCTGATACTCTTCAACGATTACAGATATCCCCACTGCTGAAAATATCTCCTGTGCTATTTTTACATCCTCTTCAGTGGCATTGTCCCCAGGAGCGATGCCCGTTGCACCAGATAGAACAAGTGCCGGAGTATTTGGCATCGTACGAATAAAACGTATCTTTTTCCCCAATGTATCCTCCACAAACTGAGAGGATATCCCGGCGGCAATTGAAATAAGTAATTTATTATCATTTACCCTTTCACTTATGTCCTTTAAAACCTTCTCCATTATCTGAGGTTTCACAGATAAAACCACCACATCCACATCGTCCACAAGTTTTTTATTGTCTTTGAATATGATATTAATTCCAAATTCATTGCTCAATTGCTCCAGCTTCTCAATATCCACATCGCTGGCGTATATGCTCTCTGCAGGAATCTTTTCTGACTTTAAAAGCCCCTTAATGAGGGCTGTAGCCATATTTCCGGAACCAATGAAACCTATCTTTTTATTTTTTAACATCCATCGCCTCCAACCAACCTAATATTTTTTCGTATATCTCTTCCTTTTTAGGGTTTAAACTACTCGATAAAATATGTTTTACTTTTGGGTCGTCTATTAAAACAAGCTCTTTTGAAACGGAAACTTCGTTAAAAAATTTTACACTGCCACGGTAGTCCACCACGTCGTCAAACTTAGAATGAAAAACAAGTATAGGTTTTTTTAGTAGATCCTTATGTTCCCATGTATACTCTATAAGATATCTGAGATTTACCATCCCTTTAACAGACCTCTCTCCATAATAATATTCTTTGAGATTTGATGTATCAGAATATTCTTTTTGTATGCTATTTATGAAATACTGTGCAATTGGAACAAAATCGAATCTTGAATCTAAAATATCAAGCGCCGGGGATAGAAGAATAACACCATCCAGATCATTGTAATATGCCACGTTTAATGCCAACAATCCCCCCATCGACTGTCCTATCAAGAAAATCTTTTTGCAGCTATTTTTCAGAGTAAAATAACCATATTTTAATGAATCGTACCAATCCCTATAACTTAATCTATCCAGATAAGCCGATTTTGACCCATGCCCCACCAACCTAACATTGTAAACGGTAAAACCTTTTCTATTCAGATACTCCCCAAGCTCAGACATCTCAAAAGGGGAAGCGGTGAAGCCATGTATTAATAAAATTCCAACGTTTCGATCACCCATTTTAAATTCGGGCATATTTCTGCTATTTAATACCCCTTCAGATAAAGCTCTTTTTTTATCTATAGAAATTAGCTCATTTATATCAACATTTTTCAGATCAGGAAAACTATCCAATCGATAAGGAGGCTTTTTATTCATAACCAACACCACAGTAAAAATAATTGAAAACAATAACCACGGCAGTATAAACCATCTTAAAACAACCTTTTTATTAGCCATTTAATTTTTACATTCTTTTTTAAATTTTTCTATATCGATACAGTTCTTATCAGATTCAAGAACAAATTTTAAAAAAGCTTCCAGACGATTAAAGGTCCCTTCACTTATCACATGCTCCACCTTGCAGGCGTCATCCTCAGCTACCGAAAACTCAACATCAAGCACATCGGTAAAAAATCTCGTGATGATTTTGTGTTTATCAAGTAGATTTTCCGCCAATTCCTTCCCTTTTCTGGTAAATTGCACCTCTTTATATGGAAAATACTCCACTAGACCCTTGTCGGATAATATTTTTAAAGCATTTGTAACAGCTGGTTTTTTTACATTCAGTCTTTTGGCTATATCTGTAACTCTTGCGGAACCATGCTCCTTCTGGAGCATCAGTATCATCTCCAGGTAGTCCTCAAGGCTTTTGGTTAATTCATCCATAATATCTCCGACGATACATTACATTATTAATAAAAATTTATCAAATAATTTTTTCTGAAAACCCATCGTAAAGCTCATCCATAAAATGATCCCTATCATGTTCATATTTCGGTGCAAAATGGAAAAATTTAACAAATTTTGACCTAGATCTCAAAAAAATCTCTTTTGCTAAAGATATTGTAAGATGGGATTTTTCAATAGCATGAAGGACATCAAACTTGCTAAACATCGCTTCTATCAAAAGAATATAGCTATTTCTGGCAAAATCCACCGCTTTTTTGAAATTCTCATAAGTGGGTGCTATATCGGTAATAAATGTTATATCCTGAGGCTCTGAATATATCACAAGCTCCTTTTCAAGATCTGCCACGTTATACAATCTACCATCCACTTCGATATCACCTTTATTTTCACCTTTAATTAACCTATCTTTTAGATCTGTAAGCCAGGGTCCAGCTTTTAGATTTAGCTTTTCAAGTACATTTTTTTTTATATTTATATGCACCGGCTCTTTAATACGATAACCAACAGAGATAGTCTTATGATCAAAAAAACAATAGTCAAACTGGAAACGATCCCCTAAAAGAACCTCTTTTGGAACCTCCTGTTCATATATCGGCACAAATCCGTTTAATGCGGAAAAAACAGCTTTTTTAACCCTTTTTACTCCCAGCTCATATACCTCAATAGTAAGTGGATAGCTTTTGATCAGATTCCATGTATAACCGTCAAGCTTACCTTTTACATTATTGATAAAATTGGGAGGTCCATAGAATCTTATGGGCTTTTCTGACCTCAAACAACCCCTCAATATCCTGTCAAAACCGTAAAAGTGATCCATATGGGTATGGGAAACAAATACGTCCCTTACGTCAAGCAGCTCACTGTTTGTAATATCCCCTAATCTACCGCAATCAAAAAGGAATGCATCTTTTTTGTAAATATTTCTCACAAAGAATGCAGTGTCATCAAAGGGGGAGTTCACCCTCTTTATAAGATAGTTATTTCTCATAACGGGCTTTCAATTCAGACATTATATCATAGGCATTCTGCTCAGGTTCACCAATAGTAACAACGGTGAGATCAGCCCCTATATCTTCAAACTCATTTTTCTGTTTTTCATAGATCTCCGGCCTACCATCTGAAACTGACTCCTTCTCAAATCTTTTATCCAATCTTTGATAGATAACTTCATCCGGTGCTGTAAATTTTACTTTTATAGGTTCCCCTCTGAAAATACCCAAAAATTCATTTAAATACCTCTTTTTTCCAAAGCTTCCATCCACCACCACCATTCTGTAATTGTTTAACGATTTGTTGGCAAGATCCGCAAGTGTTTGATAAACCTTTTTTGTCATCTCCTCAGAATACAGCCCCTCATTATAGCCATCAAAGACCCTATCGGTGGGCTTTACACCTGCAATCTCTTTTCTTACCACATCACTATTTAGATATTTTGCAGCGTATTTATTCGCAAAAAACTTACCATTTTTACTTTTACCAGACGCTATCATTCCGTAGAATATAAGCGACTTTGTATCAAACATATTCACCGCATAAGACAACGAAAGATCAGCCATCCTTTTTACTTCAGCAAGCTTTTCCCCATACAGTCCCCAGCTTTCATCTTTTCCATCCAACATAAAACAACCCACCTTGAAACGGACAAAAGCTCTGTAACATTTATAAAAGTTTATCAGATGTTTACTATCTTCATCATCATACAACGATAAAAACCCGGAAAGGAGACTATCTGATATATCAACGTAACCCATATAATCTGTCTCCATACACAAAAAGACAAAATCTGACACAACGTCGTTGTATCTAAATCTCTTGTTAAACTCGATACAATCTATCAAACCTATATCATCCCCATCGAAATATACATGTTCCGCCCTCAGATCCCCATGACCATCTATGACATACCCATTTTCAAGCCTTCGTTCAAATAGTTGTTTATTTTCGTTTAAAAACTTCATGGTAGTATTCTTGATGAACTGGTAATCCGATTCTGAAATAAATTTACCCACATACTTCGAGGTCTGATCAAAATTCTCCTCACAATTTTTCTTCACGATCTCATATGAACCATTCTCTTTTGCTGTGGCATAATCTGTTTTTATATTTTTAAAGAGAATTGCTATCTGTCTGCCGATATTAAACCCTTTTTCTACGTTGATCTCACCATTTTTCAGCTTTGTGGAGAAGAAATCTTTATCATCAAGCCGCCTCATCTTTACGAGATATTCTACTGTTGGAAGGGTATTTTCTATCGGGACGATATCAAAACCCTTATTTTTTCTAACTACTTTCAGTAAATCAAGATAAACCCCTTTCGAAAACCTCTCATTAAGCTCTTTTTCAAGATAACAGTAACTCCTTCTATACTGAGACAGCGTAAAATCAAGAAAGCCATAATTAACAGCCTTTTTCATCTTATAAACATACTCATCCTTGATAAAAACGTATGAAATATGGGTTTCTATTATCCTGTCAGGTCTGAGTAAATCTTTTACTATAATGGCATTTGGGCTCATCTCGTTCATAAATGCTCCTTGAATTAAAATTTTATATCTTCTTGTCAATTAAACTTTCAAGTTCTTTATGGGTATTATTAAACCTATTACTTACTACGACTTTTCTGTTTGTGGATTCTATTGTATTTTTGACCTTTTTTTTCATTTCATTCAAATGTATGTTCAGATCATTGTTTATAATACTAAGATTCATAGCGATGTCTTCGAAGGGGTGATCTTTTAATATTGATATAAGCTGGTCTAAAAAATTAAGATATATGCTTAATGTTTCTTCAATCTTTTCATATTCTGATGTAGATCTGATTTTGGATGCTATATCACTGATCTGTTTTAATAATATTTCAGCTTCCTTTCTCATGCATCAGTAATACTTAAATCAGGCGTAAAGGTCAATAATATTTTTTGAATCAGAAATCTTCGGGGCTGATTGTATCAGCTTCATCACCTCTGCACCCTGCTGTTTTTGCAGATCCAGGGCAGTTTTAGCCATCTTTACACCGTAAGCATACTGATACTGTGAAAGTTTCATGTTGCTTGCCGCTTCAAAGTTCATATTTTTTCTCCATATTATTCAAAAGGATAGAACCTCAACACCTTATTAGGATCAGCTTTTTTATGGGCATCAATCACTTTCGGAAGCTCACCTTTAAACAGTCTTTTAAGCTCCTCAATATGCCTGTTTGCCTCTTCCTGATCACGTATAAAACCGCTTTTAGAAGCCAGAATATTTTCTTCCCTCACCTTTAAAAAGTTTATAAGCGTATTGTCCATCTTCTTCTGAAGTGATCCATCCTGTTTGAATGATCCCTCAGTGGAAGAGCTTTTGGGTGGGGGGCTCTTTTTATCCAGCTTCAGCAGCCTATCCTTCAGACTAATTATGGAATTGCCGTCACCAATTACCATAATTTAACCTGCCACGTTTAATTTTATATTATCCACCTTTTGTTGATTATTAGGAGTTTGTTTTCCAAGCTCCTCCTGAGTCACCACTTCTTTCCATGCATCCCTTAATGTTTTCAGAATTCCTAAAACTGGTGTCAGTTTCTCCACATCTTTCGTCTTATTTGCTTCCACAAGCTGCCATATTGCAAAATCGTAAAGTTTGAACAGATTTTCTGCTATCTCCCCAGCTTCCATATTTAAAGTACTCAAAAGCTCATACAGTATATTTTCAGCCTTTATGATATTTTCATGGGCAGCTACTATATTTTTCTCTTCTATAGCCTTCACTGCCATATTGATAAATTTTATTGCCCCATCATACAGGAGCAAAACCAGTTTCCCTTTCGTAGCTCCTTCTATCTCATTTTTGAGATAGGTTTTTTGAGCTTGCTGATACATAGTTACCTCCTTTTACTTTGTGCCACCTGTAATAGACGAAATTATTCCTGAAAGAGCATTTCCTCTAGCCTGTAATTCTGCGATTCTAGATTCCATAGCACTAAACTGACTCCATAGCCTTTCATAATAAGCATCCACACTTCTCTGAGTCCTATCCATAGCTTCAGCTAAATTTAAGATCTGCCTATCTATCGTTCCATAGGTTTTGATCTTATCATAGATAGATCCACCCACTGAACTATAACTCTTTATAGTGTTTTCAATTCTTCTGGCCCACCCGGTGGCTGTGGTAGTATTTTCGGCAAAAAGGTTAAAAACATCATCGGGATAGTTAGTAATTGCATTGATGAATGTACTGTTGTTTTGAAGTTGGGATTTAATGGCATCAAGATCTGTAGTATCTTTGACAAGATAACCTTTCTTAAGTATCTCCAGATCCCCATCACCTGCTATATTAAGTCCAATCTGGGAAAGATTGTTATACTTGCCGGTTATTCCGGTCAAGTCAGAAAAAAGATTGCTTCTCAGGGAGTTTTTTAAATTTCTAAATTCTGCACTTTTTCTTATAATTTCATAGGTATTAAGCGTCTTCCATTTCTCTTCGTAATTCTTCACCTCCGTTTCAGACATTTTATTTTTATCTGCTGTTGTCAATGCATTGAGGTATTTCTCATCCTCTTTGTTTATTTTTGGGGGATTCAACTTCTCCACCAATTCATTATAATGCTTTATAAAACTAGCCATGTATTCAACTGCTTTTGTGGTATCAACAGTGATATCTATGGTAACAGGTGTAGGAGAGGCAGATTTTAAGTTTAATGTAACCCCTTCTATAATATCACTTATACTATTATTTTTTCTCACGTAGTTTATACCATCCACATTTACAACCGCATTCTGTCCAGCGTATCCAATCTCCTTCTGTACTGTTGTGTTGTCTGTAAGATTTAAAGCTTCAAGAAGATTGCTGGTATCACTTGGAGAACCAAACTTAATCTTATCTATACCATTCGTTGAAACGATATTAATCTTGTCTCTTGATCTTTCATAACTGATATTAACCCCGGCACCTGAGTTGTTTATCTTTGATATTACACTATCTAATGTATCAACATCAGGATCCACATAGATAGAAACTCCATTTATTGTAAATACTCCTTTAATTACTGTTGCTGTCAAACCGGACTGAACCAAAGTGGATGTTGTATCTACCGTACCAAAAGTTTTACCTGTTACCGTCTGGGCGCCGGATAAAACTGTAAGTTTCATAATTGATAGGATGTTGCTCGTATCTGAAAAATCCCCAAGGGATATGGTTGATGAACCTAATGTGGTGGATTTTAATTCAAAGCTCTTTGTGGCTGTATTGTAGCTTGCCACCACACCAGCCCCGGAAGAGTTTATCTGAGCTATGAGATCGTTTACTGAAATCTGGGTATAATCAGCGATTGTTATCTTTTTTCCATTTATGGTAAAGGTTCCATTTGTGGCTGAAGTGGGGGCTGTGGAAAACCCTGCATTCTGCAAACCGGTAACCGATGTATTTAAGGTACCTGTTGTCACCTGTGCACCGTAAATCATAGTATAGGTGGCTGCAGAGACGTTTAACGTTGCATCCTGAGGAATCTTCATTATACCAGATGATAATGCTGCTGTGTTGAAAGTAACACCGGGGATAAGCCCCCCTGTAGAATTATTTATTTTTGTTAAAAGGTTTGAATATGAGTTACCCACATGATATTTTTTCATCTCAGATACTGTTGACGTGGTTGTGGTGGATAGTCCAAGATCAGACTGCAAACTACCACCGGTAATCGATAAGTCGAGCTGTTCTGAGGATGTGCTGTAAAAGCCTAATCTCCAATTTCCGCTATTATAATCCGCCCTTACAGAAAAATATTGAATGTTTGATGTATTATACTGGGTATTGAGTTGGTTGTTTAGGGAGGTTTCAATCTGGTTTGTAATACTGTTTATATCATCACCACTATTAATGGTGAGATTTATTGTGTATGTATTTGATGCTACGTTCAATAGTAATGTACCGGTAGAGCTGGAAGTAAAATTACCATAGCTATCTACGTTAGTTACATTACTACCTCCCGTTACTTTTTTAAGCTGTCCCAATTCATTAAACTTAAAACTATCTGTGGAAACGTAGTATGTTCCATCATCGGAGATGGAAACATCATGAACACCTTCATTAAAATCTGTCGGTCTACCAGTAATGGAAGTCACCCCTGCACTATTCAACTGCAATTTTGCTCTTGTGAACTGGCTTAATGAATATGAGTTTTTTGCAGTCTGAATTACCTCAACAGTGTGGCTACCAACTTTCGCAGAAGGTGTAACTGTAGCTGAAACAACAGAGTTATTTGAGGAGGTGGAATTTTTATTTTTAAATGTGGATTCTAATTTTAAATTGAAAAGATCTGTCCTCATTGTATTAAGTCTATCAGATATATCCTGATAAACGGACTTTTCCAGAGTCTTTAGATTATACTTTGCTTCAAGATTATCCAATGGAATTCTGGCCTGAGAAACCAGCTTTTCCACGAGTGCGTTTGTATCCATCCCTGATATAACGCCACCAATCCTCAATGCATCCATACTAACCTCCCTGTTAGCTAATTACCTAATCGACACTAATAGTAAAAACTTTAGAAAAAAACTTGCTATTTAAAAAAATTGGTTTAAATTATCCCGATGATGAAAAAGCTTGTTATATACGATTGTGATGGTGTTCTTTTTGATAGTTTTGATGCTGTAATGGCGTACTACGACTTTATCTGTGAAGAATTCGGACTAAAAAAGATCGATCGTTCGGACAAAAAGATGGTAGAATCTGCAATGATTAAAACAAACGAAGAGATAATTAATCTTCTTACCGATGACAAAAAAAAGGTTGCTGAAATCCTCGAATTTGCAAAAAAACAGAATTTTACAAAGTTCTTAAATCTGATGAAGCCTACTAAAAACATAAAAGAGGCCTTATCCCTTCTCAAATCAAAAGGTTTAAATATTGCCGTTTTTACGAATAGAGGTTCATCACTCGGTTATCTCTTGAAAAACTTTGATATGGATAGATATTTTGACTTCACAGTAAACTCATTTGACGTAAATAATCCAAAACCTCACCCGGAAGGGCTTATTAAGATATTAAACCATTTTAATCTAACAAATAGAGACGCCTTATTCATCGGTGATTCAATAAACGATTATTTACCTGCCAGAAGCACAGACACAGACTTTGTAGCCTTTGGAAATAAGATAGAAAATGCACCGGTAATTTACGATCACCTTGAGATAGAGAGGTTCATATGATATACGAGTTTAAATATTCAGTAAATTATAGGGATGTAGACCAGAATAGATTTTTAAGAAGCGATTCTCTGGTGTCTCTTTTGCAGGAGGCAGCCATTCTACACTCTGAATTTGTGGGGTTTGATGCCGACTATATGTTAAAGCACAACGTAGCATGGATGCTGAATAGATTTGCTCTGGTGATTCACGACTACCCATTCCTGAGGGACGAGATAACGATAAAAACCTGGTCGAGGGGGTTAAAATCGTTTAAAGCTTTTAGAGACTTTGAGGTTTTTAACAATGGAAAGCTGATCGCAAACGCCACATCTTACTGGTTTTTCATAGATACGAAAAGAAAAAGGATAGCAAAAGTACCGGAAGAGGTTCAAAAGATGTATGGTTACCACGATATGGCCACAAATATATCAATAGATGATTCAGAGCCACCTCATCTGGAAGACTTCTTTCTGGATAAACAGCAGATTATCCGATATAGCGATATTGACAGCAACGGTCATCTGAACAACGTAATATATCTGAATATGCTTGAGGATACTTTAAAAGGGCATGGTATTATGAAAAAAATCAAAGAATATTACATTTCTTTCAAAAAAGAGATCACTTACAATCTTTTATCCATAAACGTATCTATTATGCAGGCGGATCAAAATAGATACTTTTTCCATTTTAACAAAGAGGAGGATATATACGCCGAAGGGGTTGTAAATCTATTTTAGTTCTATACTATCAAGATTCACCTTAAACGTGGGTATGTCACCTATAATGAGCTTTTTCAGATTTTCAAAGGAAACAGATTCGTCTGTCACAAACAGGTTTCTAAGCCCTTTTTCGTTTAAATCCAGATTTATTTTATTAAGGTAATCTATTATAGCCACAGATGAATCCACAAGATTTAAGTCCGGATAAATTCTATTTATAACATCTTTTAAAACCGGATAATGGGTACAGCCTAAAATCAGAGTGTCTATCCCTTCCAAAACGATATCATCTAAATATTCTTTTAAAATGATTTCTGTAACAGGATGCACTATCTTACCCTCTTCCACTAATGGGACCAGCAGAGGACACCCTTTTTGATAGACTCTCACACCACCCCCAGTAAGGGCACTTAACGTATTTGCGTATGAATTACTATTTATCGTAGCCTGTGTACCTATAACCCCAATTTTTCTATTCTTAGTGGCATTTATAGCTGCAATGCATCCCGGCTCCACCACTCCTATTATGGGGATATTGTATCTATTTTTTAAAAAATCAAGCGCATAAGATGATGCAGTATTACAAGCCACAACCACCACATCCACAGCAAAACTCTTTACAAGAAACTCCGTAAGCTCTAAGCTGTACTTTACAATGGTATCTCTTGACTTATTACCGTAAGGAACCCTGGCCGTATCGCCAATATAGTAAATATCAACAGTTTTAAATCTATCAGATATCGATTTAAATACCGTCAAACCACCCACACCTGAGTCAAATACTCCAATAGACATACATTCTCCAATATAAATTTAGAAAACAGCATCTAATAATAAAAATAGTTATTTGTGTCAATTCAAATATTAATCTTTAAAATGTTATCAATACGATAAAATAACGATTCTTTTTCCACCTCATCCTAAAACCGCTCTTACGACATAGTATCTCCCCAAGGGACAACCCCACCCCAAGCCCCCCTGACTGTTTATCAGCTATATCATTTAAAAACAGCAGATAATTCCTATGCTTATAAATTCCAGATCTGATATATACAAAACTTTTAGCATATTTATTTATATTATCCATAAGTATAAACAGCAAAAATTCGAGGTCATAACGATTTCCCTTCACCATCAAATCAGAGGTTTTTACTTTTATTTTAAGCTTTTTATTGAAAATTAATATATCTTTCAATAAATTATTTAGATTAATCTCTTCAATCTTTTCGGAAGCAATATTTATATTCCTTACGTAATTTTCCATTGCTGAGATATCGGTATTCAATCTATTATAACTTTCCTCGATCCTGCTTACAGCAGAATTATTTAACCCTTTAAGCAATTCGAGATTTATTTTCTGTGTGGAAAGATAATTTCTCAATTTATGGGAGAATATCAGCAAAATTGCCTCAAAACTACTTCTAACCCTTTTTTCTTTTAAAATCATTCGGTGAACGGTAAAATAGTAAAGTAATGAGATAACCATCAATATTATAAAATCCCAATATACCATGAGAAGTATCTTATCTTTTATCCTCTCCTGAAAATAGCTATTTTTAACATAAAAAAAGTTCGGTTTATCAACCTCAAAAAGGGTATATCTTTTACCATCCATCTCATTTTTTGAAATCTTTAAATATTCCGGATAATCAAAAGGGATATTATGTTTTGAGAGAATCTGGTAGTTTCTTATCTCCTGCCTTAAGTTGTCTTCTATTTGCCCATTTATAGTCATGATAAATATCAGATTTATCATGGTAAGACCCATCATCAACACCAAAAGCATCAAAAGAAATACCTTAGACTCAAAAGATAAAGATATATCTTTCATTTTAATTTATACCCTCTACCTTTATAGGTAACTATAAAGTTATCCGGTAGAGCTTTTCTGAGATTTTTTATATAAGTGCGGATAGATTCGGTACCCACAACTTTATCCCCCCAGATATAACTTAAAATTTTATCCATTGTCACAAGCTTGCCTCTATTCTGGGCAAGTAAACACAGCAACTCCCACTCTATCCTTGAAAGATGAACCTCCAGATCATCCACATATAACTTTTTACCGGAAAAATCTATCAAAACATTATCAATTCTAAGATTTTCGCAACAGTAAATCCTTTTGGTAAGGGCTTTTATCCTCAACAGCAATTCTTTTGGATCAAATGGTTTTACGATATAATCATCCGCACCGTACTCAAAGCATATCTCTTTACTTTCCATATCGTTTTTGGCAGTAATGACAATTATCGGCAAATCCAACCTTTTTTTTCTGATCTCTTTTAAAATATACTCCCCTTTTTTATCCTTTAGCATCAAATCGAGAAGGATTATGTCAAAATGTTCGACTGAATAAATCTCCTCCGGGTAAGACAAAACTTCAGCTTCAAAATTATTTACCTCAAGGTACTCTTTGAGGGACTCCGCAAGTAATATATCATCTTCTATTATTAAAACCCTCAAACTACCCTCACAAAATGATTATGGCGTTTTTCATCACCTATGGTTGTAAACTCACCATGACCTGGTATAACTATTGTATTATCATTCAATCGATATAACTTCAATATCGATTCTTTCAACTCATTGAAATCACTATACGGGAAATCTGTCCTGCCCACAGATCCAGCAAAAAGGGTATCCCCTGTAATCACGAGGTTTAGTTCTTTTACGTAAAAAGAGATCCCTCCAGGTGTATGTCCAGGGGTTTCAATAATTAAAACATTAGCAACAGTATTTTCAATTCTAACATTCTCGGATAGGTCAAAATCCACATCGGGAGATACAACTGGTGGTAGACCAAACATCGATGCATGCAAAGAAGCCTGTCTGAGCAAAAACTCATCCTTTCTGCTCATGTAAAAAGGGATTCTAAATCTATTTTTTAGTTCAAACACAGCACCGATGTGATCAAAATGTCCATGTGTATTGATTAAAACCTCAGGGACAACCCCTTTTTCTTCTAAAAAACCAATGATCTTTTCAATAGATCCACCTGGGTCAACTATGATGCAGTTTTTATCATTATAAATAATTGTACAATTAACCATCAAAGGTCCTGTCGGTATAACGTTAAAACTTAGCATAAAAAACCTCTTAAAGTTTAATTATTATCGTCACAGGCCCATCATTTAAAATGGAAACCTTCATATCGGCGGCAAAAACACCACTTTTTACCTTATCATCCCCAACGATTTTTTTACATTCATAGATAAATTTTTCATAGTATTCTTTTGCAAGATCAGGATGCATGGCGTTTGTGAAATCCGGTCTTCTACCCTTTGATACATCCCCGGCTAAGGTAAACTGACTGACAATAAGCATTTCACCTTTAATATCAATGAGCGACTTTGACATCTTGCCATTTTCATCTTCAAAAATTCTGAGCTCAGAACATTTTTTCGCCATCCTGGCAATATTCTCAACATTATCCCCCTTTTCGAAACCGATGAGAATATTAACCCCCTTTTCTATTTGGGAGTATAAACTGCCATCTATCACAACAGAGCTTTGTAAAACCCTCTGGACAACCGCTATCACCTCAAAACCTCCCGTATCCTGATTCCCATAAGTCTACAAGAAGCAAAATACAACAAAGACGATAATACGACATTTATAAGCACATTAATTTTAAAATATTTACCTATTATGATAAAACAAGACATAATTACGGAAGATAAAACGATTTTCAACATCAGTCCACCATTTTCATAAAAGGAAAAACGATAATCACCTATTTTCTTGTAAAGTATTATAGTATTTATCATCGCCACGACAGATGAAGCTAACGCAATACCAGCATGTCCGAATCTAAACATAAATATATAGTCTAATAACGCATTTAACATAGACATAAAAAATGCTACCCTGACGGGTGTTATTGTATCCTTTTTAGTATAAAATACTCTTGTAAATAGCCCCACTAGAGAATAGAATAGAAGCCCTATCGAATACATTTTAAGAGCTTCAGATGTGAGCTTTGCCTCAGTGATTCCAAATGATTTCCTTTTGTATATGAGAGCGGTAATATCGTATGATAATAAAAATAGTCCTATGGTGGCGGGGATAACTATGAAACAAAGCGAAATAATCGATTTATCGATTATCTTATAAGCTCTAACCCTGTCATTGTTGGCTAAGGCCCTGCTCATTTCGGTTAGAGAAACTGAATTAAGAGCTACGGAAAAGACCCCCAGGGGAAATTGAAAAAGCCTATTTGCATAGTAAAGAAAGGAGATACTGCCAGCAGATAAAAATGAAGCAAAAATTCTATCCACCACAAAATTTATCTGATTTATTCCGAGCCCTGCAATGGAAGGAATGATAAGTAGAAAAGTTTTTTTGAGATCCGGGTCTCTTTCCCCAAAAGAAACGACTTTAAAACCTTTTTTCAAAGAATAAAAAAACACGTAAAGTAGTTGAGCCACTCCACCCAATAAAACACCCCAGGCAAGGTAAATGATATTTCCTCCATAATGATACCCCGCTAAAGCTCCTAACATCATAAAGATATTGAGCATAGCAGTGGATGAATAAGGAACATAATAGCTACCCATTAGATTTAAGTAACCTGTAAGCATTGCAACAACCGTTACAAACCAGAGATAAGGCATCACGATTACCAACATCTTTGATGCTGCTCCAATGACATCCAGGTCATTTCTACTTCCCGGCATAAACAGGGTAATTATGTAATCTGGAAAGATGTATACCAAAAGGGTAATAAAAAGAATGAACCCGGATACTCCAATTATAAGTTGATTTAAGTATTTTATGGCATTATCTTTACTCTTAGCATACTTTTCAGCAAGTATTGGAACATAGGCTGAGCTTAATGCCCCTTCCGCAAAAAGTGCCCGAAATAGATTGGGTATGGCAAAAGCCACAAAAAAGGCATCCGTAAATCTATTTGCCCCAAATACTGCAGCTACGGTTAAATCCCTCACAAGCCCCAACACTCTACTCGTCATTATCCCTGAACTTGACTTTAAAAAATAATGAAGAAAACCTCTGTTTTTCATTTCTCCTCCAGAGTAAATCCGATCTCTTCCGGTGAAGCCGGTTGAACCATGATAGTTTTGAATCTATCGTAAATTACAAATCCCTTTGCAGCACCTTTCACCTTACGGACATACTTTCTTGATGTCCAATCCACCGCCACTTTTTGTTCATTTTTCAACACACTATAATATGCTGTAACCCTTGCAACATCAGTCAAAAGATCATATGACGGTAGGCCAACATTAGATTTTAAAATTACATGGGAGGATGGATACCCATGAACATGAAACCAGATATCCTCTTTATCCGCCAGACCTAATATCTCATCATTACCGAAACTATTTCTGCCTATCAATAAGATAAAATCATCCTTCCCGTATTTATAATATCTTTTCACCTTTTTAGTCCTTCCCTTTTTCACTCTATGATCAGGTTTTAAAAGATCTCCTATTTCATCATAGTCTATATCTCCATTATCCAGAAAAAAAGATAACTCTTCGTAGAAATCAATCTCCATCTTTATATCTGAAATCCTTTTTCTTATCAAAGGTATAGACCTTTCAAGCTTTTTCCCTCTATTAAAAAGGGATTCGATATAGGCATCCATATCCCTCACATCTTTTAATTCAATTGAAACAATCTTCTCCCCATTTGGAGTAAATTCTAAAAACTCTCCACTTCTCATAGCTTCATCTATTCTAAAAAGATTATTCTTCAAAATCTCAGCTTTATGAAGTAATTCATGATAATTTTCTGCGATGGATAGCTCCCCTTCCAGCTTTTTCAAAAGATCTTTTTTATCAGAAATCCTTTTTTTTAGCTGCCTCTTGATACCTTCAAAAGAGAAAACTTTTTTTTCTTTGTTAAATTTACATTTATAATCTTTAATATTGATCTCGTTTAAATCCTCCGAAATCCTAAAAGGGTAGGCTCTACCATCACTGTCAATATAGATATTTTCATCTGATAACAGCTCTTTTATATAACATACCACATCCCCCACTTCACCTTTTATCCCTATTAATCTATTTGCAAAATCGGCAGTTTTTTTATAAAACCCTTCCAAAAGATTGAAATCGGAAATGGAATCATAATTATCAAGGGAAAACTGCTTATTGGATCTAAAGACCTGATACTTACATCCTATGGAGATATCCCTATCCTGGTCGATATTTTTGTCTGAAAATCTGTACAATATTATATGTCCATTATCTAAGATAAAAAAATTAGAGTTACCCCCAACTAATTCAAAAACAAGTTTGAAATATTCAGATATCCCAGATGCTTTTCTCTTTTTCACCTGAATATAAAATGCCCTGTCATATCCTCTCTGTTTAAAGCTGATGATCTGGGAACTGTTTAATTTTGAAAAAACCTCCTTCCCGGAGAAGGATCCTGGAAAGTATATACTACCATCCTTCATATCAAAAACGATGTAGCATCTATCATTACCAGAGTATACGATCAGGCATAGGTTATTACCATCGGTTAAAATATTATTCACGTTGGAGTTGATGAAACGATTTAGATATTTCAAAAACTTATATAATAAAAGCCCATCCATCTACTGCTTCTGCTGTAGAAACTTTTCAAACATCTTCTTATCATTAGCCTTAAGATAAGCCTCTTCGGGAGAAATGACTTTATTCATAAGAAAATCCAGAATGACCTGATCCATCATCTGCATACCATCAGCCTTACCAGTTTGCATTATGGATGGGATCTGGAATATCTTCCCTTCCCTTATTAGATTTGCAATTGCACTATTTACCACCATTATCTCAAGGGCGGCTACCCTTCCAGGCTTATCCGATCTTTTTAAAAGCTGCTGGGAAATAACACCTTTCAAAGACTCTGAAAGCATCGTTCTAATTTGAGCCTGTTGTCCTGCTGGGAAGGCATCTATAATCCGGTCAACGGTTTTGGGGGCAGAATTGGTATGGAGAGTTCCAAAAACAAGATGGCCGGTCTCCGCAGCTGTTATGGCAAGCTCTATCGTCTCTAAATCCCTCATCTCACCCACTAGAATCACATCCGGATCCTCCCTCAGGGCAGCTCTTAAGGCGGCACTAAACGATTGTGTCATAGACCCAACCTCTCTGTGGTTTACAAGACAACCTTTGCTTTCATGAACAAACTCCACAGGATCCTCAATCGTAAGTATGTGATCTTTTCTATTTCTGTTTATATAATCTATAATTGCCGCAAGTGTTGTGGATTTTCCACTTCCGGTTGGACCTGTGACCAAGACAAGCCCCCTCGAAAGATTGGCAAACTTTAGCACCTGCGGAGGTAACCCTAATTCTTCCGCTGTTAGAATCTTAGATGGAATAATCCTGAAAACAGCCGCAATCCCCCTTTTCTGGTAAAAGTAGTTTGCCCTGAATCTCGCCATACCAGGTATTTCATATGCAAAATCCAGATCCTTTTTCTTCAGAAAGAACTCCCTCTGTTCATCTGAGATTATCTCAAAAAGTAGCTTTTCAAGGATCTCATTGGTCAGCTCCTGATATTTTATCTCCTCCAATTCACCATGTTTCCTCACCATTGGTTTACACCCACTACTTAAATGTAAATCACTACAGTTATTTTCCATCATATATTTAAAAAAAGCATCTATCTTAGCCATATTTCACCACCTAAGATATTAGTATGAGATCTTTATAATCTATTTTAATATTGCTGACAAAAGGGTACCCTTCCACAGGTGCATATCTTTTAAAAACTTTAACTTTACCAATATAATCCATATTGGAGAAATAGATTCCATCCTCCAGTTCAACCGGATAAAGCTGCATATACACCCCATTGCACCCGGTAATCTCTTCGTAAAAAAAACTGTAACGTTCTTTTAAATATTCCCGAACCTCTTTCATCCCAAGATAGAAAAGATCATCAAAAACTTTATTTCTACGATCATTTAAAAAATTATACACCATCAAGCGATCAGATATGATAAAAAAATCGTATCTTATCCCATTTTCAAGGATTAAATCTTTTAATCTGTCAAATTCGCTGTCAGCTTTACCTTCAACCATATTTAAAATATCCAAGATATTCTCCTCACTGGCGACAGACAAAAGAACTTTTTTATTGGAAACCCTCTCAAAATACTCCACCACTTTGGTATCAAATGGATCATCTGTAATTACAGAGATATTATATTCATCTGCATATATGGGCAAGGCTTTATGACTCTTCATAAATTCTATTGAAAAACGCTTCACCAATTCGAAATCGACCTGATCTTTACCTACAATGACAAATGGCAGATCGATCTGTTTACTTATAACATAATCAAGCTCTGCTTTGCTTATTTTTCCAAGCTTTACAAGTGCTTCGCCAAGCCTTATTTTCTCTTTCTTCTGTAACTGTAACCCTTCCTCTATATCTTTATCGTTGATCATCCCCATATCTTTCAATATCAACCCAAGATTTCTATTACTCATAATCAAACTCCTCTCCAAAGCTATTTTTTATAACATCATCCACACGATCTATAAACTTATCGAAGAAATTAATAGACTCCAATTGGGCAATATGTTTCTTTACATTCTGCAATCTCACGCCATAAAACCTCTCGATGATGACGGATACCTCCCACTCCTGTAAAATTGCATCAAGTATAAAACAGTCGCAAATTGCAGCCAGCATCTTATCAGAAGCGGAATATTTTACCTGATTTAATTCTATTAACATATCCACCATTAACTCTATCTCCACATCTGCATAGTTTCTTATGGATAAAACCTCCACCAGATAGCGGAGAGCTTTTGAATAAACACCGGTCTTAAATGAAAATTTTTCAATGTTATTAAAATAAAATAGCTTGATGTTGTTTTTATAATACCCCTCAATATCCACAATATATTCATATTCATCCTGTAGAGAAATATTTCCCTGGTATATGGAAAGGGCATTAAGTATAACGTCCTTTGCCTCAGAAAAACGTTTTTTTATAAGGAAATAGTATGCAACCTTTATATAATCATTCACCCCCAAAAGGTGAGATTGATGAAGATCTCTATATATGGAAACGGCATTTTCATAATCTGATACAAGGATCTTGTAGAATAAATAAAGCAATTTGCCTCTGGTACTATACCTTTCATCGTCCATAAGCTTCATTATATACCTTAAGGCACTTTCATCCCTTCCTAAATCTATCAATACCTCCGCCATAAGAGAAAACGATTCGATATCATCAGAAACATCTTTTTCGTATTGCTTAAAATATTCCAGAGATTTTAACCTATCACCTTTAACATAGTGGTATTTACCTAAAATACGATAAATCTTTTTCAAGAATTCCGGGTCTTCGCCATATTTCATGAATATTTTTGTTATCCCCTCATCGGCTTTATCAAGCTCCCCTGCCTCTATTAAATTCTCTATATCTTTACACAATATATCAATGAAATTTATCTTTTTCACCTATGTTTGCTCCCTATGCAATTCATAAAGATCCCGGACTGTTTTACATGTATCAGAAATCTGCATAATCATCTTATTGAATACCTCGGCAGTAGCCATTGCATCCCCAAGAGCCGTATGTCTGCCATTACATTTCACTTTATAAAGATCTAGCAAAAAATCAAGACCCACATGGTCGTTTTTCTTAGCAATTCCCCTGGTGTATATAAACATCGTATCAAGATATTTCTGTTTTAACGCGCATCCAAAAGTTTCCGTAAGCTCTTTTGATATCATATCCACATCAAACCTTATATGATGTCCCACAATGACAGACTTTCGTATGAATTTCACAAATTCGGGCATCACCTCCACCACAAATGGTTTATCCTTTACCATTTCATCCGTAATCCCATGCCATTTGATCGATTCTGGATCTATGCTTTTACCGGGATTTATAAATACATTGTAATAATCTATTATCTTAAATCCTTTTATCTTAACCGCCGCAAGATTGATAATTTTAGCCGTATTAATATCAAGACCAGTGGTTTCGGTATCCACCACACAAAACTCCACATCAAATATGGCTCTATTAAGAAAATCTGTTTTATTGTATGTTTCACAAATTTTTACAACGTAATTACGAATAGGGTCATTATAAAAATCTGTTTTACCCTTTTTGAATAATTTTCCAAACATAGCTACCCCCAGAAATAGATAGATTATATTACCATTTTAATCAAGCGTTATTTATAAGTGTATAACATTTCACCTTATTTACTCTAAGTCCATAATAAATTATCACAATTTAGTCAACTATTTGATGAAAAGATTATCTCACATTCACCTTCAAACTTTTCTCAAAAAACTCTTCGATTGGCTGTGTATTGTCGGTTTTCGGTTTTAAGCTTATACCCCTTGTGGACAGGGATAGATCATCTTTGCTTGTTGTTTTCACTTTGTAAATAGCTCCGACACTTTCTGTGTCTATCTTTCCAAGCTCAGTGGTGCTCGCATACAAAATGATCTCATCCTCCCCAAAAGGAGGCTCTATTTTTAATTCAAAGCGGTCTCTGGCTGAGGGAACCTCATAAATCACCCCACCCTCAAAATGGTAATCCGATCTGTAAGGATTCGGCAGGATTTGCAATATCTGACCCGTTGAATCTTTGTAAAAAATCTTTGCGTAAAAAGGCTTATTACCCTGTATATATATCTTTACCGTATCATTAACCTTGTAAACCTTTTTATTGGTGAAAATGTTTACCACGAGTGGTGCCGAAGGATCATTGATCAGAAGATTTTCTATCGATTTATCTTTATCGAATGCAGGGATAACCTCCGCCTTAATCCTCACTTTGTAGCAATCACCTATTGCGGGTGGCTCTTTGTCCCAATTTCCTTCCTGCTCTATAACCTTTACATTTGAAGAGGCAAAGGACTCAACGATATCATTTTTTAATTTCAGATCCTCCACCAATGTTTGGGATTTTATTTTAGTGGATACCTTTTCTGCTGCATTCCGCTTAGCATCATTTATCGCCATCTCTTCCGCCTGTCGTTTAGTTCTATCCTCCGAAAGGCAGGCATAGCCATAAGATTCTGTAATAACTGAGGTGGATGCAAATACAGATTTGATAAATAGAGTAAGCACAAATAGAAAAATAATTTTTTTCATAAAATCCCCCAGGTATAAAAAAAACGCGCCCTGCAGGAGTCGAACCCACAACCTTCTGATCCGTAGTCAGATGCTCTATCCAGTTGAGCTAAGGGCGCCTACTATTTCGAAGAATTATTTAATACCACAGATACGAAAATAAGTCAAGTAGGGGCGAACCTCTCCTGCTTGTTCGCCCTTGTGTCTGCCTCTATATCAATTCCACTATGGTAATTGCATCCCCACCCTCTTTTATATCTGCAATTCGAAAGCCTTTTACCCTTTGATCTGATTTTAAAATATTATGCAACCCTTTTCTTAAAGCACCAGAACCCCTACCATGTATGACGAACACCCTATCCCATCCGGATAATATAGCCTTGTCCAAAAATTTATCCAGTTCGTCCCAGGCTTCATCCACCGTCTTACCCACGAGCAGTATTTCATATTTGGGACTTCTTTCAACTACAGTACTCACGGATATATCCTTATCCAATTTTTTATGGTTTACAGACAATTTTTCTCCTCTGATCTTATCAAGTTCGATGGTAAATTTCATCCCCTCCATATCCACATACGCTTTGTTTTTAGATATTTCGAGAATCTTAGCAACTTTATTATATTTTGAAAGTTTTACAATATCCCCCACTTTGAGGTCTGTTAGATGATCACCACTTTCCAGTGATTCCATCCTCTTAATTATCTTACTTTTTATTTCGTCAACTTCTTTGTTATCCATTGAACGTACTTTCATAGATTTTACTTTATTCAAAATAGAAAGGGCATCAGATAATATCTGTTCCTCTTTTGCATTTAGCTTCTTTTTTAGCTCATTCTCCTTTACAATTAACTCCGACTCTTTTATCTCAAGTGATCTCTTCAATTCAACAAGAGTATATCTCTCCTTTTCAATATCCAATTTTAGTCTGTTGAGCTCATCAGCGGAAAGGGTCTCAAGGGAGCTATACTCTTCTAATATCTTTTTAGCTCTTAGAATTATAGATTCATTGAAATGCAATTTACCAGCAATAATAAGTGGATCCGAACGCCCCGCCAACCCTTTTATCAATCTGAATTTAGGTTCAAAATTTTCATAATCGAAATCGACACCATAAAGTACCACACCTTTGTATCTATATGCCATATTTCTGACACCACTAAAATGAGTGGTGACTATTACCCTGGAACCTTTCCCCATCAAATACTCGATAATGGAGATAGCAAGAGCCTCCCCTTCTTTCGGCTCTGTACCTGTACCCAATTCATCCAGCAAAACCAGAGAATCACCATCAGCATTATCCACAATATGTTTGATATTTACCATATGTGAAGTAAAAGTACTTAAATCCATCACTAAAGACTGCTGATCTCCTATATCGGTGAAAATCTTATCAACATTTATCAATTCAGCGTACCTTGCAAACAAAGGTAACCCACACCTACCTAACACTGTATTTATGCCTATCGATTTTAGACCTGCCGTCTTACCTCCGGCATTTGGGCCTGTAATTATTGCCACGTTTACATCTTCTGCCATTTCAAAATCTATAGGTACTGATTTTTCTTTTTTTAAATCATAAATCAATGGATGGTGAAGTTTTTCAACGTAAATTTTGTTTGAAAAATTGGGAAAAACATAATCCCTTTCCCCTATATAACTGAAAATTGCATAAAAATAGTAGAGTTTCTTCATTGAATTTACCGTTTCGGTGATTTCGTAAGATTTTGACTTAATAACATCCAGCAACTTTTGTAAAATTCTGTTTACCTCTATCTCTTCCAGAGAGATAAGCTCTTGATAACGATTATTCATATCCACCACATTTGACGGCTCCACATATAGCGTCATACCGGTTCCGGATATGGAATGAACTATACCATTTATAAACTGCCTGAAGTTGGGCCTAAGAAGCAGCATAAGTCTATTGCTGTACTCTTTTATTACCCTTTCCTGCACAAATTTCTCCGAATCTTTACCGTTTATCAGATTGTTTAACGTATCATAAATCTTTTCTTTAACACTTTTTTTCTCTTTTCTTATATCCCGGAGTCTTTCAGATGCATCATCCTTTACCTGCCCATCATTGGTTATCTTTGAAAAGACATCATCCACAATCTCCGGCAACACATAGATATTTGAAAATAAAGTTTTAAGATGATTTACATTAAAATCAGCAAACACTGCTTTCTTAAATTCACCAAGCTTTTTATGAAATTCTGCAAATACAATAAAGTCCACCACCAGCCATGATGAATATGGATCTAAAAGTTTTTTATAGAATTGATAATAATTTTTTGAATCCGGCAGTTCTCTTCCAAAATCTCCAAATAGCTCCAGCGCCTCACGAATCTGATTCTGCTCTTTGATTATTTTTTGGATTGAGTTATAAGGATCTAACTCATCTATAAAATCTGATGAAAATTGTGAAATGGAATGTTTTTTTAAGTGTTCTTTAAACTGTAGAAAATCTATCTGCTGAAAAGGTGAATCCATCACAGAATATTCTTACCATTTTTCAAAAAAGGGTTGGAAAAGCTTTTACCTGTTATCTTATTCAGCATCTCATAGATATAAGGATTCATAGCTATTATTCTGGAAGAAACAGGAGAGCTTAAAAGCTGCCTTGTAAAAGAGGATGAAGGGGATATTGAAACCACAAAGCTCAGTAATATGCTCATAATAACGGCTGATTTCAATAATCCGAATAACGCACCCCCAGTTTTATCAATCCATCCAAGCTTAATTGCTCTGAAAAATTTTTTTGTCAAATATGACGCCGTGATTACCAAAACAAAAATAATAAGAAACGTCAGCACAAAACCAAAAAGCTTTGCCATAGCGGGGCTAAAGCCAAAAAATTCTAAGACTTTCATTGAAAAAGGGTTTATCTGGAAGGAAAAAAGGTATGAAAGGATAATTCCCAAAATCCTGAAGATCTCCCAGATCAACCCTCTTAAAAAACCTTTGATTGTAAAGACAAGCAGAATTATTAGAAAAAAAGTATCCCAGCCTGAAAAATACATACAAGAACCGTAAAGCTAAATTTTGCCACTTATCACGTCATTGACCAGAGTATTTACCTCTTTACCGTCGTATCTACCCTGAATGCGTCCCATCACACTTCTCATCACCACACCAAAATTCTTTTTATCTGTTATATCAACCTTAGCCACCTCTTCTTTTATAATGGCAATTACCTCATCCTTATTCAAACCTTTCGGTAAATACTTTTCAAGATACTTAAGCTCTTCTTCCTCTTTTTCCACAAGGTCATTTCTGCCAGCATTTTTAAACTGCTCAATGGAATCCTTTCTTTTCTTTATGGAAGACTGTATTACCTTTACCACCTCATCATCTGACAATTCCCCTATTTTGGCGATTTCAGCATTTTTTATCTCTGCTTTAATCATCCTTACAGCATTAAGAGCCAGTTGATTTTTCTCCTTCATATACTGCTTCATATCTTCATTTATCATCTCTTTTAAACCCATGTATCTTTCCTCCTTTTCTCTTTCCTATGACCCTTGCCATCATAAACAAAAGATCGGAAAGTCTATTTATAAATCTTAAAACGATTTTGTCAATATTTTCATGTACAGAAAGCTCAACCGCCCTTCTTTCAAACCTCCTGCATATAGTTCTACAAATATCCGCAATAGAGGCTTCATAACACTCGGATGGCATCACAAAACCTTTTAATTCACCCACTTCATTTTCATAACTATACAAAAGATCTTCGATCTCAGCCAGATCCTTTTCCTTAATTAAGAATTTCTCATTATCTATAGTTGTAGCTAGATATGAATTTATCTGGTAAAGTTTATTCTGGATCAACTCAATTTCATCATAAAAAACTGAATAGCTATTCTTTAACAAACCAAGAAAGCTAATCAACTCATCACAGGTGCCGTAGGCTTCCACCCTAAAATCATACTTTTTTACCCTTTCACCGGAATAAAGGGATGTCTCACCACCATCCCCTTTTTTTGTGGCAATACTCATCTACCTACTCAGAACTTCAGCAATCTCTATGAGCTTATGATCTAAAGGTTTTTTAAGCCCTATAATATCTTTAAACGGCACAAGCTCAATTTTGGTCTTCTGTAGAGCCGTCATGGATGCTGTAACACCATCAAGGAGAGCCTCCACTGCAGCCGTGCCCATTCTGGTGGCTAAAATCCTATCAAAAACAGTGGGGCTACCACCACGCTGCAGATGCCCCAGCACCGTCACCCTCGTATCAAAACCTCCTATCATACCAAAAACTTTTCCAAAATCCATAGCAGATCCAACCCCTTCGGCAATAATTATGATACTTCTCGTCTTACCCTCTTCGTAACGTTTTTTTATTTTGGCAATTATCTTTTCTATATCGTATTCAACTTCAGGGATTAGAACAGCTTCCGCACCGGTGGCAATTGCTGAAACAAGTGCAAGATAACCACAATTTCTACCCATCACCTCTATTAAAAACGTTCTGTCATGTGAGCTGGCGGTATCATTTATTGAGTCCACAGCTCTAACTATAGTATTTAAAGCCGTATCGACACCTATCGACATATCAGTACAACATAGGTCATTGTCTATCGACCCGGGGATACCTATCGTTTTAATACCATACCTTTCTGAAAGTATCTTGGCACCTGTGAGAGATCCATCGCCACCTATTACGATAAGTCCATCTATCCCTAATTCTGCAAGATTATTCACCGCTTTTCTCTGCCCCTCATCGGTCTTAAATTCCATTGATCGGGCACTTTTCAAAATAGTACCGCCCCGCTGAATAATATTTGCCACAGATTTATTATTCATTGGAATAATCTTCCCTTCAATTAATCCTTTATATCCCTGCTCAATCCCAAAAGGTTCGAGATTGTGAGCAATGGCAGTTCTAACAACGCTTCTTATGGCTGCATTCATACCAGGGCAATCCCCACCACTTGTCATAACCGCAATTCTTTTCATAATTCCCCCTTTATTTTCTATATGGGATAGGATCAACCATCCCAGCCTCTTTGAAACCTTTTAATCTAAGTAAACAACTATCACAAACACCGCATGCAAGCTCATTTTCACCATAACATGACCAGGTCAATTCAAAAGGTGCCCCCAATTTCGCACCTATACGGACAATCTCCCCCTTGGTCTTGTCAATCAAAGGTGTTTCTATCAAAAGGTCAGTATAGGCAAGCCCAACTTTTAAAATCTGATTGAATGCATCGTAAAACTGCTTTCTACAATCGGGATAACCGCTACTATCCTCCTCCACAACACCGATGAAGATCCTATCAGCCCTGATGACCTCAGCCCAGCTGACAGCAATGGATAGAATATTTCCGTTTCTAAAAGGCACATATGTATTTGGGATATCTTTTCTGAAAAGGTCCCCTCTTTCGATTTCCATTGAATCCACAGTCAGAGAGGATCCGCCTATCACTTTTAAATAGCTGATATCAACAATCAGTTTCCCTACCACTTTAAAAAAATCTGCCAATTTATAAAAGGACTCAAGCTCTTTTTTTTCAGTTTTCTGACCATAATTAATATGAAGAAAATAAAGAGAGTACCCCATATTTTTAGCAATTGCAGCGGTCACACAGCTGTCCAATCCCCCACTCACGAGCACAATCCCTCTTTTCATAAGTTTCTCCTATTTTTTCCAGTAGTATGGTGTTATTATAATAAGAAATGTATAAATTTCAAGTCTTCCCAGCAGCATACCGAAACTTAAAGTCCATTTTGCGAAATCAGAAAAAGAACTATAATTATCCATAGGTCCCACTGCACCAAAGCCAGGGCCGATATTACCTACACACGCCAGAGAAGCAGTAACTGCCGTGATAAGGTCAACTCCGGAGATGCTTATTATGATAATTATAAAAAGGTTTGTGAGCATATACAAAAAGAAGAAACCTGAAATTGCATAAACTGTGTTTTTTCTGACAGACTCACCATTTATCTTCAAGACAAATACCCCTCTTGGGTGTACTAAGTATTTCATTTCATTGATGGCCTGTTTTAAAAGGGTTAGCACCCTTACCACCTTTATCCCTCCACCGGTGGATCCGGAACAACCACCCACAAACATCAAAGCAAAAAGTAGTACCTGAGAAAAAGCCGGCCACTTTTCGTAGTCAGCTGAAGCAAAGCCTGTTGTTGTGATGATGGTGGCCACCTGAAAAAAAGCTGATCTAATACTATCGTGGAATGATAAACCAAGTGATTTATAAAGGTCAACTCCGATAATAAAAGTATACAACCCTATCAAAGCCACATAAAATTTCCACTCTGAATCTTTCTTTAGTATCTCAAATCGCCCCAGAAAAAGTTTATAATGAAGAGTAAAATTCATCCCGGCAAGTATCATAAATATTGCCACCACCCATTCGTAGTATGGGTTTTTATATGATAAAAAACTCTCATTTTTCACAGAAAAACCACCTGTGGCAAGGGTGGCAAAGGAATGGTTTAACGCATCGAAAAAATTCATCCCTCCAACCATTAAAAGCAACACTTCAGCTACAGTCAGAGCAATATATATATACCATAGATACTTGGCGGTGGTGGTTATCCTTGGGGATATCTTATCAACGGAAGGTCCAGGGGCTTCTGCTTTGATAAGCTGCATCCCTCCTATCCCTAAAAGGGGAAAAATTGCTACAGTAAGAACAACTATCCCCATTCCACCCAACCAGTGAGTGAGTGATCTCCAGAACAGAATCGATTTTGGAAGGTGCTCCACCGCAGTAAAGATAGTTGCTCCGGTGGTGGTATAACCCGATATGCTTTCAAAAAAGGCATCTGTAAATGAATTTACAACACCGGAGAGGGTATAAGGCAGGGCACTCACCAGTGATATGACAATCCATCCAATAGATACTAAAAACATTCCGTCAGCGGATGACAGATAATTCTTTTTTATCTTTCTAAAAAGAAATATTAATATAAAACTTACGCATAAATTGAAAACCATTGTGAAGAAAAAAACCTTTGCGATCAAAACTTCTTTGTAAATAAATGCTACTATTATTGGAAATATCATAAAAAGAGACACAATCAAAACTAAATATGCAAAAACTTTAAATATAAATTTAAATCTCATCTCTATTCTACAAAAAGCTCCTCAATATCTTTAATAGCATCTTTAAGTGCAAAAGTTATGACAATGTCCCCACTTTTGAAAGCAAAATTACCATCGGGTATATAGCTTTTGCCATCTCTATTTACAGCCACAATAACAGAATCCTTAGGTATCGGACAATCTTTTATCTTAAGCCCTTCAAGGTGTGTTCCTGGTTTCAATAAAAACTCAATTGCCTCCGCTTTACCATTAAAAATAGAGTAAACATTTAGAATATTGCCCCGCTTTATATACTTCAAAATAGCATTAACTGCACTCAATTTAGGACTAATACATATATCTATTCCAAGTCCACTGGCCATGTGAAGGTAATTATTTTTATCGATAAGAGCGATAGCCCTTTTTACCCCGATAGATTTGTAGTAGCTTGCTGATAAGATATTTATTTCATCGTTGTCGGTGGCAGTAATTATTAGATCTTTACTATTTAAATCTTCTTCTTCAAGCAACGATTCATCGGAGATATCACTATTCAAAACAAGAATATCCGGAAACATATCCGCAAGCTTTTTCGACTTTTCATAATCTTTTTCAATTACGATAATCTCTCTTCCTTTACTGATCAAACCATCAATAACAAGCCGCTGAATTTTGCCACCACCAGCTATCAGGACAGATTTTATCTTTCTTCTTTTTAAGCCTATGTGAGAAAAAAGATGATCAAGATCTCCCCTTGATCCCACCACAAAAAGATGGTCACCCCTTTTTACCTCATATTTACCAGCAGGTATTAAAAAATTATTTTCATTGAAAATCCCCGCAACCACAAAGGGTATATTGCTCTTTTTCCTTATTGTTTCGAGTGTTTTACCGGCTATATTGACGTCATCATCCACAAAAACTTCCCGCAACTGAATATCGGTATCATCAAACACAAAAATATCACTTACAGCACCATATTCAACAGCTCTAATAATAGATTTAGCCGCCTCCACCTCTGGATTTATAAGATAGTCAAAACCAGCAATCTTTTTATCAAAAAGGTTGATTTTGTGATAATCAATATTTCTTACCCTTGCTATTTTTGTATCCACAGAAAAGTTTGAATTTACAATAAGGCACGATATCATATTTACTTCATCAGAATCTGTCACGGCAATAAAAAAACTCGCATCATCGACATTTATACTTTTTAGCAGATCATAGTTTGTTACTTCCCCTTCCACCACAAAGCAATCAAGATGCTCATTTACGTATTTAATTCTATCTTTGTCCTTATCAATGAGTGTAACATCATAACCATTCTCCACAAGATGCCTGGCTAGATTAAACCCCACTTCACCTGCACCTGCAATTACAATCTTCAAAATACACCTCACATAATTTTATAATAGTTTATATCATTTATTTTTATAAAAATCAAAGGGGAAAAAGCAAATCGGAACTTATTGTAAATTTTATGTTTTAGTAATACCAATAATTTTAAAAGTTGACAACACAAATACTTTAACATATAAGAATATTTCAAATTTTTAACGGTGAGATTATGAAGATTTTTTTTGAACAGATAAAACAGGATGGAAATGTTGTTAAAACAAATTTCGACTTTGAGGTTGAGGATGTAGTTTTTTCTGTTAGAGATTTTAACGGTAAATTATACCCGATTAAAAAAGGGTATATCCTTGATGGAGATATAAAGCTTGTTATTTCAGATAAATGCGACAGATGCTTGAAAAATTTTGATGAAACGTTTAACGAGCACATAACGGTTGAAATAGTAAGGGAATTATCCACTGATGAGGATGAAGAAAAAGAGTTAGAAGATGATGACATGGGATTTTATCATGTTAAGGAAGACTTTATAAATATTCATGAGATACTTTTTCAGGAGGCTATGTTAATAAGACCGATGAAGAGATTGTGCAATGAGAATTGCAAAGGGATATGCCCCGTATGTGGTAAAGATCTAAATGAAGATAAATGTAGCTGTACAAATGAACTGGATGATAGGTGGAAAGCTTTAACAAAGCTATTACAAAACAATAAAATAGAGGTGTAAAGATGCCAAACCCAAAAGGTAAATCAAGCAGATCAAAGATCGGAGCAAGAAGGAGTCATCACAGGGCAGTTCCACGTGGCTATGCCAAATGCGATAACTGCGGAGAGTTAAAGCTTAGTCATGCAGTTTGCCCAAATTGTGGATACTATGCAAAAAAGAAGGTAGTAGAAGTAGAAGAGATCTAAATGATCAGAGTTGCTGTTGATGCTATGGGGGGGGATTTTGCCCCCCAAGAAGTCATAAAAGGTGTTTTGCTTGCCAATAAAGAGTACCCAATAGATATAATACTCGTGGGTGATGAAAGGATAATCAAGCAGGAATTGGAAAAGCAGGCCAAAACCTCTTCCATAGAAAGGGTATTCATCGTAAATGCTGAAGAAGAGATAAAGATGGATGATATCCCATCCGTAGCAGCACGTAGAAAAAGAAACTCATCCATGCACGTGGGTATGAAGCTGGTCAGGAATGGGGAAGCAAATGCTTTCTTCAGTGCAGGCAACACCGGTGCAATGATGGCAGTATCGAAACTGATCCTTAGAACCATAGAAGGTGTTGATAGACCAGCAATTGGGGCGGTATTTCCTAACATAAAATCGAGTACGATCATTCTGGACGTCGGTGCCAATGTGGATTGTAAGCCTATACATTTTTTACAATTTGCAATTATGGGAAAGGCATACGCCAGATATATATTAAAACTGGAAAACCCAAGAATAGGCTTATTAAGCATCGGTGAAGAGGATGTAAAAGGTAATGAACTTACCAAATCTGTATTCACACTACTAAGAAACTCAAATAATTTAAACTTTATCGGAAATGTTGAAGCAAAAGAGATCTTCAAAGGTGTTGCGGACGTTATAGTTTGTGATGGGTTTACCGGAAACATAGCGTTAAAATCCAGTGAAGCTGCTGCAGGCTATATAGGCACACTCCTGAAAGAGGAACTTAAAAGAACATTTATATCAAAAATAGGAGCACTACTTGCAAAGGGTGCCTTTGATAGAGTCAAAAAAAGAACCGATTATACTGAATATGGCGGAGCCCCGTTGCTTGGTGTGGATGGTATAGTCATAATAGGTCACGGCAGTTCAAATGCAAATGCTGTGAAAAATGGGATAAGAGTCTCTTATGAGCTTGCTTTAAATAAAGTCAACACACATATTGCAGAGGATATAAGAAATTCTCTGGAAAATCACAAGCAGAATGTTTCTCTATGGGAAAGTATAAAAGACAAAGTAAAAAACATGGCTTCACAAATCCAGAAGTGAGGTTATTATGATATATACAAAAATCTTAGGAACAGGATCTTATTTTCCTGAAAAAGTTCTAACCAACAAAGATCTTGAACAGATGGTTGATACCACAGATGAATGGATAACCACACGAACCGGCATAAAAGAAAGAAGGATCTCAGTAGATGAACCAACTTCTGTATTAGGTATGAAAGCCGCAGAAAAAGCAATCGAAATGGCTCAGATAGATAAAAATGAAATAAGTGGTATAATAGTAGCCACATTTACACCTGATACCACAATGCCTTCCGCAGCTTGTGTGATCCAGAATCTACTTGGTATCCAGAATAATTCTTTCGCATTCGACTTAGCGGCAGCCTGTACAGGGTTTATATATGCTTTATCAGTGGCTGATTCGATGATAAAGTCAGGCATTGCGGATAAGATTCTGGTGATTGGTGCAGAAAGAATCTCCCCAAATGTTGACTGGACAGATAGAAATACATGTGTTTTATTTGGTGATGGAGCAGGAGCAGTAGTTTTAGGAAAAAGTAAAGAGCCAGGATTTAGATCTTTCCATATACATGCGGATGGTTCAGCCAATAGACTATTGACACTCGATACTCTTGGTAGCAACTTTATGGCAAATAGAAAGAATATGAATATCGAAGAAAATCTTATAAAAATGAAAGGGAATGAGGTTTTTAAAATAGCTGTAAGAGCAATGGCGGAAGCCACCGCAAAGGCTGTTGAATCAAGCGGTTTAAAATATGAAGAGGTTGACTTTTTCATCCCACACCAGGCAAATTTGAGGATAATAGATGCCGCAGCCAAAAGAATAAATCTGACTTATGAAAAGGTTATTATTACACTTGACAAATTTGGCAACACCTCTTCCGCCACAATACCCACCGCACTTGATATAGCTGTGAGGGATGGCAGGATCAAACGGGGATCAAATATTGTATCTGCTGCTTTTGGTGGTGGTTTGACATGGGGCTCAACGTTGTTTACATTTTAATATAAGGAGATATGATGGGTAAGATTGCTGTTGTATTCCCCGGTCAGGGCTCACAATATGTGGGAATGGGTAAAGATTTTTATGAAACTTATTCGGAATCTAAAAAATTTTTCGAGATAGCCAACTCAGTTTTAAAATACAAACTTACAGATATAATGTTTAATGGGCCTGAGGATGAACTTAAAATAACTTACAATACCCAACCTGCACTATTAACAGTAAGTATAGCTATATGGGAATTAATAAAAAATAAATTGGATGTAAGCTATTTTGCCGGCCATTCACTGGGGGAGTATTCAGCAATTGTTGCGGCAGGTGGCATGAGCTTCGAAGATGCTGTTCTGGCTGTCCACAATAGAGGTAAATTCATGCAGGAAGCTGTTCCGGTGGGGACTGGTGCAATGGCGGCGGTTTTATCGATGGATGAAGCCATTATACTTGAAACCTGCAAAGAGATTTCAAAAGATGGATTCGTAGTGGAACCAGCGAATTTTAATTCAGAAGCACAGATAGTTGTGGCTGGCCATGCAGAAGCAGTTGATAGGTTTATCGAAAAAATCAAAGAAAAAGGTGGCAGAAAAGTGGTAAAGCTTCCGGTTAGCGCCCCATTCCACTGCTCCCTTATGAAACCAGCAGAATTAAAGATGGCAGAGTATTTGAAAAATGTACAGATAAAAGATCTATCAAGACCGGTTTTCAATAATGTAACTGCTTCTATGGAAACCGCCTCTTTAGAGGTAAGGGAAAATCTTATAAAACAGGTTTCATCACCGGTAAGATGGACAGAGCTAATAAAAAATATGATAAGTGAAGGTGTGGATACATTTTTTGAAGTGGGGGCAGGGAATGTATTAACTGGTCTCATAAAAAAGATTGATAAAAATGTTAAATGTTTTAACATATCTAAAATAGATGACTTACAAACTCTTGGGGGATTTAATGTTTAAAGATAAGGTTGTACTTGTAACTGGAGCTTCAAGAGGTATCGGTAGAGCAATAGCAAAAGCTTTTGCTGAAGCTGGAGCAAAGGTTTGTATAAATTACAGCTCAAGCAAAGAAAAAGCAGTTGAATTAAAAGAAGAGATTATTTCAAAAGGGCTTACTGCTGAAATCTTCCAAAGCAATATTGCTGATGAGTCTTCTGTAAAAACTATGTTTGATGAGATAGAAAAAACCTTTGGCATTGTTGATATCCTTGTGAACAATGCCGGAATTACAAAGGATAATATCATCCTCAGAATGAAATCAGATGAGTGGGATGATGTAATAAATACAAACCTGAAAGGTGCTTTTAACTGCATCAAAATCGCCTCCAAAGGGATGATGAAAAAAAGATATGGTAAGATAATAAATATAACAAGTGTCGTTGCATTTACAGGTAATGTTGGTCAGGCAAACTATATTTCAAGTAAAAGTGGTATAGTGGGGCTTACAAAATCGGCGGCGATAGAATTAGCAGGTAGAGGAATAAGGGTAAATGCCATAGCCCCAGGTTTTATTGAAACAGAGATGACAAAAGATCTACCAGAAGATATAAAAAATGGTATGCTTTCTAGGATACTGCTAGGATATTTTGGCAAACCTGAAGATGTTTCAAAAGCCTGCATTTTTTTAGCGTCACCCGATTCGGATTATATTACCGGTTCAGTATTACATGTAAATGGTGGAATGTTTTTAGGCTAATTAATAAATTACTATAAAAAAGGAGGCTCAATTATGGCTGATGTAGCAGAAAGAGTGAAAAAAATCATTGCCGAGCAACTCAATATCGATGAAGCTCAAGTAAAACCGGAAGCATCTTTTATAGATGATCTTGGTGCTGACTCCCTCGACACTGTTGAGTTGATTATGGCTCTTGAAGAGGAATTTGACATCGAAATTCCTGATGATGTTGCGGAAAAGATCAAAACCGTTGGAGATGCCATTGATCAAATCTCAAAGATGGTTGCCTAATTTCATATTACTAAAACATAACCCCCGTAAGGGGGTTATGGGGTAATCAATATATTTTATTGTTTTACCCTTTAATATTTTTGGAGGAAATATGAAGAGAAGAGTAGTTATCACAGGTATAGGCCTCCTTTCTCCTGTGGGAAATGGAACTGAAGAAACTTTCAAAAGTCTTATAGAAGGTAAAAATGGTGTTGGTTATGTTACCTATTTTGACACGTCAGATTTCCCGGTAAAAATAGCAGCAGAGATAAAAAATCTCAATCTTGAAGATTATGTGGATAAAAAAGATATAAAGATATTTGATAGATTTGTGCTTTACGGTCTTGTGGCCGCTGAATTTGCCAGAAGAGATGCAAACCTAGATACAACAAAGATCAATGGTGAAAGAGCCGGCGTAATAATTGGATCTGGTATAGGTGGATTCACAACGATAGAGGAAACCCATAAAACTTACCTTGAAAAAGGTATGAGGAGGATCTCTCCTTTCTTCATTCCATCAGCCATAATAAATATGGCAAGTGGAGCAGTATCCATTAGATATGGTCTGAAGGGACCAAATACCAGCGTTGTAACTGCTTGCGCCACTGGGGCCCATTCAGTGGGGGATGCATTTAAAATCATACAACGTGGAGATGCTGACATCATGTTTGCCGGTGGCTGTGAAAGTGCAATTACGCCTACAGCTTTGGGTGGTTTTGCAAATATGAAAGCATTATCCAGAAGAAACGATGAACCGGAAAAGGCAAGTAGACCTTTTGATAAAGATAGAGACGGCTTTGTCATGGGTGAAGGGGCAGGTATACTCATCCTGGAAGAGCTGGATCACGCTCTGAAAAGAGGGGCAAAAATCTATGCTGAAATTGTGGGGTATGGTTTGACCGGAGATGCATATCACATAACTGCTCCCGATGAGACCGGCGATGGTGCCAGAAGATGTATGCTTATGGCATTAAAAGATGCTGGAGTTTCTCCGGAGGTGGTGGATTATATAAATGCCCACGGTACATCAACACCTTACAACGATGTAATCGAGACAAAAGCTATAAAAGCCGTTTTTGGTGAACATGCCTACAAATTAAAAATCAGTTCAACCAAATCGATGACCGGCCATATGCTGGGGGCTGCAGGCAGTGTCGAAATAGGTGTATGTGCATTGAGCATCTACAATGAGATTTTACATCCCACTATGAATCTTGAAAATCAAGATCCTGAATGCGATCTTTATTATATACCAAATAAACCAGAAAAAGCTAAGATAAACTATGCCCTTTCAAACTCACTCGGTTTTGGCGGTACAAATGCTACTATTCTTCTAAAACGTTATGAATCTTGAAAAATTGAATGAGATATTAAACTACAATTTTGAAAATAAAGAGCTTCTTATTGAAGCTCTTACCCACTCATCCTTCTCATACGAGAACAAACTTTATAGAAATTATGAAAGATTGGAATTTCTGGGGGATGCAGTACTTCAACTGATCGTTTCGGAGTATCTCGTATTCAAATATAAAGATTTCGATGAAGGGATGCTTTCCAGATACAGAGCATACTTTGTCAGTGAAGAGTTTATAAGTGAGCTTGCCAAACAGATAGAGTTAGGAAATTTCATAAGATTAGGTAAAGGTGAATTAAATTCCGGCGGTAACGATAGGCCATCTATCTTGTGTGATATATTCGAATCGATCGTTGCTGCAATGTATCTTGATGGCGGATACAACGAAGCCAGAAGATTTATAATTACCATCGCCGCAGATAAAATAGATGAAGTTATACAACAAAACATATTTACAGATTATAAAAGTGAATTACAGAAACTGACCCAAAAGATCTTCGAATCTCTACCAGATTATAGAGTAAAAGATGAAACTGGACCAGAGCACGATAAAACCTTCATCGTTGATCTTTACATTAATGACACATATTATTGTAGTGGCAGTGGAAAAAGTAAGAAGAAAGCAGAGCAGGACGCCGCTAAAAAAGCTTTTTTAATGTTGAATGAACATAAAGTAGATGCTTAAAACAAAAAAAATAAAGATTCTACCAGTATTTATACCATTTTTAGGTTGTCCTAATAGATGTCTTTTTTGCAATCAAAACGCCATAACCGGCATAGATAAAAACTACAAAGAATCAATAATCTCCCAGATAGAAGATTACCTCAAAATAAATGAAAATTGGGATGAGATTGCTTTCTTTGGCGGAAGCTTTACCTGTTTAAAAAAAGATTTAAGATATTTTTTTTATGATACTGCCCATAGATATAATTTTAATAACATAAGGGTATCCACCCGACCTGAATGTTTTTCCGAAGAAATCGTGGAAGAGCTTTTTCAAAATGACGTAAAAACTGTTGAAATTGGTGTACAATCCACCTCAAGCAAGGTACTGAAGTTTAACCTTAGGAATTATGACAAAAAAGTTATTTTTAATACAATAGCGCTTTTAAAAGGGAATTTCAAAATCTGTACACAACTTATGACGGGGATGTACGAAGAAGAGCTGCAGGATATATTTGAAATGATAACTGATATCTTACACCTATCTCCAGATTATGCCAGGATATACCCAACGGTCGTTTTAAAAAACTCACCTCTTGAAGTTCTTTATTTAAATGGATCTTTCATACCAGATCCCCCGTCTGTAATTATTGCCAAAACTTCCATTGTGTATTCTTACCTTTTATGTAATGATATCAGGGTGATCAGAGTGGGCCTCCCGGAATCCATAAATTTAAAGAGAGAAACCTCTAGTGGATTCCATCATCCAGCTATGGGTGATATTGTGAAAACAACAGCTAAGATGGCCTACATATTGAAGTTCAACAAAATACCAAACGACATGATCTCTTTTAAAGGTCTAATAAATAAACTTTATAGCAACCTGCATATTGTTACTGATAAATATTGGTTAAAAAATCTCTGTGGAGAAGAAATTGAGGATAACTGGCGGTTTTTTGAAAGGGCGGCAGATATCGTTTCTAAAGGACTCCAACATCAGACCAACCACCGATAAAAATAGAAGCGCCATATTTTCTATTTTATCAGATAAGGTGATTGATGCAGATATACTTGATGTATGCTGCGGTACAGGGGCTTTTGGAATTGAAGCCATAAGTCGTGGAGCAAGATCTGCAACATTTATAGACAGAGATACTTCTAATCTATTAAAAAATCTCCACTTAGTAGATGGTTATAATTATACTATTATTAAAGGTGATTTTCTGAAAAAAATGGTAACACTTATCGAAAAGAGTTTTGATATTATCTTCATTGACCCACCATATTTGAAATACATTTTAAAAGATATCCTTGAGATCTCTTCAAAACCTTTGAGGGATAATGGTATTTTAATTGTTGAAGATTCCTCTAAGGTTGTCCCCTATGAAAATGAAACCTTTAAAATAATAGACCATAGAATCTACGGCGACTCCACAGTGATATTTTTTAACAAAAAATCCTGATAATAATGATCAAATTCTACAATATGATACTAAAAAACAGGGCTATATTAAGTATCGTTACTACCCCGGCTATTGAGTAAAGTAGGATTTTAGTAAATTTTGAATTTTTGTACTTCCCCATAACCTTCTCAGAAGATGTCAGATAAACCTGCACAAAGATTGTAATGGGAAGTTGTATACTTAAACACATCTGGGATACAATGAGCCCTTTAAATGGATTGGAAATTAAAAATATGATAAACAGAGCAAAAATTAGTGAAATCAAAACACCCAGCTTCGAGTGGCTATCCTTTATATCATAAGGCTCTTTAAAAATACCTGCAAAAATAGTACCCGCCGCCATACCAGATGTGGTGGTGGAAGCTACGCCCGATAATAAGAGGGCAAAGGCAAATACCACTGCAGCATTATTTCCCAGAAGTGGAGCAAGTAGTACACTTGCCTGTTCCAACTCTGTAACCTGTTTTTTTGCCACATAAAACGTAGTTGCTGCCAGCAGTATCATCGCACTATTTATAGCCCAACCCACCAGCATAGAAAAAAAAGTATCCAGAAACTCATATTTCAGCTGTTTCCTTATGATATTTTCGTCCTTCTTATTCCACTGTCTACTCTGGACAATCTCAGAATGAAGAAATAGGTTGTGGGGCATCACCACAGCACCCAACACACTCATCACAACAACCATAGAACCTTCGGGAAATGAAGGGGTGACCCAACCTTTGACCGCCATATCCCATTCAATATTCACAAGGGAAAGCTCATATAAAAAGGATAGCCCAATTACAGAAACAAACATGATGATCCATCGTTCCAATATCTTGTAAGAATTTGTATAAAGCATAATTATGACAAAAATGGTAACCAATAAAGCCCCTATTTTTAAAGGTATATCAAACAACATCTTAAGAGCTATGGCCCCACCTAAAATTTCAGCCAGTGATGTGGATATGGAGGCCAGCATAGCAGAAAAAAGTATCAATTTTGAATAAACAGGTTTCAAGTACACTGTTGTAGCTTCAGACAAACAAAGCCCTGTAACAATCCCCAGATGGGCTACATTGTGCTGCAATATTATCAACATTATGGTGGATAATGTAACCATCCACAAAAGAGAATAGCCGTAATCCCCCCCAGCAGCAAGATTAGAAGCCCAATTCCCCGGATCGATAAAGCCTACTGTGACCAGAAGGCCGGGTCCAATATACTTAAAGATCTCCAGTCCTTCAAAAGTTGGTCTATGCCTATTTCTGTCAAATATCTTAAGAAAGTTATGCATATCTTTTAAAGTTTATTCAGCAGTTTCAAGGCTTCCCTAAGCCTTTCTTCAAACGTTTTATACCTTTCATCCAATCTTTTCAAAGCTGATGATGCATCCACCTTTTTGTAACCAAGATTCACAAGGGCACTTATGATATCATCATCTAATCCACCAGCATTCTCATCCATAGCCACTTCAAACTCTTCTATCTTATCCCTCAATTCCAGAATGATCCTTTCGGCAGTTTTTTTACCCACTCCGGGTGCTGTAGCTATTAGGTTTATATCTCTGTTCTTTATGGCAGACTTTAATTTTACTATCTCACAGGTGGAAAGGATGGAGATTGCAAGTTTGGGTCCAACTTTTGAAACGGAGTTTAGCAAAAGAAACAAACGTTTCTCATCGTCATTTAAAAATCCGTAAATACTTATCCCATCCTCCCTCACAATAGTATAGGTGGATATAATCAGTTCAGAATTCAAATCGGGAAGTGCTGTAAAGCAGTTTAATGAAATCGATATCTCAAAAAAGATACCATTTACATCTAAAATGATAGAATTAGGCTTTTTTTCATGGAGTTTACCTCTTAGTTTTGCAATCATAGGCTACCTCAAATTTCCAAAGGTGTAATTGGTCAAATTCAGTCCAAGACATATAGCACAGGCAAGGGCATCGCTGGCATCATTTAAAGTATTTTTCAATTCGATCTTAAGAAGCATCTCCACCATCTTTTTCACCTGCTCTTTATCAGCCTTACCATAACCCACCACAGATTTTTTTATCTGTAAAGCAGTATACTCCATCACTTCCACCCCTGAGGCAACAAGTGTTGAAATGATACAACCTCTCGTTTGCCCCAGAAGGATAGCACTTTTAATATTGACTGAATAAAAGATATCTTCAACCGCAGCATAGGATGGCTGAAATTGTTTTATTATATTCGATAGACCAATAGTAATCTCTTTTAAACGCAACACAAGAGATTCTTTTGGATCTGTTTTTATAACAAAATGGTTCAGGTAACTTAGGTTTTTATTCCCAACCTTTAAAATACCCACACCTGTCTTATTTAAACCTGGATCTATACCTAAAATTATCAAATTGCTATTCTACCATGTCAAAATTCGAATAGACTTCTTGTACATCATCCAGATCTTCCAGAGCTTCCAACAATGCCATAGTTTTCTCGGCTTCTTCCCCTGATAGCTCGATCGTGTTTTTGGGTCTCATAGTTATTTCAGCATATTCAATCTTTATGTTATTCGATTCTATAGCCTTCTTTACCGTTTCATAGCTTGAAGGATCTGTGATTACTTCGTATCCATCATCATTTGAGACAACATCCTCAGCACCTGAATCTATTGCAATCATCATCAACGTATCCTCATCCACAGCATCCTTCGGTACATTTATAACACCTTTTTTATCAAACATCCAGGATACACAACCAGCTTCCCCCATACTCCCACCACGTTTTGTAAGGGTAGATCGTACCTCAGCTACAGTCCTATTCTTGTTATCCGTCAGCGCCTGTATCAGTATTGCTACACCACCTGGACCATACCCCTCATAAATCACATCTTCGTAGTTTGAACCATCACCCTCTCCAAGACCTTTTTTAATTGCCCTTTCCACATTATCTTTCGGCATATTTGCAGCTTTTGCCTTATCAAGGGCAAGTCTCAACCTTGGATTAAACTCTGGGTCTCCACTCTGACCTATTTTTGCAGCAACTGTTAATTCTTTTGCAATCTTCGTAAAAATCTTCCCTTTTTTAGCGTCTTGAGCCGCTTTTCTATGTTTTATATTAGCCCACTTACTATGACCTGCCATATAATACCTCCAATCTTATTTTAAGCTTTCAGTTATACTCAATAATCTATTTTTTTTCAAGATTTTTCTTGATTTTGTATCTACTTTATGTAATATTTATATTTTGTGGTCTTACAAAAATTCATGGAGGACTAAATGGCTGATGAGCATTCTTTCGATATAGGTTGTGATGTCGATTTCCAGGAGGTACTTAATGCTGTCAACCAAGCAAATAAAGAGATAGAGCAGAGATTTGATTTTAAGGGTTCTGTCAGCAAAATTGATTTCAATAAAGGTGAAAAGGAGATTACAATCGTATCAGATAATGAAGGTAAGTTAAAAAGTGTCCATGAAATACTGTTATCAAAACTCGTCAAAAGAAATGTCTCCACCAAAGCCCTCATCTTTGGAAACATTGAAAAAAGTTCTGGCAACACTGTCCGCCAGAAAATAACGTTTCAGCAGGGGATACCTCAGGATAAAGCCAAAGAGATCGTAAAATTGATAAAAGATTCCAAGATAAAAGTTACAGCCTCCATAAACGAAGATAAAGTGAGGGTAAAAGGTAAAAAAATTGATGACCTGCAAGAGGTAATTAAGCTTGTTAAGTCTAAAGATTTTGGAATAGAGATACAGTTTTCCAATTATAGATAGGAGGCAATGGAATGATAATTAGAGGAAATGAAATAGCTGAAAAAATTGTGGAAAAACCGAGGGATGGAAGAGGAACACTAATTAATCTGGCGTATGAAAAAGCTTGTGGAATACAGGGAACAATAAAGATGTTTTCCGTGGTAACACTTAATTCAGATTCTATGGTGGGGTATCATCAGCATGTTGATGATATGGAGATATATCTCATGCTTGACGGTACCGCCGTGGTTAATGACAATGGCACAGTAGATCTATTAAAGTCTGGGGATATGTTAGTCACAAATTTTGGGGAATGGCACTCCATTGAAAATAAATCCGCTGATCCGATCACATTCATGGCAATTATAATTGATAAAATAAAGTAGGAGGAATAAATGGAAAAAACATTCGCAATAATCAAACCTGATGCTGTGGCTGCAGGTTACTCAGGAAGAATAATCGACAGAATCGAAAAAGAGGGATTTAAGATTGTGGCCATGAAAAAGATCTGGATGACCAAAAAGATGGCCGAAGGATTCTATGCCGTTCACAAAGATAAGCCTTTTTTCGATGCTTTGACCACCTTCATGAGCAGTGGCCCATCCATAGTGATGATTTTAGAAAAGGAAAACGCCATAGCAGACTGGAGAAAATTAATGGGCGCCACAAACCCTGCTAATGCTGAAGAAGGAACGTTAAGAAAAGAGTTTGGCAAAAACATCGACAACAATGCTGTCCACGGATCAGATGCCCCAGAAACAGCAGCACAGGAAACAAGATATTTCTTTGCCGATATCGAAATGGTATAACAATCTGGGGGTCTTTTCCCCCTTTTTTCACGAAATCTTGAAATGGAGAAAAAGTGATGAAATATAAAAGCACAAGAGGTAAAGTAAACCAATTATCTTTCAGCGAAACAGTCCTCATGGGACTTGCAGATGATGGTGGTTTGATAATACCGGAAAAGATACCACAAATTGGAAAAGAAGAGATACTAAGATTAAGTGATCTCCCCTATAAAGAGCTTGCCTTGAATATTATGGAATATTTTATCGACGATATCCCCCGGATTGATCTAAAAACAATTATCAATGATAGCTATTCCGCTTTTGATACCGAAGAGGTTATACCTGTGGTCTCTTTCGGAGGTAATCTTTTTATAGGTGAGATCTTCCATGGACCCACCCACGCATTTAAAGATATCGCTTTACAATTTTTAGGTAACCTTTTCTCTTTTATATTAAATCAAAAAGGGCAGAAAATGAATATCCTTGGGGCCACAAGTGGTGATACCGGAAGTGCCGCCATATATGGCTTTAAAGGGAAAAAAGATATCAATATATTTATCTTGCACCCCCACGGGAAAGTAAGCCCGGTGCAAGAGCTTCAAATGACAACGGTGGATGACAAAAATGTCTTCAACATAGCCATCGAAGGGACATTTGACGATTGCCAGTTTATTGTAAAATCGATATTTAATGACCTTGAGTTTAAAAAAAGATATTCACTGGGGGCGATAAACTCGATAAACTGGTCAAGGGTACTGGCACAGATCATATACTATTTTTATACATATTTTAAATCCACAAAAGGTAACGATGAGTTGCCCGAAGTTTATTTTGCAGTACCTACAGGTAATTTTGGAAATATATTTGCAGGTTACGTAGCCAAAAAAATGGGGCTACCTATTAAAAAACTTATTTTAGCCACTAATGAAAACAATATTTTGACGAGGTTTATCAATAATGGGGACTATAGCCTGTCAAAAGTAGTTGAAACCTATAGCCCCTCAATGGATATCCAGATCGCCAGCAACCTTGAAAGGTATCTCTATTTTCTTTACAACGAAGAATCTGAGATACTTTCTGAAAAAATGAATGAATTTGAAAAAAACAAACGGCTTTCATTTAAGGGTGATGAACTCAAAAAGATCCAGTCTGACTTCGTATCTATATCCACAAGCAATGAACAGACACTTAAAACGATAAAAAATTTTTACAAAAAATATTCCTATATTCTTGATCCCCATACAGCATGTGCCATCAACGCAGTGGAAGCTGTTTATAATACCCAAGATATATTTATAGCTCTTGCCACGGCTCATCCGGCAAAATTTGAAGATGCAATAGTAAAAGCTATAGGGATAAAACCTGAAGAGCCCTCAAGGATAAAGCAGATAAAAGGTAAACCCAAAAGATTTACTATACTACAAAACTCAATAGAAGATGTAAAAAGATTCATACAGGAAGCCTTGAGTTAGATGTCATACCTTTTAAAAGATTACGATTTTGAACTACCTGAAGAATTGATAGCCCAATACCCTGCTGAAAAAAGGGAAGAATCGAATCTTATGATTGTGGATAGATCGAAAAAAGATTTTTTTATCACAAAATTCAAAAATATAGTGGATTACCTGCCGGAAAAAAGTTTTTTAGTTGTTAATAATACAAAAGTTTTAAAAAGTCGCATCTATGCGCAAAAAATTTCAGGCGGTAGAGTTGAAATCTTCTTTATCGAAAAGATAGATGATCGAAGCTTCAAAGCTATGACAAGGGGTAAATTAAAAGATGGTGATATACTGAAGATCAATGATTCGATTACACTAAAAATATTGGGAAGTTGTGAAGATAATTTAAGAATAGTAGAGCTATCAGGCATAGACATCTATAGTTTATTGGATAAATTTGGTCATATCCCCCTTCCCCCATACATAAAAAGGGAAGATAACAGCCACGATGAAACAAGATACCAAACTGTTTATGCCCAAAACCCAGGTTCGGTGGCAGCCCCCACCGCAGGCTTACATTTTACAGAAGAGCTAATAGATCAGATTAGACTAAAACATGACATCGTGGAAATAACTCTCAACGTTGGGATAGGTACCTTCAGACCTGTTAAAACTGAAAATATTAAAGAGCATCAAATGCATTCTGAGAAATTTTTCATCCCTGAAGAATCATTCAAAAGAATAAATTCATTAAAGTCACAGGGGTATAAACTTATCTCAGTAGGCACAACCTCCACCAGATGCCTCGAAGCTGTGGCTAAAGACGGCCTACTTCAATCTTATGGTGAATCGGAAACGGATATCTTCATAAAGCCTGGATATAAATTTCAGATAATTGACCATTTAATCACCAATTTTCATCTGCCAAAGTCCACTCTTTTCATTCTTGTGTCAACATTTGCAGGATTAGATCTTATGAAAAAGGCATATACCTATGCCATAGAAAAGAGGATGCGATTTTTTAGCTATGGTGATGCTATGTTAATAATATAATAATGTGGAGGTAGATATACTATCGTTTGTTATTGATAAAAAGGATAAAAACTGCTCAGCAAGAGCCGGAACAATAAAAACCACCCACGGAATCATAGAAACACCGATATTTATGCCTGTGGGAACAGTTGGGTCTGTAAAAACCCTCACCCCTGATGAACTTTACGAAATAGGAGCCACTATCATTTTAGGGAACACTTACCACCTTCATCTGAGGCCAGGTGAGGAGATTGTGGCACACTTTGGTGGATTACACAGATTTATGAACTGGCAGAGGAATATTCTTACAGATAGCGGTGGATTTCAGGTTTTCAGCCTTGCAGATTTAAACAAAATTACTGAAGATGGTGTAGAATTTAAGTCACACATAGACGGTAGCAGACATTTTTTTTCCCCGGAAATATCCATGGAAATACAGAAAAAATTGGGTTCAGATATCGTTATGGCATTTGATGAGTGTGTCCCCTACCCTTCCGAAAAGAGTTATGTTGCAAAATCTCTCGAAAGGACAACCAGATGGGCAAAACGGTGCAAAGAATACACCCTTGACAATCACCAATCACTTTTTGGTATAGTTCAGGGGGGGGTATTTAAAGATCTTCGTAAAATAAGTGCAGATCAGCTAATAGATCTGGACTTTCCGGGATATGCCATAGGTGGATTAAGTGTTGGTGAAGAGATCCCACTGATGTACGAAATTGCAGAGTATACAGCCCATTTATTGCCTGAAGAAAAACCCAGATACCTTATGGGTGTGGGTACCCCTGAAGATATATTAAATGGGATAAGTTTTGGGATAGACATGTTTGACTGCGTCATGCCCACGAGAAATGCCAGAAATGCCCTTCTTTTTACATCTGAAGGGAGGCTTTCCATAAAAAGGGCTGATCTGGCTAAATCCGATGACCCCATTGATAAAAATTGTGGTTGTTACACCTGTCGTAATTTTAGCAGGGGATACCTGAGACACCTTTATAAAGCAGGTGAAATATTGGCCATGAGGCTTAACACCATTCATAACCTTCACTTTTATATTTCTCTTGTAAAATCTGCTAGAAATGCTATAATTAATGGAAATTTTGAAAAATTTAAAAGCGATATGCTATTAAAATTAAATCAAGGAGGCAACAATGTTTGAATCATTAGCTTATGCATCAAATGGAGCAGCACAGGGAGGTAATCCTCTAGCAGGTCTCATCCCCCTTATACTTATTTTCGGAGTATTTTATTTTCTGTTGATAAGACCCCAACAAAAAAGGCAGAAAGAGCATATGAAATTGCTTGAATCACTAAAGGCTGGAGATGAAGTAATCACAACAGGCGGCATATATGGAAAGATCGACAGGGTTGTGGATCAAAACACATTTGACGTGGAAATAGCAAAAAATGTCATAGTAAGAATGACTAAAAATGCAGTTGCTGGAAAAATAACCCAACAGACTTCAAATAATCAATAAATAGGAGAGCTTGATAATGCAGCTAAAGCTTAGATGGATTACTATATTGATTGTATTTGCAGTATCCTTTTTTTTTATGTTCCCATTGGACAAAAGAATCAATCTGGGGCTTGATCTAAAAGGTGGTATGCATGTAATCCTTGGAGTGGAAACAGACAAAGCTGTCCAGGCCAAGATCGACACATTAACAGGTCAGATCAGAAAAGAACTGAGAAACTCAAAGATAAACTTCGCCTTTGTTCAAAAAAATGAAGCAGGTAAGATAACTATTGGTCTTTCCGATCCCGCCGAAAGAAACAAAGTAAAGGATCTCATATCAAAAAATTATCCTATACTAAAAGAAAGTGGCTTAAATAGCGATGAGAAAGTTATAGAGCTGAGTCTTGATCCGGATGAAGCAAAACGCATAAAAGATTATGCGGTGGAGCAGGCTGTTCAGGTTATTAGAAACAGAGTAGACCAGTTTGGTGTAAATGAACCGGTAATACAAAGACAGGGTAAAGAACATATCCTTGTGCAGCTTGCGGGGGTAACAGATCCTGAAAGGGCTGTTAAACTCATTGGAAAAACTGCCCAGCTAAAATTTTATCTCCTTGATGAAAATGCTAATAACGAAGAAACTATAAAATCTGGAAATATTCCACCAGATGATATAATATTGTATGGCAAAAAGATCGACAAAGTCACCGGTCAGGTTGTTTCCACCACCCCTTATGTATTGAAGAAGGATGCCGTTTTGACTGGTGATTATCTACTTGAAGCTGAAGTTCGTATCTCATCTCAATTTAATGAACCTTACGTCTCTATAAAATTTGATCCCGCTGGAAGTAAAATCTTTGAAGAGATCACAGCTGAAAATGTAAACAAAAGGATGGCAATCGTTCTTGATGATAATGTCTATTCAGCACCAGTTATAAGAGAAAGAATAGCAGGTGGTGAGGCCCAGATATCAGGTAGTTTTACCCTTGAAGAGGCAAAAGATCTGGCCATAGTATTGCGAGCTGGTAGTTTACCTGCTCCCGTAAAGATTCTTGAAAATAGAACAATAGGCCCATCTTTAGGGGAAGATTCAATAAAAAAAGGGATTATAGCAGGTATTATAGGTGTAGCAGCGGTCATCGCCTTTATGTTAATTTACTATAAATTTTCAGGGTTCATCGCAAGTATTGCACTACTGTCAAATGCCATAATAATTCTGGGAGCTATGGGTATGTTTAAAGCAACCCTTACATTGCCAGGTATTGCCGGATTGATACTTACAATGGGTATGGCAATAGACGCCAACGTACTAATTTTTGAGAGGGTCAGAGAGGAACTGCGATTGGGCAGAACTCCTATGAATGCCCTTGAGGCTGGTTTTGAAAAGGCAATGTCCACAATTATTGATTCAAACATTACAACTCTTATAGCAGGCTTAGTTCTCTTCCAATTCGGTACAGGCCCTGTAAAAGGTTTTGCTGTAACCTTGACAATAGGTATTCTTTCATCAATATTTACGGCAGTCACTTTATCTAAAACGATCTTTTTGACACTCTACGGCAACAAAGAGATCAAAAAACTCAGTGTATAAGGAGATTGTAATGGCTGAATTTTTAGAACTAATCAAAAATGACTCAAGGATAGATTTTTTAGGTAAAGCAAAGCTATTTTTTGTTATTTCAGGAGCTCTAATAGTAATATCTTTGTTTTTAATTTTTACAAAAGGCTTAAATCTTGGTATAGACTTTTCTGGTGGCACAGTAATACAATTGAAGTATGAAAAACCAGCAGATCTTGACAAATTAAGAAAGGGTATTGGTGATCTCAAAATAGGAGATGTATCAATTCAGAATTTTGGTAACCCAGAAGAAGTCCTAATTAGATTAGGTAAAACAAGAGATATGCCATTGGAAGATCTTTCTAAAACTATTCGTGCAAAAGTGGCTGAAATTGATCCAAATAACAAGTTTATAGTTGAAAGGGTGGAACAGGTGGGACCACAGGTGGGATCAGAACTTCAGTACAAAGCCATGATGGCTTTGCTTTATGCCAATATCGGGGTTTTAATTTATGTTGCCATAAGATTTGAGCTTATTTTTGCCATTGGTGCTATATTGGCTCTTGTCCACGATGTTATCATCACACTCGGATTCTTAAGCCTTACATCCAAAGAGTTTAACCTCACCGTTGTGGCAGCGCTACTTGCCCTTATAGGTTATTCTTTGAACGATACTATAGTCGTTTTTGATAGGATTAGGGAGAGGATTAAAGCTACAGCAAATGATAAGATCAACATAAAAGATATTATGAATAAAAGTATTAATGAAACCCTTAGTAGAACCATCATCACATCTCTTTTGACATTTCTTACAGTCCTGTCACTGATGATTTTTGGTGGTGAAGTAATCAACCCTTTTGCATTTACACTCGTAATAGGGATAATAGTAGGTACATATTCTTCAATAGGTATTGCAAGTGGTCTTGTTTACCTGATAAAAAATTTCAAAAAAAACTAACACTAAAAGGATGGGTAAAAAACCTATCCTTCTTTTCATTCATCCAACGATATTCACAATATTCCCCAGCATTTCATCTACGGTTTTGGCAGTTTTGACGTTTGCCTGAATATATCTAAAGTTTGTTATACTCTCCACCATCTCCTTTGCTATATCAACATTTGAAGCCTCAAGAAATCCAGAAAGAATTTCATAATTGTTATCAGGTATTACGCCTCCATTTTGATTGTATATCTGTAATTTCCCTTTTACCTCACCATCGACATATACATTCCCTTTGTTGTCAATTTGGACATTATCGGATGATGTCCCGACATTTATACCCACTTTTCTACCAGAAACATCCACCATTTCACCATTTTTATCTATGCTAAATATACCCAACCGAGAGTAAACTTCTTTGTCTCCTTCAGTAAGTTTGAAATAACCATCTCCGTTTATGGCAAGATCGAGAATTCTGCCAGTATTTATAAAATAACCAATCCCTTCATTGGAGGTAACAGAATATAATTCCACACCACCTTTTGAAAACTCTTTCAAGTGGGCAATCTTACCTTTGAATGCGGTGCTACTGATATTGGATATATTATTTGCCGTAACACCATACTTTTTATTACCTGCAGATATCGCAGATAAGGCATAAAACAAGCCTGGTATCATACCGTCACCTCTTTGGATATTATATCGACCAAAAATTAATTTTCAATTGTTTTTTTTTCGTAATAAGCTATATTTTTGTTATGAGAAAATTACTGTTACTTTTCTTTATATTTATATTGCCAATTGCTGTTTTTGCTGATGATCTGAGTTTATGTTATAACGTCAAGGCATTGTTTGTAACTGTAGGTAAAACATGTATACACTACAAAAAAGACAAAGATACACTTTATTTTAATAGTATCATAAGATCTTCAAGACTTGTAAGCTTTATGAAAAGAATCGAAGATAAAGGGAAAGGGATAGCCGATCTTAAATCCTTTAAACCAAAATACTTCCTGTTTGACCAGGAGGAAAGTAAATACAAAGCCACAAATGAATATATCTACCATGATGACAAAATTGTATCCAAAACCACCCATTACGATAAATCATGGAAACCTACAGAGGAAGAGATAAAAGAATTTAGCAGCACAGATTATTTTGAACCATTCATGTTATCAATGGTTTTCTATAAAAATATTCATCACAAAAAAGAAGAACCTTTAAAATTATTTTATAAAAACAAAACATACAATATTCCATACAAAATATTAGGAGACGAGATTGAAGAAATAAATGGTAAGAAAGTTCCAGTAAAAAAGATATCAGTGAAACCATTTATAAAAGGAAAAGGTCTTTTGGTACCGGATGGAGAATGGTTTATATACTTAGATAAATCAAATCTCTACCCTGTAAAAATAGAAGCAAAATTTGTATTCGTTTCAGCAGTGGCCTATATCGAAACTATTGAAGGAAAAAATACGCTTATAAAAGAGATCATTGAGCAGTATAGCAACTGAGCGCAAATATCTAAAAAATCAAAATAATACAAACCTTTATAAAAAAATACTAAGTTCAAAAATTTATCTAAAATCAAAGCCATACATAAGAGATAAAACCACAAAATTTTTAACTTAAAGTTATATTTTACATCATAAATTAATATAACGTTGGATTAAAACAACCGCCATCAAAACTACAGATTTATAAATTAGTTACTAATATACATGAAAAGTATTATATCAGAATGCCTTCCATACAAATAAAAAAATGACAAAATAAAAATAAAAAAGTTTTATAAAAGAATTAAAATTATATTTTAGATGAAACAAAATAAACATAGAATAAAAAAATAAACTAACAATACAATAAATATACAATAAAATAACATATAAAACAAAAGTTTTATCGATGGATAGTATTATATTTACTATTGATTAATAAAATTATCTTTGATAAACAACATGGAAAAAAGCAAGGAGGTTTTAAATGGTAAAAGCAGCTGAAGTTACATTAGAAAGTATTCAGTCAAAATCATTAGTAGCTGAAACGGTAATTAAAGACACTACAGCCAACCCTGCTCCACTGGGTTTAATGGGTTTTGGACTCACCACAATCCTTCTTAATCTTCATAACATAGGTTTATTTGGATTAAGCAGTATGATTCTTGCAATGGGAATCTTTTATGGTGGAATGGCTCAAATCTTTGCTGGCATAATGGAATGGAAAAAGAAAAACACTTTTGGTACGGTAGCTTTTACCTCTTATGGTTTATTCTGGATTTCGCTTGTGGCACTGATAGTATTTCCCAAAATGGGGATTATATCTGCCCCTGAAAAAAACGAAATGGTAGTTTATCTTTTCTTATGGGGCATGTTTACAATGATTCTACTCGTTGGAACATTTAGAATGAATTTTGCAATTATGTTTGTATTTCTTATGTTAACCGTTCTTTTTATGATGCTTGCAATAGCAGATGGGACAGGTAATCCTGCAATCAAACTTGCAGCAGGCTACATAGGGATATTAACAGGTGCTTCCGCAATATACGTTGCAGCAGCCCAAATACTAAACGAAGTATACGGAAGCACATTACTCCCATTAGGTGAATTCAAAAAAAGACAACCAAGAGTCCTATAAAACACCCATTTCATATATATGGTGGGACAACCCCACCTTTTTTTATATCTAAAATTATTATTTAAAATAACTTGATTTTTTTTATTTTTACTATACAATAGATAAAAAAGTTTGGGGTGAGATTATGTTTAAAGTTGCCGTATTGCCGGGTGATGGTATAGGTCCAGAAGTCATGGCACAAGCTATGAAAATAATTAAAAAAATTGAAAAAAAATATAGCGTGAAATTCGATTGTAAATTTTCCGAAGTTGGCGGAATAGCAATTGACAATTATGGAGAACCACTCCCACATAATACTTTAAAACTCTGCGAAGAATCTGATGCCATTCTATTTGGTTCTGTTGGTGGCCCAAAATGGGAAAATTTACCTCCAGAAAAACAGCCTGAAAGGGGTGCCCTTTTACCATTGAGAAAACATTTTAATCTTTTTGTAAACATTAGACCTGTAAAAGTCTATCCTGCCCTAAAAGAATCCTGCTCATTAAAAGATAAATTTATTCAACAGGGGCTTGATATAGTCATATTGAGAGAACTTACAGGTGGAATTTACTTTGGACAGCCAAAATATATATCAGAAGATAGAACCTATGCAGTTGATACAATGAAATATACCGTTCAAGAAATCAAAAGAATTGCAAAAGTTGCCTTTGAAACTGCAAGATTAAGAAAAAAAACCGTCACAAGTGTAGACAAAGCAAACGTACTTATGACCTCTGTCTTATGGAGAGAAACCGTCACAAAGTTGTGGGAAAAAGATTATCCGGACATAAAATTGAACCACATGTACGTGGATAATGCCGCAATGCAGCTGGTGAGAAATCCATCACAGTTTGATGTTATACTTACTGAAAATATGTTTGGCGACATTTTAAGTGACGAAGCCGCCATGCTGACCGGTTCCCTAGGGATGCTTCCTTCGGCATCTCTCAACGAAAAGGGGTTTGGATTATACGAGCCAATAGGTGGTACAGCACCTGATATCGCCGGACAAAATATAGCTAACCCAACTGCACAGATATTATCCGCAGCACTAATGTTAAGGTACAGCTTCAAGATGGACGAAGCCGCAAGAGACATAGAAACCGCCCTTGAAAAGCTTATTGCCAAAGGAGCAAGAACTGCAGATATATTCTATGGTGACCCCGGAACCTATAAAGTATCCACAGAAGAATTTGGGGATGAATTGGTGGAGTTGATATAGGTAAAAGAATAAAAAAGCCCGCATTTAAGCGGGCTTTTTGGTAATGTCAAATTAATTGTGTACCGACATCACCCTTTTTTGGCAACCAGTATAACAAAGATATAACCATATTGTATCTATACTTTTTTATAGACAAAGAATAATAAATTTGATATTAATAGATTATGAACCTTGATGAAGCCATAAAAATTGCAGCTGATGAGATAAAAAAAGCTGATATTTTTGTGTTTACCGCAGGAGCTGGTATCGGTGTGGATTCTGGACTACCAGATTTTAGAGGGGACAGAGGTTTTTGGAGGGCTTATCCAATGTATGAAAGACTTGGGCTAAGCTTTGTAGACTGTGCAAATCCTATACATTTTGAATCCGATCCATCTTTTGGTTGGGGATTTTACGGTCATAGATTGAATATGTACAGAGAAACCATACCTCATAATGGCTTTAATATCCTATTAAAATGGGGTAAAAAGATCGCAAAGGAGTATTTTGTCGTCACATCGAATGTTGATGGCCAATTTCAAAAAGCAGGTTTTGAAGAGGAAAAGATATATGAAATTCATGGCTCGATTCATTACTTACAATGTATAAGACCCTGCTGTGATGAAATATGGCTTAATAACGAAACAATTGAAATAGATATAGATTCAATGAGAGCAAAAAATATCCCGATGTGTAGATATTGTAATAAAGTAGCCCGACCAAACATTTTAATGTTTGGTGATTATAGCTGGCTAAGTCACAGGTCTAATCATCAGAGGATACTTTTCGAAGAATTTTTACATAGGAATTCTGATAAAAGAATAGTAGTCATTGAAATAGGTGCCGGCACTGCCATTCCATCAATAAGACATACCGGTGAGAGAATAATAAGTAGATACAACGCATTTTTAATCAGAATCAATCCTCGAGAATATTATACCTCTGGTGAAAATGCCGTAGGTATAGCATCATCTGGGCTTAAAACGCTTGAAGCTTTAGATGATATCCTCTCATAATATGAAACTTCATCAGGATTTAACCTATAAAAAAATATTTATTTTTTGGTTTCCTCTTCTCTCTGCCTGGATGATGATGGCTTTTGAGGGTCCATATATCGCTGCAGTCATAGGAAGACTTCCTGATGTAAAACATAATCTGGCAGGTTATGGTATAGCTTATTCGGTGGGCTTACTCGTGGAATCCCCGATAATTATGCTGATGAGCGCTTCAACAGCTATGGTAAACTCAAGAAAAAGCTATATTAAATTGAGAAATTTCACTTTTTCCCTGATAATTTTTCTTACCCTGATTATAATATCTATTTTGATAAAGCCGGTGTATAATTTTATTTTTCAAGATATTCTCAAATTAAACGAAGAGGTCAAAAATATCGTTTATTACGCAATTGCAGGGCTGATACCATGGTCTGGTGCTATCGGTTATAGAAGATTTTATCAGGGAATTATCATCAAATATGGAAAAACCCAACAGGTGGCATTTGGAACATTCACAAGACTGATTACAATTATATTAATAGCACTTATTTTAAAAATATATACCAACATCAACAGTGCATTACTCGGTACCCTTACCCTGAGCAGTGCAGTCATAGTGGAAGCCGTTGTTACAAGAATTTTTGCCATAAAACCTGTCTCAAAAATATTATCAATAGATAAAGATGAACATTTAACCTACCTGGACATATTAAGATTTTACTTTCCTATGGCTATGACCCCACTTATTGCATTAGTTGTACCGCCCCTTACCACATTTTCTCTACTAAAAGGGAAACATCCTGTGGAATCGGCAGCTATAATGCCAGTATTAAACTCACTCACTTTTGTTTTTAGAGCTGTGGGACTCTCATTCCAGGAAGTAGCCATAGCTCTTATGGATGAAAATTTCAAAAATTATAAAAAAATAAGAAACTTTATGAGGGGACTATTTATTTTCAATCTGTTGGGATATAGTACTATAAGCTTTACCCCTCTTTCAGACTATTATTTCATCAAGATATCAGGGATGACTGATGAATTAGCAAAAATGGCTAAAATCCCCGCCAGAATACTTACATTCATTCCACCTTTTACCGCTCTACTTGCCTTCCAAAGATCACTTATAGTAAAAAAGGGGGTCACAATGCACATGACCACTGCTACCATTATAGAGGTATCGGTAGCATTTTCTATATTAATTACTATACCTTTCCTGGATATCCCATCAATAATAATAGCATCATCCGCACTACTAATCGGAAGAATCCTGAGTAATCTGTACCTTCATTTTGTAATAATAAAAACTGTGGAAATAGAAAAATAATTCTAACTCACTTCCAACCCCATCATCCAAAATTCAAAATTCACCATTCACCATTCAACATTCAACATTCAACATTCAAAATTTAAAATTTAAAACACCTTCCCCCTTACCTTTTTAAAAAAATCCCTCATCATCCCCTTTATCTCCTCCTCAAAGACCCCAAATTCATAATCAACACTGTGATTTAGAGTTTTGATATCAAAGATTCTATCATTGGATACTACACCTCCAAACTTCGGCTCAACTGTACCAAACACAACCCTTTTTATTCTATAGTGAAGTATGGCACCGGCACACATTATACACGGCTCCAACGTAGAATACAAAACGCAGCTATTTAAGCGCCAATCGCCGATCTTTCTGGCAGCTCTTTTCAGAGCTATAATTTCAGCATGATCCATGGGATTTTTAGTAACTTTTTTCCTGTTGTAGCCGGAGGCTATAATTTTTCCATCCATGACTACAATAGCCCCAATAGGTACATCATCATATTTCAATGCCCTTTTGGCCACCTGAATAGTTTTTTTCATGAAATGCAGATCCAGATCATCCATATCAAAAGGTATCTATTAAAATTTTTGCATACCCCGCAAAAAGTAAAGCAGCTGTTTCTGCTTTCAAAACACCCTTTATAGGTGATACTGGTACAAAACCCTTTTCTGAAAGTAATTCTATTTCATTCTCTTCAAAGCCACCCTCAGGGCCAATTATAAGACTTACCGATTTGGATCTAATTTCCATTCTGCTTTTACTTAGCTTACGTTCGTATAGCAGAAAATTATTCTCCGTATCTGGAGCTATTTCAGAGATGTTTATAACTGAATCCAAATATGGTAAAAAATCATGCTCTGCCTGAAGAGCACCTTTAATGAGAAGCTTTTTGATCCTCTCCAAAGTATTGTTGGTTACCATTTGAATACTTCTTCTGGTTATAACAGGAATCACATTTGTGACACCAATCTCTCCCAATTTTTCCATAACTGTATCAAAATATTCCCGCTGCAAAATCCCCACGTAAACATTTAATTTGTAATCAAGAATTTCATGTGACTTCTTACTGTTTAACGTAAAAATGCCCGACCTCTTCATCCCAAAATAAAACTGATACTCACCAACTTCACTGTCATTTATAAAAATAAATTTATCACCTATCTTTGTCCGCAAAACATTTTTTATATGGTGATACATATCCTCATCAATCTCAATCTCATCTTTAAGATCTTTGTCTATATAGAATCTTTTCAATTTTTCAATCATCTTTTCTCCTGTACCTTATACCTACCCAGTTATCCTTTTCGATATATCTATCCAATAAAAACATTTCATTGTCAAATGTTTTTAAAAAATAATCCATTTCATCTTTTAAAATGCCAGAAAAAATAAAATACTGTGGATCTATTCCTAAGAAAAAATCTTTCAATTGAATTAGCACGCTACTGATAATGTTTGCCACCAAAACATCGAATTTTACCAATGATTTAAGAGACTCTACACCACCAGCCCATATTATAATATCTTCCGAATTATTTAAAACTAAGTTCTCTTTTGTATTTTTGATTGCAGTACTATCATTATCAAAACCATACACCGAAGATGCCCCGGATAATTTTGCTGCAATTGATAAAATACCACTTCCGCATCCCACATCAAGTACCTTTTTACCAAAACAAACCTCTTCCAGAAGTGTAGCCGCGAGCTGTGTCGTGGGATGGTTCCCGGTACCAAATGCTAAAGCCGGATTTATCAGTATTGATTCCCCTCTTACAAAATCTTTTGAATCAAATATATATTTTATCCGGTCGGTAAGATTTCCTGGTCTTAAAAACTCTTTCCATTTCTCTTCCCAGCCAGTCTCTTCCACCACCTTGACCATCGGAGAATCGATAAAATTCATAATCAAATCTTTATCTTCTTCCTCACAATAAATAGAATACATGACCTTTTTGTCAAAATCATCCTCTATCAGCATTATCCCTTTTTCTTCAAGCAGTTCCAAAAGACCATCCGAAAATCTATCAAATCTTATTTCTATCATACTAAAAAAGCCCCCCAAAATTGTTCCTTCTAAGTATATCGTATAGTACAATAGCCACCGAATTGGATAAATTCTGACTTCTTATTTTATCATTCATCGGGATACGATAAAATCTATCCATAAAACGATCCCTTATAATATCCGGCAAGCCCGAAGACTCATTCCCAAATATAATGATAATATTATCCGACAAAGGGATCTCCGTATAATACTTTTCAGCAAATTTACTTAAAAAAGCATATTCATAATGTGTTTCAGGGAATTGACTGAAAAACTGCTCTAAGCTATCTACTTTATGTATCGTTACATACTCCCAATAATCAAGACCAGCTCTTTTTAAATATTTATTGGATAGTGAAAAGCCGAGCTTACCGATCAAAATCAATTCCACATCTGTGCCGGCACATAGTCGTGAAATATTGCCGGTATTTTGAGGTATTTCAGGTTCGAAAAGAGCTACCTTAAGAGTCATCAAACCTCTACCTTTTCACAAGCTCCCCAGATGGACTCAAGTTTATAATACTCCCTTTCCTGTTTACCCATGATGTGTATCAAAATACTCCCAAAATCGATACACACCCACCTTGATATCCCATATCCTTCATCTTTCAGTTTTGTAAGATTTTGCTCTTTGCACACCTCTTCGGCATAATCCGCAAGTGCTTTTATATGGGTATCTGAATTACCTGTACAGATTATCAGATAATCCGCAACGGAGGATACATCCTTAATTTTGTAAATGACGACATTTTCAGCCATCTTTTCCAAAAGTTTATCTTTTATCTTCCGCAAAACATCTTCTATCATCTAGCCTCCCGATAAAGATTGTTATTTCTAATATATTCGTATACCTTTTGTGGCAAAAAATCTATATATTCATCATTGGACAATAATTCTCTAATATCTGTACTCGATATAGGAACCTCTTTAATGTGGGTGAGGATGATCTTTTTTTCCATACCGAATACAAAATCTTCAAAACGAATCACAAGTGACAAGAGCTTCACAGGAATAGTTTGCAACATCTTATCCATTGAATAATTTGGTCTATTGACCACCACAAAGTTAGCAAGATCGAAGAGTTCTTCCCATCTATTCCATGTTTTTATTGTGGCAAAGATATCCGTTCCCACTATAAAAAAAAGCTCGTTATTCTTATAAATTTTATTAAATTTCACCAATGTATTATAGGTATAGGACTTCTTTGAAGAGCAGATTTCAATATCAGATATATCAAAAATGCTCCGATCAAGATCTTCAATTGCAAGCTTCAACATCTGTATACGTTCTTCTGGTGTAGTATTGGGCAATTTTTTATGGGGAGGTATTTTGGATGGTATAAAATAGAACCTATCAAAATTGAATAGAGATTGAACCTCCACCGCAAGATTTATATGCCCCTTATGAACAGGATTAAATGTACCTCCAAAAAGAGCTATTTTTTTCAATTTATCTTATCTGCCCTGTACCAAAAATTTGATATTTTGTGGTTGTTAGATCTCTTGCCCCCATTGGACCCCTGCAATGTAGCTTCTGGGTACTGATACCGATCTCAGCCCCCAGTCCAAATTCTCCACCATCTGTAAATCTGGTGGAAGCATTTACATATACAGCAGCAGAATCAACAGAATCTAAAAAGATAAGGGCATTACTGTAATTTTCGGTCACTATAGCATCAGAATGCCCTGATCCATATTTATTGATATGATCAATAGCTTCATAAATAGAATCCACAATCTTGATTGAAACCTTCAAATCGAGATACTCAGTACTCCAATCTAACTCATCTGCAGGTTTTACATACTTATACAATTGCGATCTTTCACAGCCAACCATCTCCACATTATTGCTGTGGTATATCTCCACCAAATCGGTAAGGAACTCATTCGCCACCGCATGATGCACCAGAAGAGTCTCCATCGCATTACATACACCAGGCCTACTCACTTTTGAATTGAGGGCTATACTTATGGCCATATCCTTATCAGCGAATTGATCAATATACACATGGCATACACCTTTGTCATGCTTTACAATAGGTATGAGGGAATGCTCCACCACATAAGAGATCAGATTTTCCCCTCCCCTTGGTATAATAAGATCTATAAATCCTCTGGCTTTCAGCATCTTATCCATAATTGTCCTGTCCGGATCTATGATTACGCATACAATATTTTCATCAAGGCTTAGATCAACAAGAGATCTTTTTATAATATCACCAAGGGCGATATTGGAAAAGTTTGCCTCTTTACCGCCCCTTAAAATAGCTGCATTCCCGGATTTAATACACAGAGCTGCCGCATCTATGGTGACATTAGGTCTTGATTCAAAAATTACACCAATTACCCCTATGGGAACCCTCACTTTATTTATTTTAAGTCCATTAGGTCTGATGGAGCCAAATTCTACAATACCCACAGGATCATCCTGATTTATTATATCATTCACGCCACTTATCATGGCATCTATACGCTTATCATTAAGGATTAGTCTATCTATTAAGGAACTTTTAAGATTTTGCTTTTTGGCATTGTCAATATCCTTCTCATTTGCCAGGAGTATATCATTTCTAAATTTATCCAAATTTGTAGCTATACTTTTTAATATTTCATTTTTCCGGGAAGAAGTTAGTCTTGCTATCTGCTTTGAGGCTCTCTTAACATTCTCAAACAATTCCACATATACCCCCTTTCTTTTTAGATAAGACAAGATCATCCTTATGAATGACTTCATCACCTATTTTAAAACCAAGGATCTGATCTATCATATCGCTTTTAACTCCTTTGATCTTTTTAACATCAGACGATGAGTATCTTGTTTTCCCTCTGGCAATTTCAACTCCGTATATATCCACAACTTTTACCACATCCCCCACCCCAAACTTACCAGAAACATCTAAAATCCCCGAAGGCAATAATGAACCATTCATCTCTGAAAGAGCTCTAACGGCACCACTATCAACTACTATTTCCCCTTTTGGGGTAGCCGCATAAGCAATCCAGAATTTCTTTTTATCCTTCACATCCTCCACATGGGAAAAAAATGTCCCAATCTCTTCTCCTCCTAAAAATCTTTTGACATTTTCAGGATCTTTACCATTTATTATCCCCACATAACAGCCGGAGTCAAGAGCTTTCCTTGCTGCCACCAGCTTGGTTTTCATGCCGCCTGTTCCCACTCCTGATACTGACTCACCGGCAACATCTAAAATATCTTCGTTTAGAAATTTTACTTCTTTTATCAACGTTGCATCTGGATATGTCAAAGGATTCTTATCAAAAAGCCCATCCACATCTGAAAGGATAAGTAACATATCCGCCCCTAAGAGACCAGACACCAATGCTGATAGGTTATCGTTATCACCAAAGGTTTCCACATATTTTAGCTCATGTACAGCAACAGTATCATTTTCGTTTATTATTGGGACTACCCCCATATCAAGGAGTCTTTTAATCGTAGTTCTGGCATTCAGATACCTTTTTCTATTGGAAAAATCATCCTTTACAATCAAAATTTGACCAACTATAAGATTGTATTTTTTAAAAGCATCCTCATAATATTGGATAAGCTTAGCCTGCCCCACCGCAGCACACGCCTGTTTGTCGGCAATATCCTTTGGTTTGGATTTAAACCCTAGAAGCTTAAACCCCGCCGCCACTGCACCAGAAGAAACAATCACTATATTTTTGATATCTAATCTAATTTCAGATATAACAGAAGCAAGTTTAGATAAAAAATCCTTATCAATCTTATCCTTACCAGCAATAATACTACTACCTATTTTTATAACAATCGTATTAATTTTTGGTAATTTTCTCATGTTTTAGATAATATATAATTTTTTTCAGAAATCAATAAAATAATACGTTATTCCTTATTATTCTGATTATTACTGAAATAAAAAATTACCTATATCCTTTTATTCATCCAGAGACAATAATTTTCTTTTGGGTTTATTCTTGAAAAAAAGTTTCCACACAAAACCTATGATACTATCTCCAAAACTTACCGCTTTTCTTGGAATTGCAAGAGGGTCGATATCCAGAGTTATAGAAGATCTTTCGCAGGTGACACCAGTGAGATAACCAGCTTCCTGGGTGATTTTCATAATCTCGATATTATGATCCCCATATGGGTAACAAAAATGTTTCACCTCTTCACCAAGAAGATCCTCTAAAACTTTTTTGCTTTTTTCTATATCGTTCTTGGCTATATAATACTCCTGTTGAGTCAATCTCAGATGATCATACCCATGGGAACCAAAGTCTATTCCATATTTCTTTAGTTCTCTTATCTGGTGGGCATTCATCAATTTAGCAGGGAAATGACCATCTTTTTCAAGCCAATCCGCCTTATCACCTATTTTACCTACCACAAGGTACACAATCGCACTATATCCATACTCCTGTAAAGCTGGGAACGCATATTCATAAAAATTTTCATATCCATCATCGAAAGTCAAAACGACTGACTTTTCTGGTAGTTCTTTTTTACCAGAAAGATACAGATAAAGATCGTCCAGGGAAATCGATTTAAATCCATACATTTTCATCAAACTTAATTGAGATCTGAATCTACCCACATCACAATACGTAGCTTTATGAGTGGTAATATTTTTAAATTTTCCCACCTGATGATACATCAAAACGTTAATTCGAGGCATGGCATCTCCTTAATTCTTGAGCTCATGGTAAAGTTTTAAAATACTTTTATACATAATATCAGCACTAAATCTGTCATTAAAACTTTTCTTTGCATTTATCCCCATCTGTTTTCTTAAATCCAGATCATCACAAAGTTTATTCATATATTTTGCCATCTCTTTAGCGTTCTCACTTGGGAAAATAAAGCCATTTACACCATGTTCAACTGCCTCCGGAATACCACCGATGTTTGATCCAATCACAGGTAACCCCGCCCCCAGAGCCTCTAATATTGCAAGTGGCATCGCTTCCCTTCTGGACGGTGATAGAAAAATATCTAACATTGATAAGTAAGGATACACATTATCCTGCTGCCCAACTAACAAAACATTTTCAGAAAGCCCCATTTTATTAATCTTATTTTTTACCACCTGCCCAAATTCCGTGTTAAAATCCCCCACAAATATCAGCTTACCTCTTCTGCCAATTTCATCAAAAGCCTCCAGAGCTATATCGTGCCCCTTTTCATGTATTATACGGGAAATCATACCAAACAATACCTCATCTTTATCTACACATAATTCCTTTCTCAATCTCAATCTATCTTCAATAGCCACAATAGGCTCAATTACACCATTATAGATAACTCTCAACTTATTTTCATCATACCCTTTATGCAACAAAAAATTTTTCACAGCATTAGATACGCAGATGATCCTATCAACGTACTGAAAATGTTTCCATGTATTGGTGGAATGGGCGGTGGCAACAGAAGGAATTTTCAAATATTTAGAAGCAAGTCCGGCATAAAAAGCACCCCTCGTGAGATGTCCATGTATTAGTTCAGGTTTAAATCTCTTCAAGACTTTAATAATCTTAGCTAATGAAAATATATCATAAAAACCATGCATAGGTATATGGTGCTGTTCTACTCCGATAATGCTTAATTGATCTGACAACCATGAATCTTTTGGGCCTAAAAAAACAACCTCATGGTTTTCATTTTTAAGCAACTCAATTAATATTAAAAGGTGTTTTTCAGCACCACCAAGCTTATGGCTGTGTAAAACAAAAGCTACTTTCAAATGGTAATCTCCTATTTTTGATAACTTATAGAAGATTTTATAAATTTAAGCAATAAAAAAAGCCCCCTCTTGGGGGCTTTTTATTAGTATCCTCTTTCGAGGAGCATTCTTCTGATAGCAACAATAGCCTTTGTGGGATTGAGCTGTTTTGGACATGCCTCAACACAGTTATAAATAGTGTGGCATCTCCATACCCCATGTTTGTCATTAAGAATCGGAAGTCTATCCTCAGCACCTTCATCTCTTGAGTCAATAAGATATCTGTATGCCCTCAAAAAGGCATTTGGTCCAAGATACTTTTCATCAGCCCAATAAGATGGACATGAAGAAGAACAGCAACCGCAGAGGATACATTCATAAAGACCGTCCAGAAGCTTTCTGTCTTCAGGTGACTGATAAAACTCTTTATCTGGAGCAGGGCTTTTCCTGATAAGGTATGGTTTTACCGTGATGAACTTCTGGAAGAAATCATCCACATCTGTCACAAGGTCCCTTATAACCCTCATACCAGGTAGAGGCTGAATTACGATATGATCAGTCCCAAGATCCTCTATTTTTGTCATACAAGAGAGCATATTAACACCATTTACGTTTAGACCATCAGAACCACAAACACCCTCACGGCAGGATCTTCTAAAACTCAAAGTTGGGTCAAGCTCCCATTTAACCTGGTTAAGCCCTTCTAATAGAAGCATACCAGATCTTCTTATTTCCACTTTATATGTTTGATAATAGGGTTCTTTATCTTTTTCAGGGTCGTATCTAAAAATTTCAAATGTAACAAATTTATTTGTACTCATCATAATCCTCCCTATTAATATACTCTTGGTTTTAGTGGGAATGTTTCAACAGTAAGAGGTTTCATACGCACCGGTCTATAATCTATCTTAATATTCCCATCGCCATCAAGAGTAACTTCTGTGTGCTTGTGGAAGTTCACATCATCCCTTTCTGGATAATCTTCTCTTGCATGACCACCCCTGGATTCTTTCCTCATAAGTGCAGCTTCAGTGAGAGCCTGCGCAACAAGAACCATATTATTTAGCTCAAGGGCTTCAATAAGTTCGAGGTTGTATACCGAAGATTTATCATTTACCCTGTAATCATCGAGTTGTTTCTTCAGATCTGCAAGAATCCCTTTTGCAGTAGTCAAAGTTTCTTCCGTTCTAAACACACCCACATATTGCTCCATACACTCAGTAAGTGCCTTATACATTGGTCCAAATGTATTTTTACCATTAGAATTCAAGAATTTCTGCAGAAGAGCTATACCTTCCTGACCTGCATTTTCAGCAAGAGGAACAAAATTATTTTCTTTAGCATACTTAGCAGACTGCTCACCTGCTGTTCTACCGAATACAACAAGGTCAAGAAGTGAGTTTGTACCAAGTCTGTTAGCTCCATGAACTGATGCGGAAGCAATCTCACCTGCCGCAAAGAATCCAGGTATAGGTTCTTCTGGATTTGGACCAACTGCCCTAATAACATTAGTAAGGTAGTTTGTGGGTATCCCTCCATTCTGATAATGAGCTGTAGGCATAACTGGAATAGGTTCTTTGGTACAGTCCACACCCGCAAAAACCAGAGCAAGTTCATGAATACCTGGAAGTTTTTCATGAATAGCTTCAGCACCAATGTGATCTATCTTCAAAAGAACATGATCTTTGTTTGGTCCAACACCTCTACCTGCAAGAACCTCTTTCACCATGGATCTTGATACGATATCTCTTGGGGCAAGGTCTTTAATAGTTGGAGCGTATCTCTCCATAAACCTTTCACCCTGAGCATTAAGAAGTATACCACCTTCACCCCTAACACCTTCTGTAATAAGGTTTCCAGCAAGGTAGATACCTGTTGGGTGGAACTGAATAAATTCAGCATCGCTCCAAGAAAACCCTTTTCTAAGAGCGAGTGCAAGACCATCGCCAGTATTAATATGGGCATTTGAGTTTGTTTTGAATATTCTGCAGCATCCACCAGTGGCAAATACTACAGCTTTCGCATGGAAAATATGGAAACCGCCATTTTTGATATCCCAACAGAGAACTCCGTTTACTGCCCCTTCATTTGTGAGAAGCTCAAGGGCATAAAACTCGCTAAAAAATTGTGTTTTCTGGGCAACAGATTTTTCAAAAAGAGTTTGCAGCATAACGTGACCTGTTCTATCTGCTGCATAACATGCCCTTTTTACGGGTCTTTTACCAAACTCCGCAGTGTGACCACCAAAAGGCCTCTGGGCAATCTTACCTTCAGCAGTTCTGCTGAAAGGCACCCCAATATGTTCAAGCTCTATTATGTATTGTGGAGCAAGCTTAGTCATATATTCACAAGCGTCCTGATCTGCAAGATAGTCACTACCTTTTACAGTATCATACATGTGCCAGAGCCAATGGTCCTCTTCAAGGTTACCCAATGCTGCAGAGATACCACCCTGAGCTGAAATTGTGTGGCTTCTTGTAGGATACACCTCAGAAATTACAGCGGTGCTAACATATTGAGACGCCACCTGGGCAGCATTAAGCCCTGCACCGCCAGCACCCAAAATAACCACATCATATTTATGATATTCTACTTTAACAGACATATTCTTTACCTCTCCTTAATTTTTATAGACCAGAAACTACTTTGAGAGCCAAAACAGCTGCTGTAACACCAACAATCCAGTAAATAGCAAGAATTATGGCCCTCCAGATAGTTGATTTAACATAATCATCGGTGATCATCTTAAAACCATTCAGCGTATGAAAAATACCAAAAGCAAATAAAGGACCTAAAACGATACTTTTAAGTCCCCACTCACCAGATTTTATCATAGAAAAAAAGTGAACTGCAATTACAACAATAAGAATTACTCCAGAAACCCTTTGCAACAGCCATTCAAACAAACCTGAATCGCCATGACCATTATATTTATAACCTTTTATCATATAATACCTCCTTTAAGAAAACAGCGGTATGGCACCTATGATTGTTACCACAATGGTAAGAAGTACCACAACCATAAACTGTTTCGAGAAAACTTCTTTTTCTGCACCGTTAGAAAAATCGATCAAAACTATCCTGAATCCATTAAAAGCATGATATGCAAATGCCACAAGAACTATTATCCTGGCAATTGCATTACCTGTCAAAGCACCAAACCAGTCAGCATACCCTGCCTTACCAAAAATATGAAGAAGCAGGTACAAACCTAAAATTACACCGCTAATACGATGTAGAAGCCACGCAGTCATCCCCGTGTGCTTCTTGTAGGAAACCTTTTTGGGATAGGTCACCAAATCTTTTCTTGGCATTTTACACCCCTTATATTTTATTTTACAAACACCGGTGAAATTTAACTCATTATCTTCTACCATAAAAATTCGTGAATGTCAATAGTCCTGTATACAATATACAATTTTTTTTTGATATTCCCATGTTTATATGGTTAATCTTTAACTGATATAGAAAAAATTAATCTTAAATCAGCTCATTGAAAATAATAACTACGTTTTACTATTCAAAACTACTATAATAAATTTAATACATTCTTCATCTTGATATTAGCCTGAGCCATCAGAGCCGTTGAACTATTCATCTTCATCTGCGCTGAAACAAGCGTAGCTATCTCCTCCATCTTCTTTATTTCATCTTTTGCGATCTCCTTTCTCGCTTCAGATTTTTGCATAGAATCAATTGTAAATTCAAGAGACCTAAGCCTGGCATTAAGGGTATTAACAATGTAGTTGACATCATTCACCGAACTGGAAATAAGAGAACTCTTGTAATTATTACCTGTCTTAGGAGCTATATCAGAAGTACTTCCAGTTTTGTCGATCTTTTGAAACTGAGATGGATTTAAATTATTAACATCTTTTTTATCAGGATAATCTACAGGAAGCGTAATTTTATCTATCTTAACCATGACGCACCTTCACGGCACATCCATGTCAATATTAAGCCTCCCTGCGTATAAATGTATCGACCAAAAAAAGTAAAACTTTAGAACTTTTTAAAAAATTGCTTTAGTAACTATTTCTTCTAGGGAGTCTTTCCCGGAAAGCTTTATCACCTTTTTTCCATCAATGACCACAACAGGTGGATTTAATATCCCATATTTTTCCGGAATAGCAGTTTCATTTGTATCATACAATTTTACATTTTTACCAAATTTATATCTAATATTTTCAACGATATCAGTAGTTTCTCTATCAATATTACCATTATAAAATACCTCAATATTCAACATATCTACCTCCAAATTAATGTTGTACTTTAATTATAACATAAAAGTTTAAATAAACTACTTTAGTTTGTTTAAAAAATGAGCAAATCTCTTATTTTTATCTGGAAATTTAATTAAAGCCTTATCTAAACATCTTTTTGCTTCTGTTTTTTTACCAAGTTTGATATATGCTTCTATGATTGCAGCGTAAAGCTCCGGCTCTGGGAATTTTTCCACTCCAACCATCTCCATAATCTTTACACCTTCCTCATATTCCCCTTTTTTAATCAAAGCATAACCATAGAAAATCATTATCTCTTCATCATTAGAGAAAGCATTATAAGCCTTTATAAAAGAATCCACAGCATCATTCAATCTTCCCATATTTAAATACACTTTTCCACTTGTGAGAAGTTGCTCCGCCAGAAGAATATTCTTTATATCTATTTTTTTCTTAGGTTTATCTTTTTCATTCATCTGTAAAAGAGTATCATACGCATACTTAATTATCTCAAAAATTTCCCTCGCCAGCTGTTTACCCTGAGGATCAAGCACAAGATCCGGATGGAACTTTTTGGAAAACTTAAGATATTGCTGTTTTATCTTATCCAGATCGATCTCACCCTTAACACCAAAAATCTCTTCAGGTGTCATCTGCTTAAATTTATTCAGATTTTCTTGTAGTTCTTGAAGAGAAAACTCAGGGGTCTCATACTCTTTTATATAACCAAGTTTCAACAAAATATTAAGTGCTGATAATTCATAATCATTTAGACTCTGGATTTCATCAGAACTTATTTTTCCATCGTCAAAATGCTCCAGAAGATTTACAATAAGACCGATATTGTCAAATTCTGCGATTAAACCTATCTTATCCTTCAACAATTCATAATCAGAATTTTTGTTTATTTCATTTTTTATCTTCAACTTTCCGTTAACAAGAGCAAGGAATAACATAAAAAGAACATTGAAATCAAACTTTACTTCAATGGGTATAGTTTTATCATATACAAATATTGCTGATAAAATATCGCTACTTATAATCTCGTAAAAAAGCATATTCTCATAGATATCTAAAATCCCCCTTATTTCATCAAAGGAATAGTTATTCTTTTCCATAAAATTGGAGAAGAATGTTATAAAATCTTCAGAAGCATCAACACTTGAAGTAAAAACAATGCTACCTTTTTCCTGCAAGAAATTAGATATGGAAAACTCTTCAGACACAGAATACAGAAAAATCAATCTACCTTGCTTAAAAAAAAGCTTTCCTGTCAGATTATGGGATACAACCTCCAGTTCACCTGTCAATTCTCTTTTATAAATATCCAACAATATTGACAATATGTCATTACTCATTACTTCCGTTTTGTTCTTTTCCCTATTTTTCATCATCAATAAGCCTAATCTATGGAGCTTATCTATTATTAAAAAAAGTTCCGTCTTTGTTATGGTCACTACTTTAGACAGCTTTGCCACTGTAGGATACTCATCTATTCGGGAAAGAACATACCCTTCAACAGGTGAAATGTAAACCTTTTCATCCAGCAGTTTCAACCTATTAACAGAAAAAACCGTGTTTTCTCCACCAAATTTTTTCGTAAAGTATTTCGTGATATAAAGCACCATATTATCATAAAACTTTTTGATCTGTTCATTATGATACCCGGAGCTTAAAATAGACATTATGTTTTTTAATGATTCATAAATCTTATTCTTATTGAATAATTCAAGAGCCACTATAAATTTTACTATAGGGTCCTCTTCTTTGACAAATTCCTTTTCAGATACAATTTTGATGGAGCCATTTATAATACCCGTAAAAATCTCCTCCAAAGTCTCAAATTCATCCCCACCTTTTTCAACAATAATTTCCCCGACATTTTTTTTACCGTCAATATATTTTTTCAAGGGATGATTATCATCTTTTAGAGCCAGAACAGAACCATAAGAGAATACCTTTAAAAATCTTGCAACCTCATCTTTTCTTCTTAAGCCTTCAAGGATTAAAAAATCAACAGGAATAGATATCATCGTATCATAAACCTGTTTCTCATCAAAAATAAAAAAGCCACTCTCCCAATTTAATATATGAAAGACCACTTCCTGAACCTGTATCTCTAGAATCTTTTTTACACTTGCTTCATCGAGAAAATTATATTCCACCAAAACCTGACCTATAGGAATTTTCAGCTGCTTTTGCAATGAAAGCCCCTTCACAAGGGTGTTTTTATTAAGAATTTTATATTTAAGCAAAAGTTGTCCCAATAAAAGATGAGGTATATTGGAGGTAACATACACTATTTTACCATTTTTAAATATTATATTTACCTCATCGCTCTCCTTCTGTAGATGCAGCTCACCATTTTTATTGGAAAAGGCAATCCATTGAAAAACCTCCGTGAGAGGCATAGCTTTTAGATCACCCACAAGCCCTTTACTAACCATTTAACACCTTTAAAAGCTTATCCTGGATATGACCATTTGTGGCTACTATAAAATCTGACCAGAGGTCAAATACATCACCAAACCTTCCGGAAACCTTACCCCCAGCCTCTTCTAAAATAACTATCCCTGCTGCAACATCCCAGGGCTTAAGACTTGATTCATAATAGCCATCAAAAACCCCTTTTGCCACATAACAAAGATCCAACGAAGCAGAACCAGCCCTTCTGATACCCCTTGTATTTTTCAATACAGCATCGAGCATATCCAACAAAAACCTTTTATCAGTATCCACAATAGAATAAGGAAAACCAGTAGCAATAAGACTATTTATTAATTCATTTTCAGAGCTTACTCTTATCTCTGTACGATTACAGAAAGCACCTTTACCTGTTTCCGCAAAAAAAAGCTCATCAAGTATAGGATTATACACAACACCGCATCTTTTATCTTTAGAAATATACCCCACCGAAACAGAACAAAAAGGAAATCTATGAACAAAATTTGTAGTACCATCTATCGGATCTATAAAAAAACTTCCCCTATCATCGTAACCCGCATCAGTATTATATTCTTCCGACACAATTTTTTTATCAGGAAAGTTTTTTTTCAATTCACCAATAAGATACAGTTCTATTTTCTTATCATATTCTGTCACGAGATCAATTGTGTTTTTAAAGTCGACTTTAATAGGCGTGGTATAACCATCTAAAAGTATCTTACCGGCAGTCAATGTTATATTTATTATTGTTTCTAACATATTTTATTATAATATCAAAAATTCTTTTTATGCAATAGAAATTTAACACTTATTTATCAAAAAATACAGACAGTTCACCCAATCTTGATAGACACCTCAGCAATTTTTTTTGAAAACATGACTCAAGCATCTCGTTGGAAAAAAGATCTTGTGGTTTATAATCTGTCCTGATGAAGATATTCGTATTATAGTAGTAACAACTATCGATAAAATGGGCAAAACGCAGCGCATTATTGAGATGGGGAAATGGTTCCAGACCTTCAATGAATATAGATTCTACTTTTTCCGGAATTACAAAATATTTAAACGGATGATTGTCTATTAACGTAGATATAAGATCATCAATTGTAATGAGTAACTTACTTTCTGAATTATCCTTTTTAAAAAATTCATAAAAGTGTTCATCAGTTACCTTTCTTTTTACCTGATGCTTTTTCTTTCTATAATCCTCCCCTTCCACTATGACAGTCTTAAAAGTATTTGCAATTACACCGAGCTCCCTTGCAAACTCATCCGCCTGAAACCGGAATTTACCAAGATCCGAAGGCAATGTATTAGAAGTAGTTATTATCAGGGTGTTTTTGTTTATATTTGAAAAAAATTTTGCAATCATTCTTGTGGTGGCTGGATCATCCAGTTCAAATTCATCAATCAACAGAAGATCCAACTTTGAGAATTCATCGATACATTTTTCCACACCCCAATAAACAAAAAAATAGTTCAGATCACCAAAGCTCATGAAGGCTTTTTTGACATCAGCAGTATTATAACAGGCTGATAGCAGGTGTGTCTTACCTACACCATAACCACCATCTATGTAGATATTTTTAATTGGCAACCCTTCATCTACTTTTTTGCTAAAAAAACCAAAAAAACCTTTTTTTAATACATTAGGTTTATTTTTATACTCGTTTAATCTATTTATTTTGTCCATCAACGTCTCTTTAATGTAATACTGAGATGGGTAATTGTCATCAGGAAGATAGTTTTCAAAAGTGCAATCGGAAAATTTTGGGTGCGGCCTCAAATTTTCAAAACATTTTTCTATCGATACTTCAAATGAGATCTCTTTTATACTATATAACATACCCTACCTTTATTATTTTTTTAAGAAGCAGATTTCTACATAATTTATGCAATAAAATCAAGTATTATTAAAAAATATTTTATACAAATAATCACAAAAAAAGGGGAGCGTTTGCCCCCCTGTATAGATTCAAAATATGTCGATTATAGTTGTGGTGGATTAGCTGCCCACTTCTCAAGCATATCTGTAGTGACAGATTTTGGTCTTTCGATTGGATAACCAAGACCCCTATCCCAGGTAATGTTAGCCATACATCCGAGAGACCTACCAACACCAAAAAGTACAGTGTAGAAATCCCACTCTCTAACACCATAATACCACTGGATAACACCTGATTGTGCGTCAACGTTTGGCCATGGGTTTTTAGCTTTACCATGTTTCATCAATACATCTGGTGCAACTTCATAAATCATAGATACAACTTTAAATAGTGGGTCATCTTTAAGCCCAGGAGTTTCAAGACAGAAATTCCTTTGAGCTGTATATCTTGGGTCAGTCTTACGAAGAACAGCATGACCATACCCTGGGATAACCTGACCAGAATTAAGCGTATCCCAAAGAGCTTTTTCAATAAGCTCCTTTGTAGGTTCTGCACCTTTTAAGTACTTCTCTTCAAACTTGATAATCCAATCGAGAACCTCCTGGTTAGCAAGACCGTGAAGAGGACCTGCAAGACCGTTGAGACCTGCAGAATAAGCATAGTATGGGTCAGAAAGGGCAGAATGAACAAGGTGAGTAGTGTGGGCTGAAACGTTTCCAGATTCATGGTCAGAGTGAAGAATAAAATACATCCTTGCAACATCTGCATACTCTTTGCACTGACCGATCATATGAGCAAAGTTTGCACCCATATCAAGTGAAGGATCTGGGGCAACCTGGAAGTCACCTCTATATTTAAGATTATAAATGAAAGCTGCTATTATTGGAATACGAGCCACAAGATCATAAGCATCTTCATATACATATTCCCAGGCAACTTTTTTATTGAAGTTACCGGAGCTATAGAATTTTGCAAACTTAGAATCTTTCTGCATAGAAAGAATACCAGTAGAAAGCATTACCATAGGGTGGCTATCCCTCGGAAGAGCTCTGATTGCATCCCACACATAAGATGGAACCACCTGACGAACTTTCCACTCTTTTAATACCTCATCCACCTGCTCTTGAGTAGGAATATCTCCTGTAAGAAGGAAATACCAGAAAGCTTCAACTGTAGGATATTTAGAACCAGGAGCTTTTGGAAGGGCTTCAAAGGTTTCAGGGATAGTTTTACCACGGAATCTAATGCCTTCAAAAGGATCAAGATATGAAATATCGGTAACCAGAGCCTTGATATCTCTCATACCACCAATAGCCTGACTGATAGTAACCTTGTCGATTACAACGTTACCAAATTCTTTCAACAATCTTTGAGTTCTGACACTGTGCTCGGCTATTTTTTTAGCCAGAGTTTGTTTTAATTGAGACATAACTGACCTCCTGTTTTTTATTGGTAAATTATAAACCATTGTTTATTTTCTAACATTAAAAACTGAGATTGTCAACAATTTTATTGTATACAATATACAAATTCATTCTATGAACACTATTGTTTTCATTGATAATTTGAATTATTTATTTTAATAAACAGAATTAAAAAAACATTTTAATATAAACAATTCTCTAAAAATTGTACTTTTAAATCACCTAACATAAGAGATATATAAGAAAAATCATTCTTGCCTATTCAAAAAAAATTTATTACCCTTATGGGCATGTATGGAATAACGTTGATAATAATCAGTGCTCTTATGCACGCCATGTGGAACTTTTTTCTCAAAAAATCATCTGATAAGCATATATTCAACTATCAAATGCACATGATTAATCTAATACTTATGACTTTATTCTACCCAACATTATTTAACAACTACCTATATTTCGAAACAAAGCCCATCATTTATGGTTTTATGGCAGGCATATTTTTCTCTATGTACCATCTTTTTTTAAGCAAGAGTTATAAAACAGAAGATGTTTCCAAAGTATACCCCATAACCACCTCGTCACCAATTTTTGTTTCTATTCTGGCAATGATATTTTTAAAGGAAAAAATTTCTATTTTAGGCTTCATCGGTATAATAACAGTAATTTTAGGTATACTTATTCTCAACATGAACAATATCGGTAAAATAAAATTTACAAAGGGTGTTTACCTTGCGATTCTGGCATCCATGTCCTACTCTTTTGGTGCTATCATAGAAAAATCTGGAGTGGGAAAAGGGAATATTTTTCTCTATATTTACTCCGTGACATTCTTTATGACATTATTTCTATTTATCTATTCAAAACAGAATTCAAAAGGTCACTTAGAATTTGCATTAAATAATATCAATCTACTATTACCAGCAAGCATTGTTCTTTTTCTATCAGTAGTAACCTATAGGTTTGGTTTGGAAAGGGTCAGTGTATCCTACGCCACTTCCATAAGGCAGATAAACGCACTTTTTGGGGTAATAATAGGTATATTATTTTTAAAAGAACCTTTTGAAAAAAAGAGGATACTGGGAGCACTGACAATTATACTGGGAATTATTTTCATAAAAAAAGGGATGTAATTTGGCACAAAAAATGCTAAGTGTAATTTTAGAAAGTAGTGGAACAACCACGCTTTTCAGAAGGACCGTCACCTGCCGGCTGGATGCCGGCACCTTTTATTTTATTTGATTTTTGGAAACATTTAATATAATATATCCAACAAAAAGATCAAGGGGTGTATATTGATAGATTTTAACATTCATGGTGAATTAGCAAGAATAATACTTAAGCCAGAAGAAAAATTCAACATATTGAGCCCTGAAAACATAAAAAAACTTATATCCACCTTTAAATCGATCAAAAGCACTCAGGCAAAATGTATACTTGTCTACGGACAAGGTGGTTCTTTTGCGGTGGGCGCAAATATAAAACAGATGTACGAATATGATGGATATATGGCTAAAGGATTTTCTATTTTGGGTAATAAACTTTTCAAACTTATGAATGAACTACCTCAGATCATCATAGCTGAGATAGACGGGTTTTGTATGGGTGGTGGGGTTGACTTTGCAGCATCATGTGATTTTAGATTTGCCACCAAAAGAAGTAAGTTTGCCCATCCCGGTGCTCAACTTGGAATAATTACAGGGTTTGGTGGTACCCAGAGACTTCCAAGGTTGATGAAACAAAATGCCATTTCTGATCTATTTCTATCCGGTGAGCTATTCGATGCAAATTATATGTACAACGCAAGATTTTTAAATGGAATATTCGATAGCTATGATGAACTTTCAAAACACACAGAATCTCTCTCAAACAGGATTATTTCCAAAAATAAACTTTTTTTAAAAGAACTAAAACACCTCAAATATAGGATTTGCTGATGAACGTAATAATTGATGGACATTCCCTGGCGTATAAAATTTTTTACAAAACCCCACCTCTTTACAACTCAAAAAAAGTCCCTACTTCTATGATACACTCATTTCTGAATACTCTTCTTTCGATAAAAGATAAATTAAACCCAGATAAAATGATCGTTGTTTTCGACTCCAAAGGAGATACTTTTCGTCATGAATTATTTACTGAATACAAAGCCAATCGATTGAAAGCCCCAGAAGATCTCATTGTGCAGGTGGAATATCTAAAAAAAATAATACCCCTCCTTGATTTTGAGCTTTATGCAAAAGAAGGATTTGAAGCTGATGATCTTATTTATACACTGTCGAAAATGACAGATGATCAGGTAATGATAGTCACGAAGGATAAGGATTTGGCGCAGATTGTGGATGAAAGGGTAAAAATTTTTGACTATCAAACAGAAGAAACTGTTGATAGAAAAAAGATACATGAAAAATTTGGCATATATCCAGAGCAGATAGTGGATTTCCTGGCACTTACAGGGGATAGCTCAGACAATATACCTGGCGTAAAAGGTATTGGGGAAAAAATAGCCGTGTTACTTCTAAATGAATTTGGTAGTCTTGACAATATCTACTCAAATCTGGACAAAATTAAGCCATCCTACAGAGAAAAACTTGAAAAAGACAGAGAGATTGCTTATCTAAGCAAAAAATTGGTCATGCTAAAATTTTTAGACAACTATAAAGAAGCTATAGTAAACTCCGATGGAAATCTGGAAGAATTATTGGAAGAGCTTGAACTAAAATCGATATACAAAAGATTATTCGGGAAACAAAAAAAGTTTACACTATCCGCTGGAACTGTGAAAGCTCCCCTCTTTGTGGCTTATATAAATAATAAATTGTATGTAGTAAACAACAAAAATTATCAAGAGATAGAAAAGATAACCGACCTTAAACCGAGATACGTTTTTGATTTGAAAAATATAATCAAAAATCACAAAATTGATACAGAACAACTGGTAGACATTGAGATTATCAGCTGGTTGACAGATCCAGATACTGGAACAATTAAATTCACCGATAAAGATACTTTAGAATCTTTTTTTGAGAAGATATTACAAAAAAAAGACTTCATCCTTGACAGAATGGATAAATATCATTTGTGGGAATTATATAACAACATAGAGCACAAAATAATACATATCCTGGCGGAAATGGAACAAACTGGAATCCTGCTTAATGCCAAAAAACTAAAAGAAACAGACGAAAAGATAAAAGAACTTTTAAACAATGAAAAAAAAACCATTGATGAGATGTTGGGGGAAGAGATCAATTTAAATTCACCCAAACAGTTATCTTTTGTATTATTTGAAAAACTTAAGATGGTCCCATTTAAAAAGAATAAAACAGGTTATTCCACAGACGAAGACTCTTTGAGAAATATGATTTTTCTAAACCCATCGTATGAAAATCTTTTAAAATCTATTCTAAGATACAGAGAATTCAGTAAACTGATATCCACCTATACTTCTAAGCTATCAGATTATATAGACAGCTCCACAGGAAGGATACACACCCAGTTTAAGCAAACCGGGACTGCCACAGGAAGATTGTCATCCGTAAATCCAAACTTACAAAATATCCCCCAAAAAGGTGAATTAGGCTCTGAGATACGCTCTGCCTTTGTTTCAAAAAATGGTTATTCCTTTTTGTCAATAGATTATTCCCAGATAGAGCTTCGTATACTTGCCCATATATCAGATGATGAAAACCTCAAATCTGCTTTCAAAAATGATTTTGACATCCACACAATGACGGCGATGAAGGTATTTGGATTGCCAGAATCAGAAATCACAAAAGATATAAGGCGAATAGCAAAGGCGGTAAATTTTGGGATAATATATGGATTAAGTCCTTACGGATTATCCAGGGATGTGGGGATTCCACAAAATGAGGCAAAGATATTTATAAAAAAATATTTTGAGACCTATCCAAATGTAAAAAAATATATGGAAGATATCGTAAAAAAAGCAGAAAATGATGGCTATGTCACCACTATTTTAAATAGACCAAGATTCATACCCGATATTAAAAGCGCCAATAATACCATAAAACAAAGGGCTGAACGAATTGCCATTAACTCACCCATACAGGGTTCCGCCGCCGACATTATTAAATTGGCAATGATAAAAAGTGATGAATATCTAAAAAAAGAGCAAATCGATGGCAAACTGATTCTCCAGATACATGATGAGCTGGTATTCGAAATTAATGACAAATATATTGACAAAACTTCCAAAGATATTAAAGTAATAATGGAAAATATATATCCTTTAAAAATACCATTGAAGGTAAATTTAAGTATTTCAAAAAATCTTGGAGATTTGAAATAATGAAAAAAGTGAATGATATCCTAAGGGAAAATCAGCTACTAAAAAAAGAGTTAGAAGGGATATTAGAGGTTATAGCAGAAAACGAAGTGAAATCAAAAGGTCTCAAAGTAGTTGAATACTCCTTTTTACTTTCTGAAACTTTAAAAGAGATAGATGAAAAACCGATGAGCTATTTAGAGGAGATTTTTGAGATTGATAAAGCAGCTCTCTTTATAAATTTTGAAGAGCTAATCATCTATTCAGAAGAAGAATATCGTCATATTTTCAAAGCAAATAACAAAACTTTTAAATACTTTTTCATAGAAAAAAGACCATACCTCAGCTCTGGCACTGTAAACTTGATATCAGAATTTAATATTATGGAGGATATAGGTTCTTACCTTATATCGCCAATTATTCTCAATGATAAGATAATTGGTAGTCTTAATCTTTATAGCAAAAATCCAAACAGATACACAAACGAATACAATTCAGACTTTATAAAAGATCTATGTTTCAAAATTGGTATCGCTCTGAAAAACATTAACACAAACCAGATGTTGATAAATCAATCGATGGTGGAAGAATCTTCTGGATGTTACAATAAAAAGGCTATGTATTTATTTTTAAATTCATTTATAAATAGATGCTACAGATATGGACATCCTTTTACCTTTATCATCCTTGACATTGATGATTTTAAAAAGATAAACGATACGAAAGGACACCTTTTAGGTGACGAAGTATTGGCAAAATTTGGCCAAACTTTAGTTAAGAGCTTTAGAAAAAGCGATATTGTTGGAAGATTTGGAGGTGATGAATTTTACATAATAACCCCTGAATCTAAAAAAGATAAGATAGAATATATCACCTCAAAGACGTCAACAATACTGAGTGAAATATACAAAAAAACTGGAATAAGAAAAAAAGCATCCATCTCTTTTGGCTATATCACAATAGAGTCTATAGATAAAACTCTTGAAAATCCAGAAATGATATTTAAATTGGCAGATACAGAACTCTATAAAATGAAAAAGGAGAAACATATAAAAAGATGATTTACAAAGATACCAATGAGATATTACCAAGAATACTAAAAAGAAGCGATGATTACGAGGAACAATACCTCAGCACTGTGCTTTCAATTATTGACGACGTAAAGAAAAATGGTAACTCTGCTCTAAAAATATATTCAAAAAAATTTGATAATAACCCTGATGAAAATCTCGAAGTCACCAAAAAAGAGATGATTTCTGCATATGATAATATTGATGAACAATTAAAACTGGATCTTCAACTGGCTAAGAAGAATATAGAAGAATACCACAAAAATCAGCTTGAAAAATCATGGTTTATCGAAAAGGAAGGTACTATTTTAGGACAGAAGATAACTCCACTTGATAGAGTTGGTGTTTATGTACCTGGCGGAAAGGCAAGCTATCCTTCCACCGTACTTATGAATGTAATACCTGCGAAAGTGGCAGGAGTGAAAGAGGTAATTGTAGTAACACCCGCAAAAGATGGAAAAATAAGCGAAATAGTGCTTGCGGCCTGTTATATAGCTGGTGTGGATAAAATTTTCAAAATCGGGGGTGCACAGGCTATAGCCGCTCTTTCTTATGGCACAGAAACGATTCCTAATGTTGATAAGATCGTAGGACCTGGGAATATATACGTTGCATTAGCCAAAAAATTGGTATTCGGTAGAGTAGACATAGATATGATAGCAGGCCCCAGTGAAATACTTATTATCGCAGATGATTCCGCAAACCCCGAATATGTGGCGGCAGATATGCTATCACAGGCGGAGCATGACGAACTGGCATCTTCAATTACCATCACAGACAGTCTAGACCTTGCAGAAGAGATAGAAAAGTATTTAAATATTCACCTAAAATCTCTTCCCAAAAGAGATATTGCAGAGCAATCTCTAAAACAATATGGTGGGATAATTGTTGTTAAAAATATAAATGAAGCGGTGGAATTATCCAATAGCATTGCCCCCGAACATTTGGAATTAGCAGTAAAAAACCCTTTTGAACTTCTTCCAAAAATAAAGCATGCAGGAGCAATCTTTCTGGGGCATTATACACCTGAAGCAATGGGTGATTATTTTGCAGGGCCAAACCACACCCTCCCCACTGGTGGAACGGCTAGATTCTCATCCCCTCTTGGAACATATGACTTCTTTAAGAGATCGAGTATAATATCATACACAAGGGATAGTTTTTTAAAGCAAAAGGAGAATGTTTATAGACTTGCAAAATCAGAAGATCTCGATGCCCATGCACTTTCAGTAAAGGTAAGGGGATAGACGATGATTGTAGCCCCATCAATTTTAAGCGCAGATTTTTCAAAACTTGGCCAGGAGATTATAGATATAGATAGATCAGGCGCTGACTGGATTCATATAGACGTTATGGATGGATTATTCGTTCCCAATATAACGATTGGGCCCCTCGTGATAGAGGCAATAAGATCTAAAACGGCTAAACCATTTGACGTTCACCTGATGATAGTTAATCCTGAGAAATATATAAACCAATTTGCAACTGCAGGTTCAGACATAATAACCGTGCACTACGAATCAACTGTTCATCTTCACAGGGTAATACATCAGATCAAAGATACAGGGAAAAAAGCCGGTGTTTCAATAAATCCATCAACCCCTGTGATAATGTTGGATGAGATTTTGCCTTATCTGGATTTAGTACTTATTATGAGTGTAAATCCAGGTTTTGGTGGTCAAAATTTTATAGAATCGTCTATAAATAAAATTAAAAAATTAAAAGAGATGATCGTTAGTGCAAACTTACAAACATTAATAGAAGTGGATGGTGGAGTCTCTGATAAAAATATAAGGCTACTAAAAGATGCAGGTTGTGACGTTGTGGTGGCCGGGAATTACATTTTTAAATCAAACGATTATAAATCCGCCATAAGAAAGCTTAAGATATAGATGAATAAGGAATTTATTAGAAAATACCGAGATCTTTTTGGTAATGAATCTGATGATTTCTTTGCATCTCTTTTAAAAAAACGTAAAAGATATTTTAGGCTGAATAAAGCAAGAGATGTGGACTATTTAAAAGAACTCAACTCATATAAGATCTCCGCCACGGATATACCCAACATTTTCTCCTACGATGAACCAAATGAAATTATTACAAATACTATCTCTTTTCTGACCGGAGGAATATATATACAAAACCCATCTTCAGTGATACCACCAATGATATTGTCGAAATTACTTGGTAATAAAGGGATTGTAATTGATGTAGCGGCGGCACCAGGGGGAAAAACAACTGCGTTAAGTGAATTTTCCAATCGAAATATGACTATTATAGCCAATGAGCCATCCTCCTCCAGGTTAAAATCACTAAACTTCAATATAGAAAAGTATGGAGCGTGGAACATAAATACAATTTCTTATGATGGTAGAATTCTGCATAAAAAATTACCACAAATTTTCGACGGAATATTACTGGATGCCCCCTGTAGCAATGAAAACAAGATTGGATACAACGATGAGGTAAATAAAAACTGGTCTATAGATCTTCTAAACAAAATGAAAAAGCTACAAAAAGAGATCATTTTATCATCATTACAACTTTTAAAACCAGGTGGTTTTCTCATCTATTCCACCTGCACTTTCTCCATAGAAGAGAATGAAAAGAACGTTGAAGAAATACTAAAAGAAAATTCCGATGTAGAACTAATTGATATTAATGAAAATAGATTCACAAAAGGGATTTCCGGCAATATTTCAATTGATGATAAGGTTATAAGAGTGCTACCCCATAAAAGTGAGTATGATGGTTTCTTTATTGCAGGATTAAAAAAGAAAGGAGAACTTATTATCGATGATAAACACGAAAAAAATATAGAAGAAACTAAAATAAACCGATTTTTTCCTGGTCATACATTTGAAGGTGCTTTTAAATCTATTGATGGTTTAGTATTTTTTCAAAAAGAAAATAGAGTAATTGAGAAAATTAAGTTTAACAAAACAGGGATAAAAGCTGGCAAAATTGTAAAAAATGAACTCGAATTATCCTCACAGTTTTTATGGGAATTTGGAAAGTTTTTTAACGAAGATAAAAAAATATACATTGAAAGAGAAATTGCTATTGAATTTTTATCTGGATTTGATATAAACATGGAAGTCGATAGAGACAAAAATGCACTTTTTTATGAGAATATACCGGTAGGAATTGTGAAAAATCTTGGTGGTGTGCTAAAAAATAAACTTGATAGATATTTTCTATACGGAAGAGGAATATAATGCCTGAAGTGTTGGTGGTGGAAGATAGTAAATTTTTCCAGAAAGTACTTGAAAACGAGTTTAGAGAATTGGAGTATAACGTTACATTTGTCTCTTCTATCAATGAAGCAAAAAATATTTTAAGTGGTAACAAAAAATTTCATCTTGCAACGGTGGATATAGAGCTTCCGGACGGGTCAGGGTTAGATTTTTGCAGAGAGGTAAAATCCAATCCAGCTTTCAATTACTTGCAACTATTAGTCATAACAAGCTCCAACGATGAAGACAGCAGAGAAAAAGCTTTTAAATCAGGAGCAATAGCCTTTATAAAAAAAGATGAAGTACCACATAGGCTCAAAAGCTATATAAAAAATATCCATTCTATCATCTCAAATATCTCATATTCAAACAATCTGGTAATACTGCTGGAAGACAGTGACTTCCAGAGAAAATACATAAAGAGCACTCTTGAGTTTGCAGGGCTTAAGGTTATCGACTTTAGTAATAATGAATCTTTAATCGAATATCTCGAAAACAATAAACCAATTGTAGACTTAGCAATATTTGATTATTTGCTGGATGGCCAAAACTGTCTTAAGTCCATTTTATATTTAAAAGAAACAAAACTTTATGAACAGGTACCAATCATTATGCTCACAGTATCAAATGATCTATCCCACAAATATGAACTCTTTATGATAGGGGCAACCGACTTCATCTTAAAACCTTTTGATACGGGTGATTTTTACTTAAGAATAAGAAACCAGCTAAAAACTAAATATCTCATTGATATGCTTGATGCCAAAAACAAGTTACTTACCATATCATCCATCACCGATGATCTAACAAAACTATATAATCGTCGATTCTTCTGGGAAACCATCGAGAAGGAACATAAAAGACACAGCAGGATAAACTCAGAATACAGCATCATAATGCTGGATATCGATCATTTTAAAAAGATCAATGATAATTTTGGACATGGTACTGGAGATCTTGTTTTAACGGATGTTGCATTTAGCCTGAAAAATGCGGTGAGAAATACCGATATTGTTGCAAGGTATGGTGGTGAAGAATTTATAATTTTACTTCCGGATACCAAGAAAGATAATGCCATAGTTGTGGCAAATAAAATTTTAAATTCCATCAGAGAAATTCCAGTTAATTTTAGAACTGAACCTATAACTGCAAGTATAGGATTAGCTTCTTCCAGAGAAGAGAATAATTATGAAAAAATCATCTCATTAGCCGATGAGAGATTATATAAAGCCAAAAATAATGGAAGAAATAGGATCGAATATGATTAAAATAATCAGAATATTTTTATCACTAACATTATTAGTAGTTTGCTACAATTCAGTTTATGCGTACAAAAAGATCTTTGCAGATGTTATGTCAAAAGGTGTGGATAAAGAGAAGGTATTTTTAGTTGATAAAGGTATGAAAAAATCATTTTTAGTCGAAATTAGAGATGATGTGCCAATATTAATTAATGAATTTGATGACGTCATTGTGGGGGAAGGTAACGGTGATAAATTGAGGGAGGGCGATAAAAAAACCCCCACCGGTGTCTATTATGTTGTAGGTTTTATTCCACCGTCCAAGCTTGATAAAATTTATGGGTCAGGTGCATTCCCACTGAATTACCCAAACTTTGTGGATAAGCTATACGGTAAAACTGGTCACGGTATATGGATTCACGGAAGGGATCCTCATGAAAAAAAGCAGGCTTCAAAAGGTTGCGTAGTACTCAAAAATGAGAATATTGATTATCTCAAATCTATCAACTTCATCAATACACCAGTAGTAATTGCTGAAAAATTACACTTTACAGATGAATTAAACTATAATACAGAAAAAATTTTCTGGCTTAATTTTCTCAACGAATTTTATGAAAGCTGGAAAAATAACGATATTAATAAGCTTAGCAAATTAATACATGTAAGATTTAAAGATAGCAATCACAAAAGCTACTCCGAATATATTCAGAGAAAAAAGATGCTGATGGAAAAATACCCCCAAAAAACTATAGTTTTTGAAAATATAAAGATCTTCAAAGAGAATGATTCTGAAGTAGTATTCGATTTCGACCAGTACTATTCTGCACCAAACATCACCACATACGGTACCAAAAGGCTTTACTTAATTAAGGAGGCAAATGATTTCAAGATAATTGCAGAAGAGTATATTCCAAAAGCTATTCCGGACAGATATAAGCATATGGCCAAATCTGAAGTAATAAAAACAGTCAAGCCAATTGATAACACGGCAAATTATGAAAAACCTACAACACCTATTGTCAAAACCGATAATGAAGCTACAAAACAGGTACAAACTCAAACCACAGCTCCAAAAGATAATAATACAAATATCGAAAAAACTATCAATGACTTTGTAGAAGAGTGGCGATTAAGTTGGGAATCAAAAGATATCAATAGGTACATAGATTTTTACAGCCTAAATTTCAAATCTGGTGGTTTAGACTATGAAGGATGGAAAAGTGATAAGGGTGGTAAGTTTGAAAGGATTAAAAATATATCTGTGGTAATATCAAATATCAAGATTGAAAAACTTAAAAATGGCGATTTTAACGTTACTTTTGTTCAGCGATATAAAACAGAAACTATGAACAATAAAGGGGTTAAGACACTCACCATAAGAATAGAAAACGGTAAACCCAAGATTATAGGAGAATCCTGGAGACCTCTTAAATGATAATAAGGGTACTGATATTTGCTCTTATCATCCCCATAACACTATTTGCTGTAGATAGACCATCTTTAAAGCATGAGGTATATCTTGAGGGTACTGATTACGAGCTTCATATCTTCAAAATTTATGGAAAAGAACCCGGTAAAAAAGGATTGATAGTAGGTGGTATACAAGGGGACGAACCTGGTGGGTATCTTTCTGCAGATCTCTACGTGGATGCCTGGCTGGAAAAAGGGGATCTTATTATCATCCCCAGAGCAAATTTTAAATCGATAATTTTATTCAATCGTGGCATCGATGGTGATATGAACAGAAGATTTATTGATAATAAAACGAAACATGAAATGGATCAGGTGGTGGATATCATTCAAAAACTGATGTCAGAGGTCGATTTTTTTCTACACCTTCACGACGGTTCAGGTTTTTATTCCCCAGTCTATGTTGATAAACTGAGAAACCCTTACCGTTGGGGTCAGTCTATAATTGTTGATGCGGAGAAGTATATCTGTAACAACAAAGAGATAGATCTTGGTAAAATTGCAAAAGAGGTAATTAAAGAGACAAATAAAAAGATAAAAGAGAAAAACTTTCATTTCGAATACCTAAATACTGACACAGATAACCCCACAACAAGATACAAGGATATGAGAAAAACAGCCACCTATTATGCCCTAAAAAATTACTGCATCCCCTCTTTTGGACTTGAAACGTCAAAAAATCTCCCGGACGATAAAACAAAAATTTTACATAAAACATATCTAATCAATGAATTCTTTAAAATTTTTGATATAAAACCTGAACTTCCCCCGATTAAGTTACCCATTCCAGAATTAAAATCAATTAAAGTTCTTATTGATGATAAACCAATAGAGATAAAAAATGGATATATCTTTAATGTAAAAAAAGGTGTAAAATTAAAAATCGAGGCAATAAATTCAAATTATAAAAGAGGATTGTCCTGCGATATATTGGGGTTTAATGGATTAAATGATAAAGGTTTAGATTATGTGGTACAAAAAGATACAGAAATAAAATGTAGAAAAGACCACAAGATAATAGGCTCTATCAAGCTACATGTTGTAGATGAACCTGAGGATCTAAAAGAAAATGGATATTTTGAAATCTCCGTAAATGGAACCATAATGAAGGTATATAACAATCAAAAACTGAATGTAAAAATCAACGATAATATTGTTTTGTTAAACTTTAATGGAGATTCTAATATACCGATAAACTTAAGAGGTTTTGTACCAACTAATATAAAATCAAACGATGGTGATGACAGGAATATTAACATAATTGCAAATAACAAATATTTTATGAAAAAGTATGCTCTTGAAAATGGCAATACATACGAGATAATTGCTGGTACTCTGGATAATATAAAAGGTAGAATTTTATTGTCAATTGACAAGTAATAAAAGATAACTTAATATAGCTTTTTATACTATAAATATGGAGGATATATGTTAAAAAAAATACTATTTTTAATGGTTTTTCTATTTACCTTTAACCTACTCTATGCCAAAGATTTAAATGTAGGATTTGTATATGTGGGGCCAGTAGGTGATGGTGGCTGGACATATGCTCACGACCTTGGTAGACAGGAGATGGCAAAGCTCCCATTTGTAAAAAAAACACAATATATTGAATCAGTGCCAGAGGGAGCAGATGCCACAAGAGTAATAACAAACCTTGCCCAGAAAGGGTATAACCTAATCTTTACAACAAGCTTTGGATATATGGACCCCACAATTGAAGTGGCAAAAAAGTTTAAAAACGTTGTATTTATGCATTGTTCAGGCTATAAAACCGCTGACAACGTGGGTAACTATTTCGGAAGGATGTATCAGGCAAGGTATCTATCTGGAATAATTGCAGGATCAATGACAAAAAGTAACATAATAGGGTATGTGGCGGCGCATCCAATCCCAGAGGTTATAAGAGGGATAAACGCATTTACTCTGGGGGTAAGAAGTGTAAACCCAAAAGCTGTGGTAAAAGTTGTGTGGACAAATACATGGTTTGACCCTGCCACTGAAAGAAATGCTGCCGATAGCCTACTTGATGTGGGGGCTGATCTGCTCACCATGCATCAGGATACACCAGCAACCCTTCAGGCAGCAGAAAAAAGAGGCAAATTCGTAATAGGCTATAATTCTGACATGAGAAAGTATGCCCCAAACGGATTCCTCACCGCTCCCGTGTGGAATTGGGGTGTGCTATACAAAGAGATCGCTACACAGGTTAGTAATGGGACATGGAAACCATCTTCAATATGGTGGGGATTGGATAAAGGGATTATAGATCTTGCTCCATTAAGCCCCAAAATACCTTCAGAAATTGTAAAAAAAGTTGAATTGGAAAAAAGAGATATAATCTCCGGTAAAAATAAAATATTCGTTGGGCCATTAAAAGATAACAGTGGCAAGATCGTTGTACCAGCAAGAAAAGTTATGTCAGATCAGGAACTTTTGAGTATGAACTTTTTTGTTGAAGGTGTTCAGGGTACTATAAAGAAATAAAAGGTGGTGGTATAAGCCACCACCTTCATTTTATATATGGAAAAAATTTTAGAACTGAAAGAGATATCTAAAAAATTTGGTAATTTTCAAGCAAACAAAAACATTTCATTCGATCTCTATAAAGGTGAAATACTAACCATCTTAGGCGAAAACGGTGCTGGAAAAAGTACCTTAATGAATATCATTACCGGCTTTTATAGAAGCGATGATGGGGAAATCTATGTAAATGGAAAAAAAGTAACATTAACCAGCCCAAAGGATGCCATAAAACATGGCATCGGAATGGTACATCAACATTTCATGCTTGTGAAGAACTTAACTGTATTTGAAAATCTATTGGTGGCACTTAAAGATAAGCGTTTTATAATAAATAAAAATAGATACGCCAATATATTTTTAAATATATTCAAGAAGTTTAATCTCAATATAGATCTTGATCTACCATTGTGGAAGCTATCAATCGGTGAGCAACAATGGATAGAGATTATAAAACTACTTATAAACGACTGTCAGATTCTGATACTGGATGAACCCACAACACTTCTTACACCACAGGAGACAGAATTCCTGTTTAAGTTCCTATTCGAGCTTAAAAAAGAAGGGAAATCTATAATCTTTATATCCCATAAAATTAAAGAGGTGATGGAGGTTTCGGACAGGATTGTAATACTGAAAAAAGGTGAAGTTGTAAGTATATTAAATAAAGAAGATTTTAATGAAAATAGAATATCCCATCTGATGGTTGGAACTGTTTTAAAAAATAAATATGACAAAGATGTAAAACCATCGGATGATCTTTTACTCGAAATATCAAATCTCTATGCAAAAAATGATAAAGGCCTTGCAGATCTACAAGATTTTAACTTAGTGGTCAGAAAGTCTGAAATTTTAGGTATAGCAGGGATTTCTGGAAATGGGCAAAAAGCTCTGGCAGAAGTTTTAACAGGTTTAAAAGACCCTTACAAGGGTAAGATCTCCCTAAATGGCATAGATATTACATATGGCACAGCAAGACAGAAGTATATCCACGGTATAGCGCATATACCTGAAGACAGAAAAGCAATGGGGATAGCACCAGATCTGACCGTTGAAGAGAATCTGATACTAAAAAATTTCAAAGATAAAGAGTTGGGTGGAATTTTATTAAACAGAAAAAATATAAATAGATACGCAAATGATCTTGTGGAAAAATTTAATATCCAATATGGGGTTAAAAATGCTCCAGTTAGGCTCCTTTCAGGTGGTAATATTCAAAAGGTCATCATTGCAAGAGAGCTGAGCGAAAATCCGACAATTTTAGTTGCCCTTTACCCCACAAGAGGTTTGGACATTGGGTCACAGGAGTTTATACATCAAACCATAATAGAACATCAAAAAAAGGGGATGAGCACCATATACATTTCGGAAGATCTGGATGAGCTATTTAAGATATCAGATAGAATAGCAGTGATATTTAGAGGAAAAAATATGGGGTATTTTGAACCTGATAATGTAGATAAAAAAACAATTGGGAAAATGATGGGAGGGATAATAAAAGATGATTAGAATCGAAAAAAGGATATCCAACTCCCAGAATTTAAAAAGCCTGGCAAAATTTTTCTCTTTTGTCATTGGGATACTAATAAGTTTATTTTTTTTAAAATTTCTTGGTATAGGATTGATAGATTTAATAAAAAATATCTACTATGATGCCTTTGGTTCTATTTATTCCTTTACAGAGTTGCTCATTAAAATGGTGCCTCTTTTGATATGTAGTATCGGAGTTTCTTTTGCTTTTAAAATGAAGTTGTGGAATATCGGTTCTGAAGGTCAGCTTTATATAGGCGCCCTTGCATCCTCTCTTACAGCAATTTATATACCATTAAACTCACATTATCTTATGATTTTTCTTATGTTTTTGGCTGCTTTCATTGCAGGAGGTTTGTGGAGTGGCCTTGCAGGATTTTTAAAAGTAAAGCTCAACGTAAATGAAATAATTGTAACATTGTTGATGAATTACATAGCTATTCTTATAGTGGATTATCTAGTGTATGGCCCATTAAAAGATCCAGAAGGGTTCAATTTCCCCTATTCCAAAAAATTTACAGATATCGCAAAGCTCAGTACATTTGGCGATACCAGATTACACACAGGAATAGTTTTGGCAATATTTCTTCTTATTTTATACTATATTTTGATGGAAAAATCTGTCTGGGGTTATGAGGTGAGGGTGATAGGTAGCAATCCCAATGCTGCAAGGTATGCTGGTATAAATATAAACAAAAATATTTTAATAATTATGATTTTAAGTGGTGGAGTAAGTGCTCTGGCTGGATTTACAGAGGTTTCCGGTGTCCTTCACCGACTTCAGCATTCGATATCTCCAGGCTACGGCTATACAGCCATTATTATAGCCTGGCTTTCCAATCAAAACAGTATTGGAATCCTGTTTTCATCTTTATTTATGGCTTTGATATTTTTAGCAGGGGATACATTACAACTAAACTATCAGATACCAATATCTATGGTTAATGCTTTTCAGGGGATATTACTATTTACTCTACTTACGGGAGATTTTTTTATAAATCACAAGATAACAATGAAGCGGAGAAAAAATGCTTGATATAATAATCGATACTACAATTAGAGCGGGTACACCGATTCTTTATGCCACGATAGGTGCCATAATAATGGAAAAAAGTGGTATCATAAATCTTGGCATTGAGGGGTTGATGCTGATAGGAGCACTATCAGGTTTCTATTTTACATTTATCACCAATAGCTTATTAATAGGATTTCTGGCGGCGATACTGCTATCCGCCGCAGCAGGATCTATCCACGGTATTTTAACCACATATTTAAAAGCAAACCAGATAGTCAGCGGTCTTGCCCTGACGATGTTTGGTACAGGTATTACGGCTATGCTTGGCAAGTCTATGGTGGGAGAAAATATAAGAGGTCTGGAAAGAATTAATACAGTAAAAGATATTCCATTTTTAAGTCCAGTATTGAATCAGGATATTATGGTGTATATAAGCATCTTATTACTTTTGTTGATACATTTTTTCCTGTACAGAACAACCATAGGTCTAAATTTAAGAACAGTTGGAGAAAATCCTTATGCAGCTGATAATGCAGGTATAAATGTACATTTATACAGACTTTTCGCAGTTGTGATAGGCTCTGGTATAGTTGGCCTGGGTGGTGCATATTTGTCTTTAGTTTACACTCCTTTATGGATTGAAAATATGTCCGCCGGTAGAGGGTGGATTGCAGTAGCCCTCGTTATCTTTTCAAACTGGGATGTACGAAAAGCCTTAATAGGATCTTATCTCTTTGGTGGCATAGCAGCTAATCAACTCAGACTTCAAGCAATGGGAACAAACATACCGGTGCAGATCCTTCAATCATTGCCATACCTCTTTACCATACTTGTACTGATCATTTCATCACTTAAAAATGATAGCACAAAGCAAAACCAACCGGAATCTCTTGGTAATCCTTATGATAGAGAAGATAGAGTATGATACAAAAAGCTAAATCACTTTTGTTAAAATTTATCAAAGAAAAAGGGGCTATCGTTGGTGATATCATAAATGTAGAGCAGTTTTTAAACCATCAAGTTGAACCTTTATTATTATCAGCTATTACAGAAGCTTTTGCAGAAATTTTAAAAGGGACAGAATTTACTAAAATCATCACAGTAGAGTCCAGTGGCATACCACTGGCCACAGCACTTTCTCTAAAATTAAATAAACCTTTTCTGTTTTTCAAAAAGAAAAAACCGATTACCATGAAGGATTACTTTGAGGCAGAATCATACTCTTTCACTAAACAGGTTTCCACCAAACTTTACCTCTCCAAACATTGCATTGAAGAGGGTGAAAATGTTGTTGTTGTTGATGATTTTTATGCAAATGGGGATACCCACAAAGCAATTAAATCCCTTGCTGAAGTTGCCGGTTTTAACATTTTAAAGTATATTGTTGTTTTTAATAAATCTGACAACGAAGAAATCTTTTCATTATTAAACAAAAACCTTTTAAGAGATATTAACAATGAAAAACAATAAACCCCAAAAAAATCTCCAGATTAAAATTACGCTGCTAATTTTTATAATGTTAATTTCCATTTCCCTCATAGTATCCACATATTTAAAAAAATCATCCGAAAAAAAATCTGTCGAGATCGCCACAAATTATGCTTATGCTATATCCAAAGTAATCGATTCAGCCCTATCGTATTATATGCAAAAGGGACACAAATCTGAGATAACAAGCCTAATAAATGAATTATCCACAAATGAATACTTGATAGGTATCCATATATTTGATAATACTAAGAAATTAGCCTGTATAAATCCAAGAGATAAAAGCCATATCATGACATCAGAATATATCGAAGAAATTTTAAAAAATGTAGAATACAGGTCTACACTAAAGATAATAAAGACAAAAAACTACCACTTTCTTGCATATTACTCCCCTTATGCAAATAAAGGTGAGTGCAAAAGATGCCATCAGGAAAAAGATATTATAGGCACTTTAAATGTGAATATTGATCTACAAAAGATTTACGAAACCACTCTTTCTGAGGCAAATAAGACTTTCTGGGTATTGCTACTTTCAAGTTTTTTCATAGCTGCCGTACTTTCTTTACTTATAAATATTTTAATCATAAACCCCATAAAAAAGATTGAAAAAGGGATGGAAGAGCTCACCAAAAATAATTTTGATGTTAAAATAGATATAAAGTCTGGAGATGAACTGGAGCTCCTGGCAAAGAATTTCAATGAAATGGTTGATGCCTTAAATAATGCAAACAAAACTATCGATAATATGCACAAAAGCATTATTCATACCGATAGACTGATGACAATAGGAACTTTGACCGCCTCCATAAGTCACGAGATTAAAAATCCACTAAATTCTATAATGATTTCTTCGGATATTTTAATGGAATATTGCAAAAAAAATGTTGCAGACACAAAACTAAAAAGCTTTTTAGAATCTATAATAGAGGATGCCCAACGAATAAAAGAGATTATAGATCAGACACTTAATTTTTCAAGATATGAAACATCCATTAATGAAAATATAAACATAAAAACATTGGTCAAAAGTATAGAGATATATTCCAAAAGGATATTATTCAATCATGAAAATGTAGATTTTAAAATTTTAGCTAATGTCAGCGATGAAGTTTTTATCTTTGGCAATAAAACCAATATAGAGCAGATGCTGGTGAATATTTTGAAAAACGCTGTGGAAAGTATACCATCAAATAAAAAAGGTATTGTAACCTTTACAGTATACTACGATCTGAAAGATGTGATTTTTGTAATAGAAGATAACGGTATGGGGATACCGGAGGATAAATTGGAATTGATTTTTAAAGAATTTTATTCTACAAAAACGAACGGAACAGGGCTTGGATTATCTATAGTAAAAGAGATTGTGGAGAACCATAGCGGTACAATCGATATCGTATCAAAAGTAGATATGGGTACGAAAGTAACAATCAAAATACCAATTAAAAAGGATAAAGATGCCAGAGATTAAAAAGATTTCATTTGTTCTGCCAGTTTACAACGAAGAAGGTAATTTATACAACTTATATTCTGAGATTTCAGAAGTGGCAAAAGATCTACCATACGAATACGAAATATTATTTGTGGATGACTGTAGTAAAGACAATAGCTTACAAATTATTAAATCACTCGCCGGCAAGGATGACAGAGTAAGATATATCTCTTTCGAAAAAAATTCCGGTCAATCGGCTGCTTTGTATATAGGATTCCAAAACGCCTCCGGAGACACAATTATAACACTCGATGCAGATCTTCAAAACGACCCCAAAGATATCCCCATGATGCTTGAATATTACAAAGATTACGATATGGTAAATGGTTGGAGAAAAAACAGACAGGATACACTTTCCAAAAAAATAGGTAGCAAAATAGGTAATGCCGTCAGAAACTGGTTTACAAATGAAACGATTCATGACACCGGCTGTGCTTTAAAAGTTATGCGGGCGGAGTTGTTAAAAAAGATAAAAGGTTTCAAGGGGTTCCACCGATTCATTCCCACACTCATGCGTCTGGAAGGTGCAAAGGTGATTGAAGTGCCAGTAAACCACAGAAACAGATACACAGGGGTATCAAAATATAACAACACCAAAAGAGCCATACAGGGGTTGTATGACCTTATTGGGGTAAGATGGATGATATCACGACATATCAAACCGATAATAAAGGAGAAGAACTTTGAAAAATGAATGGTGGCTTCTAACAATAGGTTTTTTAGGGCAGGGTTTATTTTTTATGCGTTTTTTTGTTCAATGGATATACTCAGAAAAGCAGAGAAAAAGCATAATACCGGAATCTTTCTGGTACTTTAGTATCGGGGGAAGTATCTGCCTTCTCATATATGCTGTGCTTAGAAGAGATATAGTTTTCACAATTGGGCAAACAACAGGTTTTATAATATATTTCAGGAATCTCTATTTCATCAAAAAAGAAAAAAGGAAAAAACTTGCCAATAGTTAAAAAAAAATTTATTTTTTTTCTTTTTATTTACACAGTCTTAGCTTTTTACACTTCAGCTTACGCCCCTATATTTGAATCCACAGAAGCCCGCTATGCTGAGATTGCACGGGAGATGATACAATCTGGTAATTTTATAGAGCCATATTTCAACGGAATAAAACATTTCCACAAACCCCCTCTCACATACTGGTTTATAGCATCAGGGATGAAGATATTTGGTATAAACAACTTTGGATCAAGATTTTTCGGTATAATTGCATCCATAATTACCCTTGTTTTTACAGTAAAACTATCAAAATTTTTTATAAGAGAGGAAGAGAGGTACTACGCAGCATACGTATTGTCTTCGTCGATTCTTTTCCTAACAGTGTCAAGAATAGCAGCAACAGATATATATCTAACAATGTTTACAGTGATATCCCAATATTACTATTTTAATCAAGTTTATTATAAAAAAGATACAAAAAATGCAATCTTAATCGGTATCTTCTTAGGATTCGGTTTTATCACAAAAGGACCAATAATATTTCTATTCACACTTTTACCATTTTTCGTAATGAAGTTTTTCGATTATCATTTCCGAAAGGTTTTTAGCTTTAAAGATGTTATTCTCTCCACAATATCATTCATCGCAGTATCCCTTCCGTGGTACCTTATAGTAATTATAAAAAACCCAGACCTTTTAAACTATTTCTTAAAAGTCCAGACCATAGAAAGGGTCACCACAAACAGATTTAACAGGGAAAAACCTTTTTATTTCTTCTTTGGAACGGTCTTCGTTTCAACACTACCCTACTCTATACTTATAATTACAAAAATAAAGCAACTGTTTTCAAACTACAAAAGCCATATCACCCTTATTGTATATATCATAACCCCATTTATCATTTTCTCCATAGCAAAAAGTAAACTACATTCTTACCTAACCCCGCTGACACCCATAATGAGCATACTCGTATTAAAATTATACACCGAATACTGTAAACCGATATTCAACAAAATAGTCTTATATTTTGCTGCATTATTACCAATTACTTTTATTATTGCTACTTTTTTATTAAAAGAATTAAGATTCAATCTTACAATTATTATTCTTTCGATTATATCTATAGCTTTTGTTGTAATTTCCAGAAAAAAAATCGAAAATCATCTATTCAGCTATAATTTAGGATTGATAGTAGTTATAATTTTTAATATAATTTACTATTCATCCTCAATATTTCAGGATAAGTTGATGGGGTTTGAGAATATGGTAAATGCTGCAAACATTATAGATCCTGATAGAAAACTTGAAGCTTTATGCTATAAACGAGACCTACCATCCACATCATTTTATAGAAATAAAATAACAGTGATGGCGCATGGAACCACCAGAGAAACCCAGTTCGAGAAAGATGACAACTACAAAAAATACTACATACAAACAGAAGATGAGATGAAATCTTTTATAAAATCAAATAGTTCATTCTTTCTTTTCACCAAAGGTGCGCTGAATGAATTTAAAGATAAATACAGAATAGATTGTGAAGAGAAATATATACAAAGGGATTACAGCCTTTCTTTATGCAAAAGCAATTGATTTATAGTATATTTTTTTTCTTGTACACCATTTTAATCATTTCATTCTACCACTTCTGGGATATACCTATAATAACCTTTTTTTATCAACTTAAAGGGACTACTATCTACAACTTTGCAAAAAATATCACTGACTTTGCCAAAGCAGAATATCAGCTGGTACCTTCTTTGATATTCTATATATATTTTAGAAACAAAAATCGGTATTACGCAAATATAGCCCTCCTGGTTTTTGTATCTGTAGCTTTATCAGGACTAATTACAGATATCATAAAATTCATTCTTGGAAGATACAGGCCAATAGAGTACTTTGAACATCATCTATACGGTTTTAAATTTCTTCAAACTAAATACAAATATACATCAATACCATCAGGCCATTCCACAACAATCTTCAGTGCCATGTATGTTCTTGCTATTTTTTTAAAAAAGTATAGATTCCCTCTTATTATCATCGGCCTATTGATGGCATTTACAAGGGTGATATCCCTTAATCACTACCCAAGTGATGTTTTAGCAGGAATTTTAGTTGCAATCACCATAAGTTCTATATTATATAATGGATTTAAAAAAAGAGGGATGTTGACAATCGATGGAAAATCTATTCAAACATAAATACACTAAACCTATTATATTAATTTTATACGTACTATCAATTTCAACGTTTGCTTTATTTCCAAGGGATCTCTTCTTTGGAGATGAAGTACGTTATGCAGATGTGTTTCTTCACCTAAAAGAGGGCAATTTTATTTTGCTCACATTAAATGGTGAATCCTACCCCGACAAACCACCCCTATTTTTTATTTTTATCTATTTTTTAAAATTGATTACCAGAATCCCAGATCCACAAATCTTTTTTATAGCAACATCGATAACAGGTGCCATGTTCATCACCGGAAGCTATTATTTTTTAAAAATTATCACAAAAGATGAAGATAAAGCATTTTACTCAAACATTTTAATAGTATCAAATTTATATTTTATAGCTTTGGTAAATTTTGTGAAAATGGATCTGTTCTTTTCATTTTTTATTCTTTTATCATTTACGTTCTTTTATCTCTACTACGAAAAAGATAAAATATCTTTTTTATACTTAGCATTTATGATGGCAGGTATTGCACTATTTGTAAAAGGCCTACTTGGACTCATATTTCCCATTTTATCTTTTATAGTATTTTGCCTATTAAAGAAGAGATACAAACCTTTTTTGAATTTCCATTTCATATTAGGGCTTATTGTGGCATTAATTCCAACAACCATCTGGATTTTTGCATTGATCAAGATAAATGGATTTGATTATGTTTACAACTCCCTCTTTTACCAACAAACGGTAAGAAGAGCGATAGATGCTTTCCACAGCAAGAAACCATTTTATTTTTATTTCTATGTTTTACCTTTAGTATGGCTACCTATTTCAATCGTAATACTATCGAATATAAAAGATTTAAAAACTTTTTTATCAGAATACAAATGCAAAGATAATGATGGTCACCTATACAATCTTGTTGTATTCTTCACATCTTTTCTGATACTTTCGTTGGTAAGCAGTAAATTTCCTAACTACCTTCTCCCAATTTTCCCCTCATTTGCTCTATTGATTTATCAATTAGTTATAAATTCTAAGGAAGATCGTAAATTATGGTTTGCAACTTCCATAATATTTATAATTATCTCATCTGTCATTGGCTATCTTACATTTAACCGAAACAATTTTCCATTTATGGAAAATGTCAATTATTCATGGATTGTATCATTAGTGGGGATCTTAATTGCTATATTTTTAATAAAATACTCAGGCAAATCCACAAATAAGATATTGTCAATATACTCAGTGCTGATAATTATCTTTGCAAACTCACTTAATATAACATTTGTGCTACCCTCCAGCCCTTTCTTTTCCCCAAGAATTATAGGTGAACAACTGAAATATTACTCAGAAAAAGGCTACAAACCTATATCATTTGATACCTATTCAGGTACGTACTCATTTTATGCAAACAGATCTGTTTTGGAAACAAGAGACAAATCTAAAATAGAAGAACTCATTAGAAATGGTGAAAAATTAGTTATAGCCATGTCCGAAAAGAACTGGGATAGATGGGAAAATAAACCTGATTCCCTTAGAATCGTAAAAAGACAATTTATGATGAATAAATACTATATCGTATTAATAAATTAGGTCTTACGTTTATTGATAATTTCGTCAGCATAATCTGGATAGAGTTCTTTTAAGCAATCAGGACACAGCCCATGGCTAAAGGTAAGCCCAAGCCTGAGAAAATAATTTTCAAAACTCATCCATTCATTCTTATCTCTTACCTTCTTACATTTTGAGCATAATGTAATATATTCTTTATTCGCCTTCTGATACTCAACATATTCAGAACAAACTTTTATGAACTGAACATAACCAACAATATTGTCCCGATCAAAGATCGGGATAATCGTAAAGTCTCTAAACTTACCATCAACGGGACTCTTTTTGATAAACTTAATATCCTTAATATATTTGTTGTTAAATTTGTCTATCCAACAATCTTCACAAATATCACTCAATCCCCGCAGCACCTTATAGCACTTCTCTCCTATGATCCTATTCTTCTCAGGAACAAAATCTAAATCCCGCCAATTGGAATAGATTATATTTAAATCCTTATCAAGTAAAGTAATGTTATATCCAATAAAATCAAACAGAAGAAAAATCTCCGAAAAATAATCTAAGTTATCAATAATATTTTTTGAAATTTTAAAACAATCTAACATATTAACTTTATCAACAATAATCTATCAAAAAGTCAATATTTAAATTAAAATTAACTTAAATAAAAAAAGTAAGCCTAAAATAAACTTATTTATGTATGATCCCTAAATAAAAAATCTTATTATATATTGATAAAACTAACAAGCCACCGATTTAGTGGCTTGTTAACCTTTTAACTACTCAGACTGAGTTATCTTTTCAAGTGTTGCTTTTCTTGATATCTTGTGTCTTCCCCTTTCATCTTTACCAAGATATTTTACTTCCACCATATCACCTATCTTCAAATATTTGGAGAGATCATCCACCTTTTCGTGGCTGTACTGGGAAACATGTAAAAGAGCCTCTATACCAGGCGCAATCTCCACAAATGCACCATAATCCATCAGTTTTTTAACTTTTCCTTTGTATACCTTATCGATGGTGAGTTCCCCAAGAATAGCCTCAATCATGGCTATTGCAGAATCGATTGAATCCTTTGAGCTTGCGAATATATTTACAACTCCACCATCTAAGATATCGATAGATACACCGGTCTCTTCGATGATCGCCTTGATATTTTTCCCTGCAGGTCCAATTATCAGTCCAACCTTTTCGGGATCTACATTGATTGTTACAAATCTTGGAGCGTATGGAGAGAGATCAGATCTTGGAGATGCCAAAGCTTCCTGCATTTTTGAAAGGATATGCAACCTTCCCACTTTAGCAGCGGCAAGAGCTTCCCTCACAAGGTCCATACTGAGTCCTTCAATCTTTATATCCATCTGCAGAGCAGTAATCCCATCTTTTGTTCCGGCAACTTTAAAGTCCATATCACCCAGATGATCTTCAATCCCCATAATATCACTCAGGATAGCATATCTTCCCTTCTCATAAATGAGCCCCATTGCTATACCTGCCACCATATCCTTCACCGGAACACCAGCATCCATGAGGGAAAGACATCCACCACAAACGGTGGCCATTGATGAAGACCCATTTGATTCAAGTATTTCAGATACAACCCTTATTGTATAAGGGAACTCAGACTCATCAGGAATAACAAAGCTCAAAGCCCTTTCCGCAAGAGCACCATGCCCCACTTCACGCCTTCCAGGAGCCCCCATTCTGCCAACCTCTCCCACAGAAAATGGAGGGAAATTATAATGTAGCATAAATCTTTTAGATGAATTACCCTCTATATCATCCACAAGCTGACTATCCATTTTCGTACCAAGAGTGGTGGAAACTAAAGCCTGAGTTTCACCTCTGGTAAAAAGAGCAGAACCATGTGCCCTTGGCAATAATCCCACTTCTATATCGATTGGCCTTATTTCATCGTATCTTCTTCCATCAACCCTGATTTTATTTTCAAGAGTGATTTCCCTGAATATCTTCTTTTCCACCTCGTGATAAGCTTCAGAATATAAAGATTCAACTTCGCTAAATGCTTCGCCTAATTCAGTTTTTAATTTCTCAAAATACTCATCTTTTACTCGATCTATAGCATCATATTTCTCTTTTTTACCTTTTGTCATTACTGCATCGAAGAGGGACTGTTTACATTCGGCATAGACCTTTTCAAGAATGCCCGAAGGCACAGAAAAATCTTTGTAATCTGCTTTTGGTAAGCCCAGTTCTTCCCTCATCTTTTTTTGAACTGCAATTATCTCTCTTATCGCCTGATGTCCTTTTTCAAATGCTTCCACCACTTCTTCTTCCGAAACATTTTTCAGTCCAGCTTCCACCATTACAATAGCATCCTCTGTTCCAGCAAGTACTATGTTCATAACAAGCTGATCAAAAAGATCTGCATCAGGGTTGATTATATATTCCCCATTCAATTTCCCAACTCTAACAGCACCAACAGGTCCATTAAAAGGTATATCTGATATCATAAGAGCAGCACTTGCTGCATTTATGGATAAAACATCAGGTGAATTTTTCTGATCGCTTGATACAACTGTTGCAACAATCTGTACCTCATTTCTGAACCCATCAGGGAAAATGGGTCTCAATGGTCTATCTATTAGTCTTGCAATAAGTGTCTCTTTATCAGAAGGTTTACTTTCACGCTTCAAAAATCCACCGGGAATCTTACCCACTGAATAAAACTTTTCGATATAATTTACCGTAAGAGGGAAAAAATCTATATCTTCTGGGACTTTTTTACTCATAACGGCGGTTACCAAAACTACCGTTTCACCATGTTTTGCCCAGATACTACCATTGGTCTGTTTTGCCTTCCATCCCGTTTCTAAAATTATAGGCTCGGCATTGCTGCCAAGCCTTATTTCGTAAGACTTAATATTTTTCTCCATTATTACTTCCTTATACCAAGTCTTTCGATCAACTGCTGATACCTATTAAAATCCTTTCTTTTTAGATAATCGAGCAGCTTTCTTCTTTTACTTACCAGCATCAAAAGCCCTTTTCTTGAATGGTGATCTTTAACATGGGTTTTGAAATGCTCAGTAAGCTGGTTGATCCTCGTTGTCAAAAGGGCAACCTGTACCTCAGGAGAACCGGTATCCTGATCACTTGTTTTGAACTTCTCAATGAGTTCCTGTTTTAATGCTTTGTCTAATGCCATTACACACCTCCGAATTTTATATTATACAAAATTTTAATTTTTTACAAGTATTTTATGATAAAAATCATCATATTTTAAAATTTTCATTTTTGAAGACACGAACATTTTTAAAAGGGATCTCGCCTTCAGCCTTTTCGGCAATTGAAAGTACAACCCCTTTCGCATCTGTAACAAAAACCATTTCTGTCAAATTATCTGGAATATACTTATAATTTCCTTTTTTAATCGAAACACCATTTCTCACCATATCCACAAACTGGTCTTTTACAATTACCCTGCTCCAATTTAATACTCTATTTACGGGGATTAAAAAATCGTAATTTTTATTTCTATACATCAACCCTATCTCTTCCACTGTTAAAGCTGTATCGACGTGAAAGAATCCACTTTTGATCCTGATCAATTTATTCATAGTCCCAAAAGTACCCAACATTTCACCTATCTTGTTTATAATACTTCTTACGTAGGTACCTTTTTCCACTTTTAAAGATATAGTAAGATGCGGATAATTATATTCAACAAGTTTTATATCGTATATGATACTCTTACGCATACCGGCATTTTCAATAAGCCCTTTTCTGGCTAATTCATACGCCCTCTTACCTTTAATATTCACTGCAGAAAACGCTGGAATTTCGAGCTCCACCTCCCCCACAAGATCTTTTAGAATATTTTCTATCTCTTCATCGGAAGGTATTCTGACATCACCTCTGGCAACTAAATTTCCAGTGGTATCATAGCTATCAGTCTTAAAGCCTAATACAGCTCCTGCAACATACTCCTTGTCTTCTGCTATAAGATAGGAAGCTAATTTTGTTGCTTCATTGAGACAAACGGGCAATACCCCTTCAGCTATGGGATCAAGTGTTCCGGTATGCCCCACTTTACAACCACCAAGAATATTTGATAACTTGTTGATATTAGAAAAAGATGTTACACCTTTCTCTTTGTAAAGATTTATAAAACCTATCATTAATCCTGCTGTTTAACCTGTTTTAGGAGTTCTTCTATCTTTGATGCATAATCCAATGTATTATCTACAAAAAATGTGAGATTTGGTACCTTTTTGATTTTTATAGATTTTTTTAATTTAGAATATATAAAATTCTTAGCCAAATCGAGCTCCTGACGCAAGATCTCCATATCTGTACCATCGAAGCTTCTTATATAAACTCTTGCTAAACTTAAATCTTTTGTAACCACGACATCAGTAATTATCAACCCATGGATATTGGGGTTTTTCACCTCGTATTGCACAATACGACTGATCTCCTCCTTAAGCAATTCCCCCACCCGTCTATCTCTAAAAGTCTCTTTTTTCATCAAAATATCTCCTGTTGAACATCAACTATAAAAGCATCTCTTGTATTTTCCACAAATTTAATTATCTCCTGTAGCTGGGAATCTATCAGCGCAGAATCATCAGACACAACTACGATGGCTATCTCAGCACTTTGCCAGAAATCCTTATCCCCCACTTCAGCCACAGAGATATTAAATTTGTTTCTCAGTTTGGTTTTGAGGCTGTTTAAAACACTCCTTTTATCTTTAAGTGTTCTGGCAGCAGGTATATTTATCTTCAAAAGCAAACTACCTATTAACATTACTCAACATCCTTGAGCAACCTCTTTTCTTCCACAACTTCAAATACCTCTAAAATATCACCCTCTTTAATGTCGTTGTAGTTGGCTATACCAAGTCCACACTCATAACCAGCCACAACCTCTTTTACGTCATCCTGAAAACGCTTCAGAGAGTTTATTTTTCCCGTATAAATAACTATATTATCCCTGATAATCCTAACATTAGAATTTCTAACAATCTTACCTTCCAGCACGTAACACCCGGCCACTTTACCAACTTTGGGAACATTGAATACCTTTCTTATCTCCACTTTGCCAATAATGTTCTCTTTAAGCTCAGGTTTCAGCATACCTTCTATAGCTTTCTGAACCTCTTCTATAGCCTCATAGATAACAGAATAGAGTCGGATATCGATCTTCTCCCTTTCTGCCACAGTCCTTGCTTTTGCATCAGGACGAACGTTAAATCCTATGATAATAGCCTTTGAAGCAAGAGCCAGAAGAACGTCAGATTCATTTATTCCACCAACACCATCATGAATTATTTTTACCTTCACCTCAGAATTGGATAATTTAGTCAGCGAAGATTTCAAAGCCTCAAGCGAACCCTGAACATCGGCTTTTAAGATGATATTCAGATCCTTGATTTCACCCTCTTTTATCTTACTGAATATATCATCCAGAGAAAGTTTCGCCCTTGCCGCCTCATCCTTCTCCCTCTGTTTTTGTAATCGAATTTCCACAATCTGTTTTGCCAATCTTTCATTAGGAAGAACAATAAGCGTTTCACCAGGTTCTGGTACTTCACTAAAACCCATAAGCTCCACAGGGATTGATGGGCCAGCTTCTTTTATACTCCTACCAGCATAGTTATACAATGCCCTGACCTTTCCATAATGAGTCCCAGCCACAAAAATATCACCTACTCTCAAAACACCATCTTTAACAATAAGAGTAACAGACACCCCCTTCTGTTTATCCAACCTGGATTCTATTATTATCCCTTCTGCCGGTTTAACATAATCCCCCTTCAGCTCCAATAATTCAGCCTCCAGAAGCACCCTTTCCAAAAGATCGTCTATGTTTATTCTATTTTTAGCAGAAATCTCCTGAAACTGATACTCTCCACCCCATTCTTCAGGTATTATTCCATATTCTGCCAACTGTGTTTTAACCCTCTCTGGATTTGCATTTGGTTTGTCTATCTTGTTTATGGCAACAACTATCTTTACCCCAGCAGCTTTCGCATGATCAATAGCCTCTTTTGTCTGTGGCATTACACCATCGTCCGCAGCAACCACTAAAATTACGATATCAGTTACATTAGCCCCCCTGGCACGCAAAGTGGTAAAAGCTTCATGACCCGGGGTATCAAGAAATACGATCTTTCCTCTATCTATATCAACCTCATAGGCTCCAATATGCTGCGTAATTCCTCCAGCTTCCTTTTCTGCAACCTTTGTTTTTCTTATTGCATCCAACAGGGAGGTTTTTCCATGGTCAACGTGCCCCATAACAGTAACAATAGGTGGTCTAGGTCTTAAATTTTCAGGCTTACTGTCATATTTTGGTAAAAGATCTTCTTCAGAAACCGTTTTTACTTCCACATCAATGCCATAATCCATAGCTATCAATTGCACTGTTTCTGCATCAATGGATTGATTTGCCGTTGCCATTATTCCAATATTCATCAACTTTTTGATTATATCAGGAATACGTATCCCCAATAGCCCTGCTAAATCACTTACAGTAATACTTTCTCCAATAGTTATCTTGTTAGGTTTTGAAGGCTGTTTTACCTCTTTTACAACCTCTTTTTCCTTTTCTCTATCTTTATCTTTTAACTTAGCCTGTTTCTTAGGTTTTTGGTCTATCTCTTCCAGCTCATCAATAGTCGGCTCTGGCTCAATAACTCCTGTTTCTATCTGCAAAAGCTCTAAATCTTCAAGTAGATTCTGTTTTAAATTTTTCTCTTTCTTAGTCGAGCTCTTTTTTACCTTTATCTTTTTTGATTCTATATCTTTCTCTTCAACCACCGGTGATGGAACATCTTCTTCCCACTTCTTCTTTTTGACGATAAGCTCTTTATCTTCTATCAATACATCACTCATCGGAGAGAAGATAGACTTATCCTTCGAAGGTGCCTCTTCTTTTTTAAAATCAGATCTTTTCCCTTTGTCAAAGCCTGGTCTATCCCCCTGAGGTCTTCCTCCCTGTGGTCTATCCCCTTGAGGTCTTCCTCCTGCAGGCCTATCTCTAAATGAGCCGCCGTCCCTCTGCTGTCCTTGATAAGGTGGCCTTCCACTCCTTTGATGATCCCCTTGCCTGGCTTCAGATCTGTTATCCGGTCTATTTTGATATCTTCCCTGATCTTCCCTTTGCTGCCCCTGAGAAGAAGACACATCTTTTCTATCCTGATGGGGTCTTTTTTCCCATGGTTTTTTCCCCTGGTATGGCTTTTTATGATGCTCCTCTTTCTTATGAGTTTTTGGTTCTTCAGATTTCTGCTTCACCACCTGAGACTCTTCAGTTTTTATAACAGTCTCTTCTTTTTGAACCAAAACTTCGGCAGAAACCTCTTCGGATTTTTTATCTATTTTCTTTTCATCTTCAGAAGGAGCTTGAACTTCATCTGATTTTTTAATAGTTTCCTGATCCTTTTCTGAAACTTGAACATCTTTTGATTTGCTTTCTAAAATTATATCTGAATTTTTAGAGGCATCTAATTCATCTACGGTATTACCACTTGCTGCATCATCCTTTTTCGTTTCAGCCTTTAGCTTCTCATCTCTTAATTTTTCTCTTTCCTCATCAACTTTCTGAAGACTCTTTTCAAGCTCTAATTTCTTTTTCAGTAGTTCCTCTTTTGTGAGTTTCTTCTTTGCATCATCAACCGCAGACTTTTGATCCTTCACAATCACTTCTGTAACTTTTGAATGGCGTTTCCTTCTATCCATTGCCTGTTTAATCAATTCCTGACGTTTGTCCAATGCAATCCTTTTAACATCAAAACCCGCTGATACAAGTTGTTCTTCTGTAACTTCATCATTCTCGCTTGAAATCGACACACCAACACTATTTAATTTCTCGCTAATTTCATCAAATTTTCCCAGCCCTTTTCGTACAAGTTCTGAAATTCTAAATCGATTCATTAATTACACCTCTAAAAATTTAAATACACCATCTATTAATACTATACATGAAATATTCTGTAAACAATTATTTTTACTCTTCAAGCACTGATGCCAGGTAATCAAGAGCAGCATTTAAAATATTTATAGCATCTTCGTGACTTATATTAAGTATCTCAGATATTCTATCAACATCTGTATCCGCCAGCTTTTCAAGATCTGTAACCCCCGCCGCCACAAGTTTTGAAATCATCTCATCCGTCAACACAGACAAATTGTCCAAGCTGTAGATCATGTAAAATTCTTTCATCTCCTGTTCTTGTTCGATAAGTCGTTGTTTTCTAAGCTCTTTATACTCACTCTCCTTCAATATATCAAGCTTCCAGCCGGTGAGTATTGATGCAAGTTTTACGTTTTGACCCCTCTTACCAATCGCAAGGGATAGTTGATCATCAGGAACTACAACTTCAATAGTGGATTCATCCTCAAAAATATTAGTAAGAAGAACTTCAGCAGGTGATATTGAAGCACAGACAAACTTTACTGGATCTGGAGACCACTGAATTACGTCTATCTTTTCACCTCTTAATTCGTTACTTATGGCATTTATCCTGACACCTTTAAGACCGATACAGGCTCCAACTGGATCTATATTGCTACTGGTGGAATAAACTGCAACTTTTGCCCTATCTCCCGGCTCCCTCGCCACACTTTTCACCTCCACAAGCCCATCAAAAACTTCTGGAATCTCAGATTCAAAAAGCTTCTTCAAAAACTGAGGGTGTGTTCTACTTAAAACAAGATGTGGCCAACCTTTTATCAGCTTTATCTCCAGCAACAAAGCCCTTATATAATCACCCCTTGTATAATAATCGCCGGGGATCATCTCTTTTTTAGGAAGAATGGCCTCTGTTTTACCAATCGAAACAGTTACACCCTCCTTATCAGACTTCAACACTATACCTGTGATAATTTCTCCCACCTTACTTTGAAACTCAGAATACACAATATCCTTTTCTGCATCTCTTAATTTCTCAAACAATCTCGTCTTTACGGTGGTTGCAAGCTGCCTACCAATTTCTTCTATGGTGACAGGCACCATGATTACTTTGCCCAGATAGGCATCCTTATCTATTTTGAGAGCATCCTCAAGCAGTATTTCATGCCATACACTATCAACATCCTCCACAACCTCTTTTGGCACAGATATGTTAAAAATGTTTTTCTCAAGATCGATCTCAACTACAGGCTCACCATATTTACCCAATTTTTTTACAAGTGCTGTATATATAGCATCCCTCAAAGCATTGGAAATTATTTTACGACTGAAACCTTTTTCTCTAACTATCTCATCTGCTACTTTTAAAATCTCTTTAAGCATTGTTCCTCCTAAAAATATCTATATTCTATTCTTTAATTTCAAATTCAAGATTCCCTTTTTTTATATCACTATAATTTACGATAATCTCCTCTTTTTTTACATCCAACAGAATAACTTCACCATCTACACCTTTTATATAGCCGGTGTAGTTCTTTCTTCCGGAAGGATCTTTTTTAAACAACTCAATTTTACATTTTCTCCCAATGTATTTTTTATAATCATCTATATTCCTTAATGGTCTATTCAGACCGGGACTTGAAACCTCAAGATTGTATTTATGAGGAATAAGATCCTCTTTATCCAGCCATTTCGAGATCTCTTTACTGAAATTTGCGCAATCTTCAAGCGTAAGATTCTCCTTATCCAGAAATATCCTTAGTGTATACCCCGAAGGCTCCCTCACAAACTTCACATCGAAAATTTCCACCCCAAATTTCGGAGCTATTTTTTCAGAATATTCTTTAACCCTTTCTACGATATGGATATTTTGACTAAACATCAATCTCACCATCCTTAAGCAAAAAAATAAGTGGGATAATACCCACTTGTTCAAAATATAACACAACGCCAAATAAAAAGCAAGTTTTTTTTAAATTCTAAGCATCATCTTTGTTAAGAAGTTCAAGGTTCAATGATTCAAAGTTTTAACGTTACAACGTTCTAACTTCCCAACTTTTCCCACCCAAAATAAACAATATTCCGATATTTTCTACTAAATTCCATTCCTATCAAATAAATCTCATCGTATTTACTCTGATATTT